>JALEHA010000041.1 GCA_022763315.1 Algiphilus sp.
GCTCCACCGCCACCGGATCGGTCAGCCGGAGGCCGGTGACATCGAGAATGACGTTGCCGTTATCGGTGGTGCAGTCTTCGCGCAACGTGGGCTGACCTCCCATGCCGACGAGTTTGCGCGCGATCATCGAGCGCGCCATCGGAATCACTTCCACCGGTAGCGGGAAGTCACCCAGGACGCGCACGCATTTGCTCTCGTCGACGATGCAGACGAAGCGACGGCTGGCTTCGGCGACGATCTTTTCTCGGGTGAGCGCGCCGCCGCCGCCCTTGATCAGGCGCAGATGCGGATCGGCCTCATCGGCACCGTCGACATAGAGATCGAGCGCGCCGGCCTGATTCAGGTCGCGGACCTTGATGCCGCAGGCGCGCAGGCGCTCGGTGGAGGCCTCCGAGGACGATACCGCCGCCTCGATGCGTGGCCCTTTCTGATCGAGCAGTTCGATGAAGTGGTTCACCGTCGAGCCTGTACCGACACCGATGGTGTCGCCTTCGTGCACATAGGCCAGTGCGGCTTCAGCGGCTCTGCGCTTGGCGTCGTCCTGCGACATGCTTCACCTGGATTGCGGGAGAGCGAGGAGGATAGCGAATGTCACCCTTGCGGGCGCGGGCCGAACAGGGCGCTGCCCACGCGCACCATGGTGGCGCCAGCGGCGATCGCGGCTTCGAAGTCGTCACTCATGCCCATCGACAGTGTATCCAGCGGCAGACCACCGTCGCGCAGTCTTTCGTAGAGCACGCGTAGGGCGTCAAAGTCGCGCTCCGGGTCGCCGCCCGCGGTCCGCGGCGCGGGGATGGCCATCAGCCCGCGCAACTGCAGGCCGGGCTGGTCGAGCACGGCCGTGCACAGCCCTTCCACGGCCTCCGGTGCGGCGCCGGATTTGCTGGCCTCGCCCGAAATATTGACCTGGATGCAGACGGAAAGCGGGGTGGACTGCGCCTGGCGCGCGGCACCCAGGCGCTGGATGATGCGGCTGCGGTCCACACCCTGGGCCCAGTCGAAGGCGCTGGCAATGTCGCGGCACTTGTTCGACTGGATGGGGCCAATGTGGTGCCAGCAGAGCTCGGGATCAGCGATCTGCGCGCGTTTCTCGACCCCTTCCTGCACGTAGTTCTCGCCAAAGACGCGCTGACCTGCCGCTACGGCGGCGCGCACGGCCTCCAGGGATTGGCGCTTCGATACTGCGATGAGGGTTACGGGCTGCGGGGTGCCGGCACGCAGCCGCGCTGACTCGATCCGTTCGTGCAGCGCCTGCAACCGTTCGGGAATGGCGGAGGTATGGTCAGTCATGGTGGAGGACTATAGTCTGACGGCCACACCACAGAGAACAGGGGACCCAGGCACGGCATGGATATCACGCAGTTGCTGACCTTCGCCGTCAAGCAAAAGGCTTCCGACCTGCACCTGTCGGCAGGGGTCGAGCCGATGATCCGGGTTGATGGAGACGTCAAGCGCATCAACCTGCCGCCGCTGGAGCACGACCAGGTGCACGGCATGATCTACGACATCATGACCGACAAGCAGCGCAAGGATTACGACGAGCATTTCGAGACCGATTTTTCCTTCGAGGTCCAAGGGCTCGCCCGCTTTCGTGTCAACGCTTTCAACCAGTCGCGTGGCGCCGGCGCGGTGTTCCGCACCATTCCGTCCACCATCCTCACCCTGGAGGATCTCAACGCGCCCGAAGTGTTCAAGAAGATCATCGACGTGCCGCGCGGGATCGTGCTGGTGACCGGGCCCACCGGGTCCGGCAAGTCGACCACGCTGGCCGCGATGGTCGACCATATCAACAAGACCGAATACGGCCACATCCTCACCATCGAGGACCCGATCGAATTCGTGCACCAGTCCAACAAGTGTCTGATCAATCAGCGCGAGGTGCACCGCGATACGCTGGGCTTCAACGAGGCGCTGCGCTCGGCTTTGCGCGAGGACCCGGACGTGGTGCTCGTCGGTGAGTTGCGTGACCTGGAGACCATTCGTCTGGCGCTGACCGCGGCGGAGACGGGGCACCTCGTCTTCGGCACCCTGCACACCAGCTCGGCGGCCAAGACCATCGACCGTATCGTCGATGTTTTCCCCGCGGCGGAGAAGGACATGGTGCGCGCCATGCTGTCCGAATCGCTGCGTGCGGTGATTTCGCAGTCACTGCTGAAGAAGAAGGGTGGTGGCCGCGTTGCCGCGCACGAGATCATGATCGGCAATGCCGCCATCCGGAACCTGATCCGCGAGAACAAGATCGCGCAGATGTATTCCGCGATCCAGACCGGCGGCAAGGAAGGCATGCAGACCCTCGACCAGAATCTGAAGAAGCTGGTCGATCGTGGCATTGTCAGCAACAGCGAGGCACGCGCCTACGCCAATTCCAAAGCCGATTTCGCCGGCGGATAGAGAGCGACATGGATCGAGAAGCCGCTGTTCGACTGGTCACCCAGCTGCTGCGTATGGTCAAAGAGCGCGGCGCCTCGGACCTGTTCTTCACGGCAGGCTTTCCGCCCGCCATGAAGATCGACGGGGAACTGCGGCCGGTGATGGACAAGCCGCTGAGCGCGCAGCAGGCGGCACTCGTGGTGCGCAGCATCATGAACGACCGCCAGCTGCGCGACTTCGAGGCCACCAACGAGTGCAACTTCGCCATCTCGCCGCAGGATATCGGCCGATTTCGTGTCAATGCCTTCGTTCAGCAGAACAACACGGGTGCGGTGCTGCGGCCGATCACCACCGAGATTCCGACCTTCGAGCAGCTGGAACTGCCCGATACGCTGCGCTCGGTCTGCATGGCCAAGCACGGCATGGTGCTGATGGTCGGCGCCACCGGTTCGGGCAAATCGACCTCATTGGCCGCGATGTTGGGCCATCGCAACGGACATTCCTACGGGCATATCGTCACCATTGAGGATCCGATCGAGTTTGTGCATCCGCACAAGCAGTGCGTGATCACGCAACGCGAGGTCGGTGTGGATACGCAGAGCTGGGACAACGCGCTCAAGAACACCCTGCGTCAGGCGCCGGATGTGATCCTCATTGGCGAAATCCGCACCCGCGAAACCATGGAATACGCCATCAACTTCGCGGAAACCGGGCATCTCGTGCTGTCCACCTTGCACGCCAACTCCTCGAACCAGGCGCTGGACCGCATCATCAACTTCTTCCCCGAGGACAAGCGGGAACAGGTGCTGATGGATCTGTCGCTGAACCTGCGGGCCATCGTCGCCCAACGTCTGGTGCGGCGCGAGGATGGTGGCCGCAAGGCGGCGGTGGAGATCATGCTGAATTCGCCGCTGGTTTCGGATCTGATCTTCAAGGGCGAAGTCGCCAGCATCAAGGAAACCATGACGCGCTCGCGCGAGCAGGGCATGCAGACCTTCGATCAGCACCTTTTCGAGCTCTTCGAGGCCGGCGATATCAGCTACGAGGAAGCGCTGCGCAATGCCGATTCGCAGAACGAATTGCGCCTGCGCATCAAGCTCGAGTCCAAGCGCGCCAGCCGCGATCTGCACAACGACCCGGATGTGCAGAAGATGTCGATGCATGAAGACAAGGATCGGGCCCACTGGTGAGCGCCACGCCGGAAGCACTGCGCGGGTTCCAGCAACTGCTGCCCTACCTTCGGCTGGCGACGCAGAAGCGCGCCTCCGATCTCTATTTCACGGCTGGAGCGCCGGCCATGCTGCGTATTGAAGGCCAGATCCACGCTGTCGGCAGCGAGGCGCTCAAGGCGGAAGCCGTGGCAGCGATGGCCGACGCCATCCTCAGCGAGTCGCAGCGCGAGGAACTGACCCGCCGTCGTTCGGTGGATCTCGCCACCCACGCCGGCGGACATGGCCGCTTTCGCGCCAATGTCTTCTTCCAGCGCGGCGAGATCGCGATGGTGATGCGTTTTGTCGGCGTGGATGTGCCCACCCTCGAAGGCTTGCGCCTGCCCGAGGTGCTCAGCGATCTGGCCATGCTGCGACGCGGGCTGCTGCTCGTGGTCGGCGCCACCGGCTCTGGCAAGTCCACCACGCTGGCGGCGATGCTCAACCATCGCAACGCCACCGCACAGGGGCACATCCTGACCATCGAGGATCCCATCGAATTTGTGCATCCGCATCGGCGCTGCGTAGTCAATCAGCGCGAGGTGGGCATTGATGTTCCCGACTACGACACTGGCCTGGTGTCGGCCATGCGCGAGGCGCCCGATGTCGTGCTGATTGGCGAGATTCGGCAGCACTCGACGATGCGCGCCTGTCTGCACATGGCCAATACCGGGCATCTCGCGTTGTCCACTCTGCACGCCAACAATGCCTATCAAGCGCTGCAGCGCATTGCCGCCATGTACCCCGCGGAGCAGCGCGAGCAGCTCTACATGGACCTGGGAATGACCTTGCGCGCGGTCGTGTCGCAGCGCCTGGTGGTGGGCAAGGACGGTCGCCGCGTCGCCGCCTGCGAGGTCTTGCTCAACACGCCCTATGTCAGCGAACTGATCACTGCGGGCCGCATCAACGAGATTCGGGACGCCATCGAAGGCTCACGTGACCGCGGCATGCAGAGCTTTGATCACGCCCTTGCGACCTTGTATCGCGCCGGACAGATCACCGAAAAGGAAGCGCTTGAACACGCCGATTCGCGCGCCAATCTGGAAGCAAAACTGCACTTCGGTGGTCACTGACGTTGTCGCCGGGCGGCCTATTTCGAGAACTGCCTCGCCGCCTTCAGGAAGGCTGTGCCCTGACGACGCACTGTGTCTTCGTCCACCCGCTCGGAGGCTAGGTGTACGGCTTCCAGCGCCTCTGCCGTATTGGCCAACTCGTCGCGCATCTTGCCGAGCGCGTTTTCCAGGGTGTAGCTCATCTCGTGGATGCGCGTCATGTCGGCGCCGCTTAGCTGATCCTTTTCGAGCAGCGCCTCAAGGGCTTCGCTGTAGACGGTGAAATAGCTCAGCGCCTCCTGCAGGCTCTTCGGCTCGATGGCGTCGAAATGCTGCGGACGGTCCTCGTCGGCCAGGGCGGGGGCCGTCCACACGGCGGTGCTCAGGGCGAGGGCAAGAAGGCTGCGGGGCATGGCTCAGTATCCGTTGTGTGTCAGCGCATTGAGAATATATCGCAAGTGCGATCCACTCTCTCCTGGTTCCCCCACTCCGCACGGCCCACGCAACGCGCCGGCAAGATCGCAGAGGGAATCCGCCGCTTGGCGATCCCGCGCCGCCATCGGGCGTCGGAAACGACGTCCAGGGATCGATTCTGCGCCATGACTGTCCAAATTGTTGCGCCGCACCATTTGCGGTGCGCAGGAGTATGGACAATGACAGTGACGCTATTCGAAGCAGCCTCTGCCGTTACGGAGAGGCCATCCTATCGCGTGCTTTGGGGATGGGAGCACGACAAGCTCGAAGCCCATCTGCTGCGCCTGGATCAGGAGGATCGCTATCGCCGTTTCGGAGCGCACCTGAGCGATGCGGGCATTCGTGGTCGCGCGCGGCGCATGCACCGCCGCGGTACCGTCATTCTGGTCGCTCTGGTCGACGGGGCGGTGCGTGGCACAGTGGAAGTCGATTTCTCCAGCACCGGCGTCGAACGACCAGCCGAAATCGCATTGACGGTTGAGCGTGCCTATCGTGGCCGCGGCATTGGCGGGCGGCTGTTCGCCGCGGGCCGCATGGCGGCCGTGAATCGGGGCGCGACGGAACTGGTGCTGAGCACGCAGTTGGATAACCGCGCCATGCGCTCCATTGCCAGGCGTCACGGCATGCGCTGGCAGAGCGATGGCAATGAGCTGCAGGCCACGCTGAGTTTGCCACGATGTGCCGCACGGGACTGGTTGCAGGAGGCGGGCTTTCACGGGCGCGCGTTCCTTGCGCAGCGGGTGTCATTCGCCGGCATCCGGCAGGCTGCCAGCGCTTTGCAGGCGCGGCCGCGGGTTGCGCTCGCGCCACTGCGCCGTGCCCGTCATCGCCTGGCATCGGCGGCCATGGGCAATCCCGCGGCAGCCGCCTAGCGGGGGTCCTGACCCGGCTTCTTCTGCTCAGGCCGCCGCTTTTAAGGGGTGATCCGGACCAGTCGCTGGCCTTGCGGCAGCAGCGGTAAGTACAGCGCCAAGCGCAGCGGGCGGCCTTCGTCGGCAAACAGCGCTGCATACCGTTCCAGCTGGCCGCGGTAGCGTTCGATCTCATTGGCGATGAAGGCATCCAGGTCGCCGCCGCCGTGGGTGCCGGTCTTGTAGTCGACGATCCAACGCTCGCCCTGGTCATCAATGAAGGTGCGATCGATGCGCAGGCGACGAAAGATGCCGTCTGTCATGGAATCCATGGCCAGTTCACAGGCGTGGCCACCGGCGTGGTCTTGCAGCAGCCAGCGCCCGTGGCTGTCGGCAAGTGTATTGTCGACCGCGGTGAACACTTGCGCCACTGTTGCCTCCGCGTCCGTGGCGTCCAGGCCTGCCGCCCGCGCGCGCGCCATCAGCCATGGGCGCTGTGCCTCCCATCGTTCGCGATCCCATCGATCGAGGCCGTCGCAGGCGATGCGCTCCACACAGAGGTGGTAGAGGGTGCCCGTGACGCGCGCGCGCTCGCCGGCCCAGTCGAAAGGCGGAATCGTCTCCGGCGTGACGGCGGGCGCCGTCGCCGCCGGCAATGCTTCCGGTGGCGGGGGTGGTGTCCAGTCGAGCGGCAAGCGTTGCAGCGATGGCGACCGTGCAGGCAAAGCCTCGTCGCTGCGGCCATCGGAGAGGGGTTCGTCGCGGCTGGCATCGCGCTGTCGGAGCACTTCATCACCCACTGCCGGCCACAGGTGACTCAGCAATCCATTGCCGATCTTGACGCCGCCATCCGCTTTGCTGGGGAGGTCGGCGAAGCAGTGCAGGCTGCGGATGGCGCGCGTCGCCGCAACGTAGAGCAAACGCTCCGCCTCGGCGCGGTCACGCGCGCCTTCGATGCGCTGATGCAGCAGGCGGTAGAGCGCGTCGTCCTCGGATTCGCGATGTGGAATGGGCGCCAGCAGAGGGGCTTCGTGTTCGCCCAGGAGTACGCTGGATTGCACCAGGGCCGGCCGCTCACTGCTGCGCGCGGCGCGGTGCAGCCCCGGCAGGATGACGTGATCGAATTGCAGCCCCTTGGCCTTGTGCATGGTCATGATCTGCACATGCGTGCCTCCGAGTGCCGAGGCATTGGCGAACAGGCCGTCGAGGGCCTGGTCGAGCGTGACGGCGTCGATGGCGGGCGCGCCCTCGCTGGCCTCTGCCAGGGCGTCCAGCATCGCGGCGGCGTGCGTCAGCGCTGTGGGGTCGCGGACACAGGCCGGGCCACCGAGTTGGCGCCAGGCATATTCGACCAACGTGGCCAAGGAGTCCCGGCCGCGGCGCTGCATGGTCTTGCGCAGTACGGGCAGGACGCGCGCCAGACGCGCCTGTGCATGCGCCGACAGGCGGCCTTGCTGGGCGGCCCTGTCCAACGCCGGCCACAGCGCGGCCCCATCGGGCAGGCCTTCGCACAGGTCTTGGAGCTCGGGTAGCGGAAGGCCGCACCAGGGTGCGCGCAGAACCGCCAGCCAGGCAATACGATCGCCGGGTGTATTGATGGCGCGTGTCAGAGCAATCAGATCCTGCACTACAGGCCGCTCGCCCAGGGGGTCGATGTCCACCGCCTGGGCGGCGATGCCCGCGGACTGCAGCGCCGGAAGAATGTGTCGCAGATGGCTGCGGCCGCGCACCAGGATCGCCACACTTTCCCCGGCGGGGGTGGCGGCACAGAGCGCAGCAATGCGTTCTGCCTCTTCAAGCTCATCCCCGCTGTACCAGCGCACGGCTTCGCCCGGAAGCTGGGGATGCGTGGCCGCCGCCGGTGCGAAGGCAACGGCACCGCGTTGGGCGTCCTCCTCCCCGAATACCTGCGAAAAGGTGGTGTTGACCCAGTCGACAATGCCTTGCTGCGAACGGAAGTTGCGGGTCAGCGTCAGAGGCGTCAGTGATAAATGGCCAATGCCTCGCCGCCGCGCCTGCAGGAAGAGGCCGACGTTGGCGTTGCGGAAGCGGTAAATGCTCTGCATCGGATCGCCAACCAGGAAGAGGCTGCGCCCATCGCCCGTCTCCCAGCCGGCGGTGAGCCGTTCCAACAGTCGCATCTGCACGTCGGAGGTGTCCTGGAACTCGTCGACCAGGAGGTGTTGGATACGGTGATCCAGGCGCAGCAGAAGCGGGCTGGGCGCCGCCGGGTCGCCCAGTGCGTCCAGGGCGCGCAAGGCAATCTCGGTGTGATCGGCCGCCCCCTGCTCGCTGAAGCATAGCGACAGCTCCGCCAGCGCGTGCCGAAACACCGCGAGCAGATCCTCCAGTGTGCGCCACTGCGCATCCTGGTAGCGAGGCGCCACCAGGGCAGCAAGGCTGCGCAAGGCTGGCTCGGCGTCCGCGCCAGCCGCTAGCTCCTGCAGCAGCGCCTCATGCTCCGCCTTTGCAGCGCGCACGCTGGTGGGAAAGCCTATGCGTTTGTCGACGCTCTTGCGCAGCGCGCCTTCCTTGGTCAGCAGCAAGCTGCACAGTGCCGGCCAGTGCCCGCATTCTCCGGCATCCTGCGGCAAGTGGCCAAGCGCGACCGCCGCCTGCAACGCCCCGTCCTCGGGGAGATGCTGTGCGGCGACCTGCGCCGATGCCCACCAGCGCGCCCTCTGTTCGGAGGACAGGGCAGCATGTGCGCGCGCCATGGTGTCGGTGCACAGGGCGTGCAGATGGGATTCCAGTACCTCGCGCATGGCCTGCCTATCGCCGCTGAGCAGGCCGCGCCAGGCGTCGCGACGAGCGATCAGAGCCGCGAGCATGGCGGTCAGTCGTTCGGCATGGCCATCGACGTGATCGAGCAACCTGCGCAGCGCCTCACCCAGGGCATCGTTGCGATCACGCTGGGCGATCGTGCGCCGGGCTGCCACCCGATGGTGCGGGCGTGCGTCGTCGACCAGGCTGGGCATGCCGCCCGCCCCCGACAGCCAGGGCGCGCGTCGCACGAGGCCACCGCAGAAACCGTCAATGGTGGTGATGCGCAGCCGGTTGCTGGCATGGCTGAGCTGCCAGCCCATGGCAGCGTCGCGCGCGCGCGCGGCCTGCGCGAGCCGGCGTGTGTGGGCCTCATGCTCGGCCGTGCACTCTTCGGGGCGGCGTGGATCCTGCAGCTCCCCCAGGATGCGCTGCCGCATCTCGGCCGCGGCTTTGCGGGTGAAGGTCATCGCCACGATCTGCTCCGGCGCCTCCACTTCGGCAAGCAATGCCAGAACGCGTTGGGTGAGCAGCGCGGTCTTGCCCGATCCCGCCGGTGCCTGCACGATGAAACTGCGCCGCGTGTCCAACGCTTCGGCGCGCGCGGCATTGTCACGCGCGATCATTGCGGCGCTGGTTTCGCTCATGCGATTTCCTCGTCGTCGCCGGCGAAGGCGTTGCGCGTGTGGATGCGACAGAAGGGCTGCAGATCGCAGCGCGCGCATACCCCTGGCAGCGGATCAACCCGGGCGTCGCCGGCGCGCAAGCCGGCGGCGACGGCGCCGAGTTGCGTGTCCCAGAGGCGTTGCACTGCCGCCCAATCGTCGTCATCAAGCAGGGCTTTGGCGCCGCGCAGCTTCCTGACAGGTGTCAGCATGGGCATGGTTTCCGCGGCGTCGTTATCGATGATGCCCACGTAGCCGGTGCCGCCTGCGCGCAGGGGCGCGTAGGCCACGCCCACGCAGTCCTCAAGCAGCCCGGCGTAGACGGCGAGCTGCGGTGCGGTGAGGGTGTGGGCCACAGGCGTGCCGGTCCGGCCCGTTTTGTAGTCGATCACGATGCGACCGACCCCCGGAATATGGTCGATGCGATCCGGCCTTACGCGGACCGTCAGGCCATGAAGATCGATGGTGTGGTCGATGGCGCCGCGTTGGTCCATTAATGCGCCTTCCAGCCATTCCACTGCAAAGTCGGTGCGCGAGCGGTCAATCGCCAGCAGCGCGCGCACGTGCCGTTGCAGCCGCGCGCGCTCCACGGTGACCACGCCTTCCGTCGCGCGATGGGGGGCGCGTTGACGCCAGGCCTGCAGATGGTGGTCAACCGCTTCGGCTACCTGGCGCGCCTCGGCGTCGGGCTGCAGGGCGCGCAGGCCGTCGCTGTCACGCAGTGACCGCCACAGGCTGGCCATGATGTCGTGTGCCAGTTGACCCCGCTCCATCGGGTCTGGCGCGGCTTCCGGCTCCGAGGGTGCTTCCGCGCCCAGACCATAGTGCGCCAGCGCACGGAATGGGCATTCGGCATATTCGCCCAGTCGCTGGACGCCGCCGGCCAGCGGGCGATCGCCGGGGGCCGCATGGGCGCGTTCATCGCGCCAATCCTCCGCTGCGCGGGCGGAGAAGAGCGCACGCCACGCGGGCGAGGGCTCTGATGCTTGGGGCGCGCCGGGATCAAGAGCCGGTGCGGGCAGCAGGGCGGATAACCGCGCCGTCTGTTCGTCCACCTGGGTGGGCCAGCTCAGCGTGATCTCCGGCGCCGCCGTCAGAAGGTCGTCGGTGATCGCGCGCGCGCGATCCAATTGGCCTTCGGCAGTGGCCTGCGGGATGCCGGCGCGGCGCTGCAGAGCCTCGGGCAACAGCGGTATCGGGCGCGCCTCGGGCGGCCACTGGCTCTCGTCCAGTCCGACGATAAAGAGCGTGTCGAATGCCAGTCCCGCGGCCTCCAGCACGCCAAGCAGCTGGATGTGGCTGCCCCCACTCTGTGGTTGAAAGATCTGTTGATGGAGTTGCTCGCGCAGCCGGCGCAGCGCCGCCGTCGAGGACAGGCTGCCGGTAATCGAGTCCAGACGGCCAAATGCGGACAGGCTCTCGTTCCAGGCGCGGTGGGCCTGAAAGGCGGTGCTGTCGAGGGTTCCCGGCCAGCCAAGCGCCTCAAGGGCGGTGGCGAAGCGCTGCGCCCACTGCGAGGGCAGTGTGCGGTCGCGTGGCAATGCGGCGGCGCGTAGTGCCTCGGCCAGCGTCGGTGTCGCGCCGGGCAAAGCGCGTGCGGCCTGCTCCAGCGGTACGGGATCCAGGCGTGCCAGGCGCAAGGCCCGGTCGAGCTGGGCGATGACCCCGGTCTCGGATCCGCCCTGCCAGAACGGGGTGTGGAGGGCGCGGCTGGCGGTGTTCAGCGCTGCACCGCGCGCGCTCGCACCCCATGACAGCCAGTCGAGGGCGGCGCGTATGACCGGCTGTTCGGCCAGCGCTTCTCCCTGGCTGATGCGGTACGGGCGCCGCGCAGGGTCGTCGCCTGGCGATAGCCAGGGACAGAGTACGGCGTCGAAGCTGCGTTGGATGGCGTCCCGCTGCAGCGCGAGGTCGGGGACGACCACGCCGATGCGCGCTTCCGGGCGCGCGCGCGCCGCGTCGCGCACCGCGCCTGCGACCGTGGCGTACTCCGTAGCGCGGTCGTTGCAGGGCAGATAATCGAGGGTCGGCTGTGACCACGAGGGCGCCTCCAGCCTGATCAGCGAGGTACCAGCCTCGGCGAGGGCTTCGAGCAGCCTAGCCTGAGCCGGTGTGGGCCGGTCCAAGGCGCCAACGGCAAGGCGCTTCGGTGCCGCGAGTCGTCCCTCTCGGAGGGCGCTTTCAAGGACAGCGGGCACTTCTGCGACGGTGATGGCCGTGAGTTCTTGCAGTCGGTGGTGAAAGGTGGCGGCCCAGGCATCGAAGGCGCTGGCATCCTCGTCCTCCGGCAGACCCACCGGCAACGCAACGCAATAGTCATGCGCGCTTTGCCAGGCGTCGGCGGCCAACTGGGCCATGCGCGGCACTTGTAGGAGCGGATGCGTCGCGCTGGCATCGCTGACAATGCGGTACCACAGCGCGAGCGCTTCGCCGTCGCTAAGCAGACGGGGCGGTACAGTGCCGGCGATGGCGTCGCGCTGCGCGAGGGCTTCGAAGCGGTCGACCAGCCAGGCGCGCCATCCAAGGCAGTCGGGGGCGGGCCAGGCGGTGTCACCGCGCGCGCTGCGATAGCGCGCGTAGGCGTGTACCAGGTCATCGGCCAGGCGACGGGTGACGCACAGCACCGGGAGGGTCTCGGCGTCTGCCCATGCCGTGAAGAGGGTGTCTCGATCCAAGTGCTGCATTCGCCAAGGGTAGGCAAAACCGCTGTCGACCGTCGACGCCCACCGTCGCATGTGGCCTTGCTGTACGTGCCGATGCGCCCAGTCGCCTTCGACCGCCCTATCATGCGCGCCATGCACTATCGCCACGCCTATCACGCCGGCAATTTCGCGGATGTCTGGAAGCACGCCATTGTTTTCGGGATTCTGGACGCGCTCAATCGCAAGCCGACGCCGTGGTCCTATGTGGAATCCCACGCCGGCGCCGGGCACTACCTGCTCAGCGGTGAAGCCGCCAGCAAGACCGAGGAGTGGCGCGATGGCATCGGGCGCCTGCGGGCCGCCAGTGGCGCGCCGGAGTTGGCCGCGCGCTTTCTGGCGACCACGTCGCGTATCGGCACGGGGCGCTACCCCGGTTCCCCCTGGTTCGCCCTGGAGATGGCCCGCAGCGAGGACCAGCTGCTGCTGTGCGAGGCGGTGCCGGACGTCGCCCGGACGCTGATGCAGACCTGCGGCAAGCGGGCAACGGTGCAGCAAAGGGATGGCTATCGGATGGATGTACTGCTACCGCCGCGGCATAAAAGAGGTCTGGTCCTGATCGACCCGCCCTTCGAACGTGCCGACGAGTTCCGTGCGGTGGCCGAACTGCTGGAGCGCTGCGCCAGCAGATTCGGACATGGCGTGCACGCTCTGTGGTATCCGCGCAAGAATGCCCACGACGCGGATCGCGCCTTGCGCCGCATGGCTCGCGCCTTCGGCAAGCCGGTGTGGAATGCGGTGCTCGATCACGGCGACGTCGGAGGCGGGCGCATGCACGCCTGCGGCGTCGCCGTTGTCAATCCGCCCTATGGCCTGGACACGCAGTGGGCGGAGCCGTTGGCCTGGATGGCCAGCCAACTGGGGCGCGGCGCCCGCGCCCACCACCGACTGGAATGGATCAACCCTTGATGGACCAAGCATCGATCGAAACTCTGCACGAAGGCCGTTTTCTGCGTTTGCTCAAGGACGGCCGGTGGGAATATGTCAGTCGCGTACGCGGCATCGGCGGCGCCGCCATCGTGGCAGTGACGCCGGCGCGCGAGATCGTGCTGGTGGAGCAGTATCGACATCCGGTACAGGCGCGCACCATCGAGCTGCCCGCCGGCATCGTCGGCGATGAGAGCGACGGCGAAAGCCCCGAGCTCGCCGCAGAACGCGAGCTGGAAGAGGAGACCGGCTTTCGTCCCGCCCAGGTCGAGCGGCTCATGCAGGGGCCATCGGCGCCCGGGTTGACCTCGGAGAGTACCTACCTCGTGCTGGCTACGGGCCTGACCCGGATCCATGCCGGTGGCGGCGTGGCGGGAGAGGACATCGTGCCGCACGTGGTGCCCCTCGACGAGGCGCCGGACTGGCTGGCGGGTCAGATGCAGGCGGGGTTGTTGATCGAGCCCAAGGTCTACGCTGGGCTATTCTTTGCTGCCCGTGTGGCGGCCGATGCGCTGGTCCCGCCGCGCTGAATTTGAATCCATAGAACTCACGGTTGCCCATGTCCCTTCCGAATCTGCTGCAAGGTCGTTTGCGTCTGCCGGTGATCGCGGCGCCCATGTTCATCGTCTCCAACCCGGATCTGGTCATCGCCCAGTGCAAGGCCGGCGTGGTGGGCTCCTTTCCGGCACTGAATGCGCGCCCGGAGTCGATGCTGGAGGAATGGCTGGAACGCATCACGACGGAGCTGGACGCCGCGCGTGCGGCAGAGCCCGAGGCGCCCATCGCGCCCTTCGCCGTCAACCAGATCGTGCATGCCTCGAACCAGCGGCTGGCGCACGACGTTGAGCTGTGCGCGCGCTACCGGGTGCCTATCCAGATCACCTCGCTACGCGCGCCCGATGCCGTGGTAGAGGCGGCGCACAGCTATGGTGGGCTGGTCTTCCATGATGTGACCAACATCAAGCACGCCAAACGCGCACTCCAGGCAGGCGTGGATGGGCTGATTCTGGTGTGCCATGGCGCCGGCGGCCACGCCGGGCGTCTTTCACCCTTTGCGCTGATCCCGGAGATTCGGGCCTTCTACGATGGGCCGATCATCGCCTCGGGATCGATCGCCAGTGGCGGCGCGGTGCTGGCGGCGCAGGCGGTGGGCGCGGATCTCGCCTACATCGGTACCCGCTTCATTGCCACCGAGGAAGCCAATGCCGCGCCCGAATACAAGGCTGCATTGCTGGCGGCCAGCGGTGAGGACATTGTCTACACCGACCTTTTCACCGGCGTACACGGCAACTATCTGCGTTCCAGTATCGAGGCGGCCGGGCTGGACCCGGACAATCTGCCTGCTGGCGACAAGAACACGATGGACTTCGGCTCCGGTGGCGCCAGCTCCGCCAAAGCCTGGCGCGACATCTGGGGGGCGGGGCAGGGCGTCGGTCAGATCGGCGACGTGCAAAGTGCCGCGCAGGTGGTCGATGCCCTGGCCGCCGAGTACGCCAGCGCGCGCCAGCGCCTGGCGGCCTGAGTCGCGCTATCGGCGCGGCACGACGCCGTTATCGTAGACCGCGACACGCTGGCCGGTATGGAGGTGGCTGGCGTCTTCCATGCGGAAGACGCGGCTACCGCCATTCTCCAGCTGCACGGTGACACGGTAGCTGGTCTTGGAGCGGAGCCGTTCCTCCGCCTTATGACCGGCGATGCCGCCAGCAATGGCGCCCACCACTGTGGCGATATCCTTGCCGCTACCGCCGCCAATCTGGTGGCCGATGACGCCACCCGCCGCCGCACCACCGACGGCGCCTGCGCCAGAACCCTTGCCGCGTTCCTCCACCGCTTCGATGGCGGCGATGGTGCCGCAGTTATCGCAGGCTCGCGGTCGTGGGGCGGGCTGCGGCCGCGCCTGAGTCGGTGCTGGTGCCGCTGCCGTCGCCGTGGTCGGAGCGTTGTTGGCGGCTTCTTTCTCGCCGGTGTGCGCGTTGGGATAGGGGCCGGTGCTGCCCTGCTCGGATTCGTTGACCGGGGTGCTCTCCAGCGCCTCGCCCGTACAGGCGCCAAGCGCAAAGGCCGACAGCACGATGCCCGCAAGGGCCAGAGGGAAACGGTGGGTGCGCATGGCGTACTCCTTCGACGGAAGACACCGTTATCATGCGCACCACGGCTGAACAGGCGATGTACCGGGATGGCTCCGCTACCGTTGTCGCGGGCTTGCAAAGCAGGGCCCAAGCCACTATCATCTCGCGCCTTTTCCGGGCTTCTCAAGCCGCTGTATCGCCGGCTTCTACGGATCATCGAATCATGCAGACGACCTTTGCCAACGCCCAAACCGCCAAGCGCGATTGGGTCATCTTCGACGCCGAGGGCCAGACTCTGGGCCGTCTCGCCAGTGAAATCGCGCGCCGCCTGCGCGGCAAGCACAAGCCGGAGTTCACTCCGCACGCCGACGTGGGTGACTACGTTGTCGTGATCAATGCGGACAAGGTGCGTGTCACCGGTCGCAAGATGAACGACAAGATCTACTGGCGTCATACCGGGTATCCGGGCGGCATCCGCTCCCGCACGCTGAGCCAGCAGCTGGAGCGTCACCCGGAGCGCGTCCTGCAGAGCGCCGTGCGCGGCATGCTGCCGCGCGGCCCGCTGGGCTACGCGCAGTTCGGCAAGCTGAAGGTCTATGCCGGCAGCGAGCATCCTCATACGGCGCAGCAGCCTGCGCCCGTCTCCCTCTGATTGAGTCCTAGCGCATGAGTGTTACGCAAAACTACGGTACGGGCCGACGCAAGACCGCTTCCGCCCGCGTGTTCCTGAGGCCGGGCAGTGGCGAAATTACCGTCAATGGCAAGAGCCTCGAAGACTATTTCGGCGGCCGAGAAAGCTCGCGCATGATCGTCCGTCAGCCGCTCGACACGGTCGAGTCCAATGACCGTTTCGACTTCAAGATCACGGTATCCGGTGGTGGTCCCAGCGGCCAGGCCGGCGCGATCCGCCACGGCATTGCGCGCGCGCTCGCCGATTACGACCCGGAGATGAAGTCGCCGCTGCGTGCGGCCGGGTACATCACCCGTGACCCGCGTGCCGTCGAACGTAAGAAGGTCGGTAAGCACAAGGCGCGTCGTAGCGTACAGTTCAGCAAGCGCTGATGCGGTACACCCCGCTGCACGGCGGCGGGGTGTGTTGTACTGTTTCGACAGTCCGCTGGGGGATCGTCTAATGGTAGGACAGCGGATTCTGATTCCGCCAGTCTAGGTTCGAATCCTAGTCCCCCAGCCATATCACCAAGGCCCGCTTTCAGCGGGCCTTGTTGTGTCAGCCACTCGTCCGTCTATCCGGCGGTGCCGGAAAAGGGTGTGTTTCGCCATGTGGTTCAAGAATCTGCAACTCTTCGTGACCGATAACCAATGGACCTTGAACGCCGCGGATTTCGAGGAAAAGTTGCGCGAGACCATCCTGCAGCCGGTGTCCGGCCTGCAGTGGCAATCCGAAGGCTGGCTGTCGCCGCGTGGTGATGCGCAGCTGGTCTTCGGCCAGGAGCAGCAACTGCTCTTCGCCTATGGTGAGGAGAAAAAGCTGCTCCCCGCCGGCGTGATCCGTGATGAAGTGGCCTCCCGTGCGAAGACCTTTGAACAGGTCAAGGGCTTTGCGCCGCCGCGCAAGCATCTGCGCGAACTCAAGGATCAGGTCACCAATGAACTGCTACCGCGCGCCTTTGGCCAGCGCAAGGTCACGCGCGCATGGATTGACCCGACCCAGGGCTTGCTCGTGATTGATGCCGCCAGCATATCCGCCGCCGAGTCGCTGGTGGCGCTGCTCGGCCGTACCGTGGAAGGCAATGGATTCACGCCGCTGAGCTGCGAGCCTTCCGTGGGCGCACAGATGACGCAGTGGCTGGGTGCGGGCGAAGCGCCGGCACCCTTCGATCTGGAAGACGAATGCGAGCTGGTGAGCCCCCAGGCGGAGCGTCCGGCTGTGCGCTACGCCCGCCATGCGCTGGATCTACCCGAAATCCGCGCGCATCTCTCGGCTGGAAAATTCGTGCAACGCCTGCGGTTGAGTTGGCGCGAAAGTTTGCGATTCACGCTCGACGATCAGCTGCAGATCAAACGGCTGCAGGTGGGAGACATCGCATCGGATAGTGACAGTGAGAGTGACCCTGACGCAGCCTACGCGGCGGACTTTATGCTCATGTGCAGCACCTTCGGGCCGATGATCGCTGACTTGCGGCGCGTGCTCTCCGCCGACAGCGGCACCCCCGGCTAGGACCAGCCGGGCTCGTCGGCGCTAGTCGTTGCGCTCGCGCCAGTCTGACGGACGTTCGAAGACGCCGCGCCAGAGGCCGCGGGACGCATCCGCGGCTTCGCGCTCCAACGCCACGTAGGGCGAATCCACGTTGTTGGCCACGGCATAGCCGTTGCGTACCAGCCATTCATTGAGATTCTCCCCGTAGTGGCGGCACACGCCCAGGTAGTCCTCACTTTGTTCAACCGTGGCAACGTCACAGATGACGCGGTCGCGCTGTAGGCGCTGTTCGAGCAGCGCGGCCATATCCTCGCCGCAGCGATACGGTAGGCCGGAGGCGCGGCGGCAGAGTTGCTCAAGCTCCGGTGCATCCAGTCCCGAGAGATGAACCACCGCGCCGTCGACGGTCAGGGTGTCTGCATCCAGCACGCGGGCGCGCCCGGCGATGGTTTCAGTGGGTTCCGGCGGCGAGCCGTCGATGGGGATCAGCCACCGCGTGCGCTGGGGCGGGCCGGTCTCCCGCGCCGGTTTGGCCTCGCTGCCACCAAATACGGTGCAACCCGAGGTCGACAGGGAGACGACGGCAATCGCCAGCAGGACTAGCCACGAGGGAATTCGCATCACGCCCGCATGATAGCCCGGTCGGCTTTGGCAATGCCGTCTGTCGACCTCGGCGTGCCGTTGATCCCGTCTGTCCTTCAAGGTGAACCGCCTGTCGTATGGAAGCGCCCGCCGCGCGCGCGAGCCGATAGTCTGCATCGCAAGTCTCCCTGTGGCCGGATGCGCGCTTCTCCCGATCCCAAGCTGCCGGCCATCTGGCCCTGACCTTGTACCCCAACAAGATCAGGGCCTTTTTTATGGACTGCAGGACACGGCATAGATCGCATGCCGAGAGGCCTACTGTCACCGCTATGATACCGGTATGGAGAACGCGGCCAAAATGCAGGTCATAGTCCGGCGATGAGTGGACGTTCGCGCCGGCTGTTCTGGGCGGGTGCCCGCACTGTCGGGCGGTCGCTGACATCACGGGTACGTGGTCTGCGTGACAGCGATGCAAGGCAACGCTTCTGGCAAGCGACTGGCGAGGACTGGTTCGCACTGCTCTCCGAAATGAAAGGGGCAGCCATGAAGCTTGGGCAGCTTGCTTCCCAGTATGAAGATCTGCTGCCCAAGGATCTGGCGGAGGCCCTGAGCCGGTTGCAGCGTTCGGCGCCGCCGCGGCCCCTGTCCGAGCTGGAATCCGTCATGCAGGCGGCCTGGTCTCCCGAGCAGCGGGCACGCCTTGTGCGCATTGATGAGCCCGCCGCCGCGGCCGCCTCCATCGGTCAGGTGCATCGTGCGCACCTCGAAGACGGCCGCGTGGTCGCGCTCAAACTGCGCTACCCGGAAGTGCGTGCCGCCATCGATGACGATGTCGCCGCACTCGGCCGGCTGTTTCGGATGGCGCGCATTGCACCCGTCGACGGACGGGCGCTGGATGGCGTGCTGAGCGAAATTCGCACGCGCTTCTCGGAAGAAACGGATTACCGCAAGGAGCTGGCCAATCTGCAGCGATTGCGCGATGCGCGTCGCCACGATTACATCGTGATGCCGACGCCGGTGACGGAGCTGTGCACCGAGTCGACCCTGGTCACGAGCTGGGAGGACGGCTGCAGCCTGAATGACGCCAAGCAATGGTCAGCAGAAGTGCGCGACCGGTTGGGCGAGCGTTTCGCGCGCTGGGTTGTGGCTTCGGTCTTCGACAGCGGCTTCGTGCATGCCGATCCGCATCCTGGCAACTTTGGCTTTCACGCCGATGGTCGTCTGGTGATCTATGACTTCGGCTGCGCGGTACCGGTGCGGGCGGAGGCGCGGCAATGGATGGCGCAGGCAGTGGCAGGAGGCATGGAACGGGACTGGCAGCGCGTCCATATCGCCTTGCAGCACCTGGGCGCGGTACCGATAGACCGCGAACTGAGCGACGACGATGCCAAGCTGTATGCGGATATCTGCACCGCCGTGGCCGACCCGCTGCTTGCGGATGCACGTTTTGCCTTCCGCGACGGACGCATCATTGACGAGGCGCGCGCCGTCGCGCGCAGCCATCTGCGCAGCGCCTTCCGCTACCGCCCAGTGCCGGAACTGGTCTTTGTCATGCGGACCCTCTCCGGCGCCTATTGGCTCTTGCGCAACCTCGATGCCCAAGTGCGCATGCGCACGCTGTTGCACGCCGTCGCGCGCAAGGCGCCCCCTCTGGAGCATTCACTGCGGAACGGGCGCGAGCGCCTCGCAGAAAAAGTCCACCTGTGAGGTGCTGGAGGCGGTGAAGCCTTCGCCGCGATACACGTCGAAGTGCCCCATATCGAGTTCCACGAGGTGGCTGCGATCGCCAGCAATGGCAGCGGCCCGCCGCGCCGGTGCGGGCGGGGTGATCAAGTCCCGGCTGCAGGCGATGAACAGGCTGGGACAGGTCAATTTGGGAACGGACCGGATCGGGCGGTAGGTCGGTATCGCTAGCATCACCCGCGCGCAGAAGGCATTGACCCAGTCCGGCGGCGTGATGGCGGTGTAGCCCGCAAGGGCGTCCTCGGTGGACATGCCCGCCACCTCGCCCTTGGCGCCGACAATGGGCAGCGTGACCGGCTCGGTGCCGCTCAGCGCAGCGGCCTGGTCGCGCATGGCGGCCAAGGACGCCCGCGCCACAGCGGACAAGCCGGCGTTATGCAGCAGCGATTGCAAGGTGGCCAGACCATCCAGCATCGGGGCTTGTGCGCTGATCGCCGCCACGGAATCGTCCTCGGCGGCCACGGTCACCACATGCCCGCCGGAGAAGGAGGTGCCCCACAGGCCGATGCGGTTGCCGTCCACGCCACTGAGCGTGCGCGCATGCGCGATGGCGGCGTGCCAGTCGGTGAGTTGGCGGCGGACGTTGATTAGCTGTCGTGGTTCGCCACCGCTGGCGCCAAAGTGCCGATAGTCAAAGAGCAGGACATGCAGTCCGGCGGTGGCGAAGGTCTGGGCGTAGGGCTCCAGACCGGCGTCTCGCGTGCCGCCGAAACCATGCGCCATGACAATGCAGGGGCTGCCCGCGTCATTGGCCAGGTGATCCACGCGCGGCACGTAATGCCAGGCTGCGCAGGATGCGTCGCTGCTCCCGAAGCTGAGATCGTGACGCGCGTAGAGCTTGTCGCTGTCTCCCATGTTGTTCTCCTCCATTGACTGGTATGCAACGCTAGCACGCGGCTGTGGTCAGGCGGATGTCGATGCCCCTCGGCAGGTGCTGCGGCGCCGCCACCATGCGCCGAACAACAGGGCAGGGGCCCACCAGCTGCCGCCGCCATCTCCACCGCCACTGTTGTCGCTGCTATCCGCGAGCCCACAGTTGGTCAGGGCTGCCGCGGTATCACCACCGCTCGTCGGGGTGGCATCCATCGGTTCAAGGCCGTCGAGGCGCAGCGTATCCGCACCGTCGGGCGCAAGATGAATACAGAGTTGCGAATCACGCGTCTGTTCGCCCAACCAAGCGCCTTCCATGCGTCCATAAAAATCGGAGGCATTTCGGTCTGCGCAACTGGCCCCGCCACCAAAGAGCACACCCACCATGCGGCCTTCGTTATTCCAGATCCCCGCTCCGCTGGAGCCTTGCTCGGTGGTGCCCTGGGTCCAACGCACTACCCATGCGTCCACGGTCTGGCCCTCAATGGTCACTTGGTCTTTGCGCAGCGGTGTGGTGAACAGGCTGATCTTCTTGACATCACCGCTTGGGTGATGAATCGAGGCGCCATCGCTGACGCTATCGCCGGTGGCGTCCCAGCCGGTGAAGAAGGCATTCACCGTGGCCGGAGGGCGGTCCTGCAAGCGGATAAGGGTGTGATCAGAGGCCGACTGCGTCGATAGCAGGATTGCACCATTATCCGATTCGGTGAGGTCCCGTGGGGCGCCTGCGCCACAGGCTTCGCGCTCGAAGTTCCAGTACGCGACGACTGTGCCCGCATTGTTGGCGCGCAGCAGACAGTGGTGCGCGGTCAGCACCAGAGGTGCGCCGTCCTGGCGCGTATTGTTGGTGAGATTGCCAGTGCAAAAGGCGCCTTCCGTGCCGACGCGGAAGGTAAGGCCAACGACGGAACGAATCTGTTGACGCCACGCATCGCCTTGTGGGCAGGCGACATCGATGTTGCAGGATTGCGATTCGCCGAAATTCTCCTGAATCTTGCGAATGTCGCGATGGCCGTGCATCACGCCCTCGATGTCGAGCACGAGGTCGGCGCGCTGGCTGGCGGGCAGCAGGACCTCGATGATGGCCTGGTCGCCAAAGACCATGGCGGTGCTCATTGTGCCGTCCGCATTGACGTCGTCGAGGGTGTAGGGGCCTTGCGTCACGTCGGTGAGCGGATGGCGCAGGTAGAGGTGCGCGTCCGGGGCTCCTGAGAAGCGCGCCAGTTCCAGGCTCAGGCTCTTGGCGCCGGGAGACTGTACCAGGAGGCGCCAGCGCGCTTGGCCCGGTTGCGGCATATCCCATGCGCCATCGGACAGAGTGGCGGGTGCCGGTAGCAGCCGCGCGAAGAAGAGTGGCCCCGGGCCGGAGTGCGCTGCGCGCGCGGTTTCGCCTGAGACCTGTTGGGGCACGAGGCTGGGAAGCCCAGTGTCGGCGTACACGCTGCCAAGGAATAGGCTCGCGGCGGCTCCGGTGGCAATGGTCAAAGCCACCAAGGAGCGCTTTGGTCTTCGGGAAAGACATTCAACAGCAAGGGTCATGGGCGTCACGCCTTTTCGAATGTATCGGATTGAATGCCAGCGAGCGCCGAGCAAATGCGCAGCCTGGAGTGTGCGCTTGCTGTTGGCGGCGCTCAACTCCTTGCCGGAAGGCGGCTGGGTGCAGTGATCGGCCCACACTTGGTTACGCCCAGCATGTGTGGGCGCGGGTGGCGACTTCAGTAGGTGATCGTCACCGTGATGGTATCGCTATAACTACCGGAAGGCGGTGTGGCCTGAGCGTCGACGCGGCCATAGATCGCGCGGGGTTGCGCATTGCCTGTGCCGGTGGTTGCGACCGTGTCCACGCCCACCGTATTCCCCCACCGAAGCGAACGGCCCACGTCTTGATAGAGGTCGTAGGCCACATGGCGTCCGGTGAGCGGGTTTCGCATGCGCCGCTGCCCGCCACTGGCGTGAAGGCCATCGTCGAGGCCGATCTGATAGACCGTCGTGTTCGTGCATTGCGGGGAAATCGTCGCGGTAACGTCGACCGGCGTGTCGAGAAGGCCCTGCGTGCCGAAGTCCATGTCCTGTACGGCAAACGTGGGATTGCAGGCGGCCTCTACAACCGCGGTAGCGAAGAAGGGAAAGGGTACGAGTCCGGAACTCACGCCTCCGGAAAGGCAGCTATTGGGCACAGAGGCGGAGCCGAGCAGTACCTCATTGGCCTGGAATAGCACGATGGCGTCGGAGCTGAAATAGTTCAGATAGCTTCCCGGAATTGCCGTGTTCTGGTTCGATGGAATGCGACCGTATACCGTCAGAAAGCCTCCGCCGCTGCCGCCAAGCAGAGGCACGCTGTACTGAAGCACTCTTTCGACATGCTGTCCGCTGGCGAAAGTGCCCCAGATCTGACTGTAGGAAGCATCGCGGTAGAGATTGAAGAACAAGCTGTCTCCGCCGCCCGAGACCATCCTGCGCGGGAAGAAGCTGCCCGTACCGCTATCGCCATCAAAGATGCTGAAACAGAGTCGTACCGCTGCGCTCGATAGCAGGCTCAGTCCGGTGGTTTGGCAGCTATAGCTGATCGTCGCGGTGACATCGGACCAGCCCGTGAAGGGGTCACTGCTTCCAAAGGACACATTGGTCATGGAAGCGCTGCAATTGGTTACAGCGTGGGCCGAACCGAACAGTGTGCCCAAAGCAAGAATTCCGGCCGCGGCCACTTTGTTGGAAGCACTTGTGAGGAGACGTGTTAGTGGCATGTGATCGGGCCTAGCGTAGGCAGTGCGGACACTTGTTTCGGCGGAGCCACCGAGAAGGCACAGGAGGAGCCGTCCGGCAGCTGCGCGGTGAAGAAGCCGCCGAGCCCCAGTTGTTCGACGTAGGCTTGGCCATCATGGCCGATCGTTGTAAGGAAGGCAGCGTCGCGCAATACCCGGCTGCCCACCGGAAGCGGTTGCTGATCCGTATCGTGAATCACCAGGAGCGCTGCGGTGGTGCGCCGGATACCGAAGTCGGTGACCACCCCTGATCGTATGCGTGGCGTCACGGTGGTGCGGCGTGTCGCGAATTGGAGATCTGCGGGGAGGCCGAGCGCGTCAATGGCGATTCGGTTCTCGCGGTAGGGCCCCAAGCCCGTCAGCAGGAAATAGCCGTTGTCGTCGGTGGCGCCGATCATGCGGTTCTCCAACAGCACCGGGATGTCCGCTATGCCATTGGTGGACACCAAGGCAAAGCTCTCGCGGACCTGACGGGCGGGGAAGAGGTGCCCGGGCCGCTTGGCCATCCATACGAAGGCACCGCCCGCGTCGGCGAAACCGCTGACGCGGTTGTCGATCGAACGGATGCCGCTCCCAGCGGTGAATCGATCCGCGATGTGGCGGATCTGCGCCTGATACGTGTCGACGCGGGGGTCACGCTGGGCATCGACGCTCCAGCCGGTTCCGCCGTCCGGCGGCAGGATGCGACGGACACCTGCGCCATAGCGCATGCCGTCATCCCGATCGCGCACCGCATTGGCCGTCGCGCTGAGTCGTCGATTGAAGGCAATGCTCAGGCTGATAAAGGCGCTCCATCGAGACTCTGATCCGAGGTCGCGAGTCAGATTGGCGAAGACGGTCCACCCAGGCTGGAGACGCGTACTTGCTCCGATGCTGATCGTACGGGAGGACGTCGCAGCGGCGGTCTCGAGGCGGGCATAGTTCACTGAGACGGTCCCGCTGTTGCGCAGTCCGGCGGCAATGCCCAGCCGTTCTGCGTGTCGTGGAGGGGGGCGTCCTTCCAGTGCAGCGATGTCGGTATAGCGATCAAAGCGGCGATCGATACGGTAGTCGATACTGAATCCCTGGCGTGCCCACCGGTAGCCGACGCTGGCTTGGTGGCCACGGTAGTCCTCCCGTCCGGCACTCGCCACCCACGACCCCGACAGCGTGCCCAGCTGACCCAACAACGTCAGCACGCCACCGCCTGCGACTGCGAGGTCCTCCGCACCTTGCGCATGCCCTTCCAGGGTGAGCCATCTGGACCAGCCGTAGCGGCCACTCGCGCTGGCCACCAGCGTGTCGCCATAGTCGAAGGACGCCGTACCAAAGCTACGCCGCAGCGCCCCCAACGCGAAACTGTAGTCGCTGAGCCCGGTATCCAGCAGCTGAGGCGCGCTGTAGTAGTTGAAGTCGAATACGCGAACGCGTCCGAGGGCGTCCGTGAGGACCACCTCGGCACTGCCTGCGCCGTTGACCAATGGGGGGACTTCGATCTCGTACGGTCCCGGCAGAATGCTGTCGGAATATTGACGCAGGCCGTCGACGTACAACTCAAGACGCGATGGCAATGCCGCCTCGCCGAAGAAGGCCGGTACCGGTTCGGTCACGAGTTCGGGTTGGAGACCGAAGTTGCGGCGCAACTGGATGCCGCCGATCCGTGTTGCGCGGGTCCATGCAAGACTGCCGCTGATGAGATCCCCGAACTCAAGCGTGCGCAGGCTACCTTGCCCATCCACGCGAAGGGAGGTGTCCAGGCGGGTGTAGGCGTCGCTTTCTCCCACGGTGCGCAGTTGGGAGAGGCCGGTACTCTCCAGCACCCCAAGCGGACGGAACGCGCGCACGCCAGTGGCCGCGGTGAGCCCGTGGTTTCCCCCTTCATTGAAGTCTGCGCGCATATCGTAGTTCACCAGTGCGCCAGCATCGGCGGACGCTGCTGGCGAGGCTCGCTCAGGCATGTTGTAGCGTTGCCGCTTGATGTTCAGGCGCTCGGCCTGTGCCATCAGCGTCAGCCGTTGCCGACTGCGATCGAGCCTGTAGGTCAGTCCGGGAATGTCCTCGAGCGCGATATAGCGGGTGTCCGGAATGGTGACGGGCTTGAGTCCGAGGGCTGCGAAGTGCTCTGGCCAGATGAAGATGCGGTCGTCACGTTCGAATACCTGCACGACGTAGCGCAGGGCGACTTGATTCAGAAACACGTCAACGTAGAGCGCGCTTGCGGGCGGCGGTAAGCCTGGCCCGTCGAGGAGCATGATATTGACCGGCTGCGTCGGGTCCGGAAAGGCGATGGGTTCTGCGGCAGGTGCGGAGCGCGGCAGGGCCGAAGCCACCACCAGACTAGTCAGCAGGATCGCGCGCTGACAGGCGGAAATCACGCGGTTCCCCATTGATGCGCGCACTGATCTCTGCTGGAGTCGTGGCAGACGAACGCCATGGGATGGACCATATGCGTGTCACGCCGGGCAGTACGTATCCCACGAGGCCGTCCAGCGTGTTTACCGTGCTTCCATCCGGGCTCTGTACGCGCACATCCGCGATCTGCGCCCGTGTGGCACTGGTATTGGTGACCGCAAAGCGCAGCATGTCATCCGCCACGCCGGCAGTGGCCCACGTCAGTTCCGGATGGCTCGCGGGTGGCGTGTTGACGAAGACGGGGATGGAGTAGCGCAACAAGAATCGCAATCCCGCCGAGGGTGCTGACCGGACGGCATTCGGCGGTGGCGCTTCATCCGAGGCAGGTAACTCATCAACCAGCAAACGGTAGCTTTCCTCTGCGCTGTCTCCGCCGCTCGGCGCCTGCCGTCGCACGATACGCACGAAATGCTGCGCTCCCGGCGGAATGGTGACGAACGGGGGGCTCGCAACCAGCTGGTCGGTTGGCTCGAGTCGATCATTGCCGTCGGGCTGATCCCACACGAAAACGCGTACTTGGGCCCGAAAGGCCTCGTTGCCGCGATTGTGCAGCACGAGCCCTTTCGCGACCTCATTCGGCGCGAAGGCCAATGCGGTAGGCGAGACCGCAAGACTCGACGCACCCGCAGCGAAGGGGAACACGCTGGCTGCCATGAGGAGCCCTGCGCAGGCCGTTGTGACCCGCCCCCAATGGCGCATCACCTTTGTCTCTTGCCTGCGTGCCATGCGGCGATCCTCAGAAGGTAACCGTGACGGTCACAATATCGGAATAGGCGCCTGCCGGTGGGGTGCTGGTGTTGTCGGCATTCGCCACGCGCCCAAACACATCCACCGTCTGCTCTGCGCCATTGCCGGTACCGGCGGCGGTGCTTCCGAAGGTTGTTCCATCGCCCCACAGCGTGGTGCGGCCGCCATCGCTGTAGAGACGGTAGCTCACGAAATTGCCGCTGTTTTCCATACGGCGCGAAGTGCCATCCGCGTGGTCTCCGGCATCCAAGCTCAGCGCATAGGCCGCGCCTTCCGTGCAGGTGACGTAGACGGCGGAGGCGGCATCGTAGTCCTGATTCAGCAGGTTCACGGTGCCGAAATCCAGATCTGTGGGCGCGGTCGATAGCTCGCACGCATCCTGCAGTGTGATCGTGACGTTGAAGGTGTCAGTGGTCTGCGCAAGTGCTGCGCTGGACCACATCAGGACCATCGTTGCGATGAGTGGGGAGAGGTGCCGCCGTTTCGTGAACATCGTACTGACCTAGCCTGTCGAAGGAAAATTCAGGCTAGCGGTGCGGTCAGTGAAGGCGTGTGCAACCCCGGATCAAAGGCTGAAGCGAGCTGACGAGCGATTCAGGTCTGGCTGCAAAGCCGCAATCAAGCGTCATCTCTGCAGCTGAGAATCCGCTATGGGAGGGATGGGTCACAGCGCTCGCGGCTGAAGGCATAGGCTGCGCCGAAGCCATCCAGAGGAATCGCCACTTCGGTGATCGGGCTCTCTGTTGCATCCTTCTGCGTCACGATGAATGTGCGGTATTGCTGCATATGCTCCAGGACGCGCAACAGGCCCGCGTTCACGTCCAGTGTGCCGTGCTCGGCATCCGCGGTCAGCGTGGCATCGGCATAGCCGCGTTGCTGGTCGCCACCGAAGGTGAAGAGCACGTCAAAGGTCTTGCCCTGCGGCATGTCGCGAAACCCAGGGTTGAGCAGCAGCAGACTCTCGCGCGCCGCGTCGATATCGCGTTTGCAACTGTAGATGACGGCTACGCCGCGCACCGGTTGCTCGCTCTCGACCACGAACAGAGGTGGTTCACTGCCTTCCGCCGGCACTTGGTAGTACACCCAACTCCCAAAGTCCCGCACCTGCGCGAAGGCCATCGCGGTTGTGAGGGTCAGGGCGCAAGCTGCCAGGCAACGCATAGCGGTTTTCCCGAATCGACGATGAAGCGCTACGGTAGCGCAAAGCGCTGACCGTAGCGCGGCGCGTCGCTCACAGGCGTAGCGCGATTCCGCCGTAGAGCTGGCGCTCCGGACCTGGCTCGAAGAAACCGCGGGCATCCAGGGGCCGTCCCTGATTGGCATTGACGCGCAGGTTGGCGATGTAATCGCGGTCCAGCAGGTTGTTGATACCCGCAAAGATTTCTAGCGTGGTACTGCCCAAGGGAAAGCGCCAACCGCCGCGCATATTGACGAGAGCAAAACCGCCCACCGACAGGTCATTGGCATTCTCGGCATAGCGGCTGTCGGTGATCTGGGTGTCGATGGCCGCGAAGGCGCGCTGGCCTTGCCAGGCTGCCTCGAGAAAGGCGTTCTGGCGCGGCACGCCCGGCAGATCGTTCCCCGAAAGGTCGTTGCCGTCACGGTCGATGAAACGATCGAAACGCAGGCGTGCATAAGTGTAGCTACCCGTGAGCGTGAGGCCGTGACCGGCATCCCATACCAGCGCGGCCTCAATGCCTTCGCGGTCGGTCCGGGCGGCATTCTGAAAGAAGGTGCGCCCATCGATCTCGAAGGGTGTGATCTCGTCGTCGACCCGTACCGAAAACAGCGTGAGATCGTAGTGAAGCCGACTGCCGAAACCGTTACGGAAGCCGATTTCCCGGTTCAGGCCTTCCTGCGGATCGATCGCCGGGTTAAAGCCAGCGCTACCGTCGGGACGCGCGAATTCGGTAAAGGTGGGTGACTCGAAAGCCGTTGCCACTTGGGCATACAAGCGGTGGGGGCCGAAGTAGCGCCAAATCAGACCGCCGCTGTAACTGGCTTCCGTGAAGCGACGGTCCCCGCTGTCATCGCCATCACTCAGGAGTCGGTCGTCGATGGACAGTTCCAGTCGGTCGATGCGTGCGCCCAGATTGAGGGTGACGGTTGGATGCAGGTCGAGATCGATTTGGCCAAAAGCGGCCAGGACCGTGGCTTCCTGCTCCTCGTTTTGAATCAGTTCGGCGGAGGTGGCCTGCGGGCCACCTCCGCGACGGCGCCGGTCATCCAGCTGCCGCTGCGCCTCCACGCCAAGGGTATAGCGCAGTGGCAGGGCCGCCAGCTTCGTGCCGCTCTTGAAGGCGCTGTCCACACCGTAGAAGTCGCGATCAAAGGTAATGAAATTGTTGTCGACGCCGGGGAAGGAGAAGGGCAGCAACTGCTCGAAATCACGTCGTGTGTAAAAGGCGCGACTGACGATTGCGGTGCGTGCGCCAACACTCCACTCATGGGTCAGCCCGATGCGCTGTTGGGCGACTTCCTGGCCGGCATCCAGCAGCAGGGCATCTTCGCT
Organism: Algiphilus sp.; assembly: GCA_022763315.1. Taxonomy (GTDB): domain Bacteria; phylum Pseudomonadota; class Gammaproteobacteria; order Nevskiales; family Nevskiaceae; genus Algiphilus. The sequence continues at coordinate 28,844 of JALEHA010000041.1, forward strand.
CGCCTGCCGTCTATCCTCAGCCAGGTCTGTCAGGTTCAGTCCACCGGGGTCCTCTCCGGTCGGCAATTCCAGCGCGGTGACGACGGCCTCCAGGCGATGCGTATCGCTAAGGTTCCATCCGATCTTGCTGTTGAACAGGGTCTTTTCGACCGCGCTCTGTTGTCGCCAACCTTCAAAATCCAGATGGCTGATTCCGGCGTGATAGTCCCAATCCCCGTGTCCACCGCCGCTATGGGCGTTGAATTTGAAGAAGGAATCGCTGCCACCCTGGGCGCGGACCGCGGTTCCGGCGTGGTCACGACCATTGGCGGTCTCCAC
>JALEHA010000042.1 GCA_022763315.1 Algiphilus sp.
GATCCGGGCACCTGGTGCGGCGACAGCCGCGCCAGGCCACCCGTGGGCACCCTGGTTTTGCTGACTTTTGCCGGAACAAAAGTCAGCCGCGCGTTCTCAGTGGTTCACTCGATAGTGGGTTGCTTCAGAGCGCGGAACCGGTGGCACTTAGGTAGTGATTAGGGGTGGTTCAATGACCTCCATCGTTCTGAATTCCGCACTTGTGATGGATGGTGCTCCGGTCAAAAACTCTGCCCGGTGCGGGTCCCTCTCTCTGCTTGCCCAGAGAAAGGAACCAAAGGAACCCGCGCGTTCTCAGCGATCCACTCGTGAGCGATGTGCTGCAAAGCGCAGAACCCGGACCACCAAGGCCCACAACAGGCGAGCTCCCACACAACGAAAAGGGCCCGCCAAAAGCGGGCCCCAACCTCAAAACCGCAAGGAAACCCTACTCCCCAAGCGCAATCGCCACCGCCTTGGGCTCCAGGTAGTGCTCCAGCACTTCACCGCCATTTTCGCGCCCCCAGCCGGACTGCTTGAAACCACCGAAGGGCAGCGACGGGTCGAAGGCGTTGTAGGTGTTGACCCAGACCGTCCCGGCACGCAGGCCAGCGGCGAGCCGATGTGCCTTCTCGAGATCGCGCGTCCAGACCCCGGCGGCGAGGCCGTAGATGCTGTCATTGGCGCGAGCGAGGAGCTGGGCATCGGCTTCGTCGAAGCGGGTGACGCAGACCACCGGCCCGAAGATCTCCTCGCGATAGACCTCCATCTTGTCATCGACATCGGCCATCAGCGTCGGCGCAAAGAAGTGCCCCTTGTCGCCCACACGCTGGCCACCGGTGATGGCCTGCGCGCCGGCCTTCTTGCCGTTCTCGACATAGCCCTGCACGCGCTCCAGCTGCTTGGCGGACACGAGCGGACCCATCGCCGTGTCGGGGTCAAGGCCGGGACCGAGCTTGATGCTCTTGGCGTAATCGGTGAGGCCTTCCATGACCTTGTCATAGATGTCCGACTGCACGAACAGCCGGGAGCCGGCGGTACAGCACTGGCCGTGATTGAAGAAGATGGCTTCGGCCGCGCCGGGGATCGCCTTCTCCAGATCCGCATCGTTGAGGATGATGTTCGGCGACTTGCCGCCCAGCTCCAGCGATACGTTCTTGAGATTGCCCTTGGCGGCATTGACGATGAGCTTGCCGACTTCGGTCGAGCCGGTGAAGGCCACCTTGTCCACGTCCGGGTGGCCGGCGACGGCGGCGCCGGCGGTTTCGCCATAGCCGGTGATGATGTTGAGCACCCCATCGGGGACCCCGGCCTCCTGCATGAGCTGCCCCATGCGGATGGCGGACAGCGGCGTGTCTTCCGCCACCTTCAGCACCACCACGTTGCCGGTCGCCAGTGCGGGCGCCAGCTTGAAAGCCGCCATCAATAGCGGGAAGTTCCACGGGATGATCTGACCGCAGACCCCCACCGGCTCACGCCGGGTATAGGCGTGCCAGCGCGTGCCAGGCATGTAGGACACCGAAGGCTCCACCGAGCGACCGTACAGCTTGGTGGCCCAGCCAGCGTGGTACTGGAAGACATCCGCGGCAATCGGGATATCCGCCGCCTGCGCGATGGCGGCCGGCTTGCCGTTGTCGATGGACTCGATCTCCGCCAGCTCGGCGGCGTTTTCCAGCAGCAGTTCGCCGATGCGCCACACGATGCGGCCGCGTTCCGCCGGCTGCATGCTGCGCCAGGGACCCGACTCGAAGGCGGTGCGTGCGGCGCGCACCGCCTTGTCGACGTCGGCCTCACCCGCCGACGGCACGGCGCCGAGGCGTTCACCCGTGGCAGGGTCGAACACGTCGATGGTCTCGCCCGACTGGGCGTCGACCCACTCGCCGCCGATCAACATCTTGAGCGGTCCCTTGAGGAAGCGCGTCACCGCGGGTTGCACTTCGAATCCGGACATCATCTTGTTCATGCTTGTCTCCTCGTTGGCCAGTGCGGGCGCCGCGAACGACGCCCGCAAAAGGGTTCACTTACTCTGTTTGGCGACGCTTTCCGCGGTGTTCTGGATGAAGGCCGCAATCTGCTCCGCCTCGCGTTCGCTCAACTTGCCCTTGAAGCTGGGCATGCCGCGGCTGGACCAGGCCCCTTCGATTAGCAACGTCGGCAGGGACTCCAGCACGCTGGCGTCGACATAGCCGGGGTTGGGCAAGCTGCCGCCGTTGTTCACACCGGGCACGCCATGGCAGAAGATGCAGCTGCTGACATAGAGCTGCGCGCCCGGCCCGACGTCCTCGGCCTCGTACTCGTAGCCGGACACCAGGGTGGTGCTGCGCACATCCTCGGCGCGCGGGATCTCCGGCATCTTCGCCTCGCCATCCAGCCGGAAGGTGTAGACGCGCCCGGTGCCCATGCGCTCGCTGTGGCGCTGCGCCAGACCGTAGACCCCGCCCCAGCCCACCGCGATGCTGACGTACTGGGTGCCATCGATTTCAAAGGTGGACGGCCCGGCGATCACGCCGGAGCTGACCGGCACCTGCCATAGAGGGTCACCGGTCTTGGCGTCATAGGCGATGAAGCGGGCGTCGGCCGAGCCCTGGAAGACGAGACCACCGGCGGTGGTGGTGGTGCCGCCATTCCATGGCGACAGATACTCCTGCCGCCACACTTCCTTCTGCGCCACGGGGTCCCACGCCAGAAGATGGCCGAAGGGCTTGGCCTCGGGGGTGATGGTGTTGACCAGATGCCCGATGTTCCAGCCGAGGTTGCTCATGGGGTGGCCGGGCTGATGCGTGTTCGGCTGGAAGCTGGGATCGCTTTCCATCGCCAGCGGCACGCCCTGCGCCGGGATATAGACCAGCCCCGTCTCCGGATTGAAGGACATCGGGTGCCAGTTATGCGCACCGTAAGCGCTGGGGCGCATTTCCCGCGCTGCCTTCTTGGCACGGGCGCCTTCGGCGATGATCGGCCGGCCATTCTCGTCATAGCCCTCAGCCCAGTTGACATCGACAAAGGGCTCGGCCGAGATGAAGCTGCCGTCGGTGCGGTCGATCACGAAGAAGAAGCCATTCTTGGGCGCGTGCATCAGCACCTTGCGCGCCTCGCCGTCGATCTCGAGGTCGGCGAGGATGATGTGCTGCGCGGCCGTGAAGTCCCAGGTATCGCCCGGGACTTCCTGGTAGTGCCAGACGTACTCGCCGGTCTTGGCCTTCAGTGCGACGATGGACGACAGGAAGAGATTGTCGCCGCCCTTGGGGCTGCGCACGTCCTGGTTCCAGGGGTTGCCATTACCCACGCCGACGTAGAGCAGACCAAGCTCCGGGTCATAGGCCATGGAATCCCACATCGTGCCGCCACCACCGGTCTCGCGCCAGGCGCCATCCGGATCCCAGGTCTTGGCCGCCATTTCCATGGAGGCATCGGCGAAGGGGGGTTCCGGGTCTTCCGGCACCGAGTACCAGCGCCATTCCTGCTCGCCGGTGTGCACGTTGTAGGCAGTGAGGTAGCCCCGTGTCTGCAGTTCGGCGCCCCCATTGCCGATGACCACCAGGTCCCCAAAGACGCGCGGCGCGCCGGTGATGGTCTGCAGCTTCTTCTCGCGCATGTGCCCAAAGGTGTCCGTGCGCCACAGCACCTCGCCCGTTGCCGGGTCGAGGGCCACCAGATAGCCATCCAGCGTGCCGACGAAGACCTTGCCTTTGGCCACCGCCACACCGCGATTCACCACGTCGCAACAGGCGCGCGCGCCATACTCGCGCGGCACCTGCGGATCGTACTGCCAGAGCTTTTCGCCGGTGCGCGCATCAAGGGCGTACACCACGCTCCAGGACGCGGTCACGTACATCGTGTCGCCCACCACCACCGGGGTGGCTTCGACGCCGCGGGTGGAACCCAGGTTGTAGCTCCACGCCAGGCCGAGGCGATCAACGTTGTCCACATTGATCTGCTTGAGCCGGCTGTAGCGCTGCTCGGAGAAACCGTGGTTGTAGGTCAGCCACTCACGGCCGTGCGATGCATTGGCGATGATCGCAGCATCGTCCACCCGCTCGACCGCAGCGCGACGCTCGGCGATGGGATCGGCAGCCGCATCGACAGCGGGCTGCGTGGCGTTTGCCGCGCTCTCCGTCTTCGCGCTGTCGGCATCGGGACTGGAACAGGCAATGAGCAAACTGCACAAAGCGGCAAGCAACGCCGCAGGCATTCGGTAGCGCATGAGAGGCTCCTCGGGTTGTCGTTCTGATGTTGTCTCGTGACGGCGGACTGCTTCGGTCCGCCGTCACGGTGTGTGCTTATGTGTTGTGTACCGCGTCGCTCCAGCAGTCGAAACAGCCATACGTCGCTAGGCCGCTTCAACCTCCCGGATCTCGTCGCGCACCACGCGCTTGAGAATCTTTCCGGCGCCGGAAATGGGAAGGGGTTCATCACGGAAAGTCACATCAAGAGGCCGTTTGTAGTTGGCTAGTTTGGCGGCACAGTGCGCCAAAACCCCCTCCCGATCGAGAGGGCTGTCCGGCTTTTTGACGATGACGGCGTGCACGGCCTCGCCCCACTTCTCGTGCGGGATGCCCACGACGCAGCACTGGTCCACGCCGTCGAGTGCGTACAGAACCTGTTCGACTTCCACCGAATACACGTTCTCGCCGCCGGTGACGATCATGTCCTTGATGCGATCGGTGACGTAGACGTAGCCGCGCTCATCCATTACCCCGGCATCGCCGGTATGCAGCCAGCCGTTGCGGAAAGTGTCCCGGTTCTCATCGGGTCGGTTTAGATAGCCGGGCGTGACCTGCGGACCGCGCGCGACGATCTCGCCATGCGCGCCAGGGGGAAGCGGCTGATCGTTGGCATCGAAGATCGCGACCTCACAACCCAGCATGGCGCGACCCGCCGAGCGCGTGATGTCACCGGTGGGATTGCGATGGTCATCCCCACTGAGCAGCGTCAGCACCGGGGACGACTCCGTCTGTCCGTAGGCCTGGATCAGTTCGAGGGAAGGGCACGCCTTCATTACCCGATCCAGCAGAGCCTGCGGCATGGGTGAGGCGCCATACAGCAGTCGGCGGAGTTTCTGAAGGCCGGCGCGGCCGGCCTCCTCGTTCATCATCATGCCGATCATGGTCGGCACCAGAATGGTCTGGTCGATGTCCTGATCGAGAATCGCCTTCGCGCAAGCCGACGGCTCGAAACGCGGGATGACATGGTGCACGCCACCCAGGGCGGTCACCACGTGGAAGAACAATGCGTCCGCGATGTGGAACATGGGCGCCACATGCAAGTGCCGCATGCGATGCGTCAGGCTCAGCTCGGCCGCGAAGGCGAGACTGTGCAGCACGTGGTTGGCGTGGGTGAGCTGCACGCCCTTGGAACGGCCGGTGGTGCCCCCCGTGTAGAAGATGCTGGCGACATCGTCATCGGCATGGCGAAGGGCGCGCACCGGGTCCCCGGACAACAGGCTGTCCATGGTCAGCGCACCCTCGACAGATTGCGCCGTGTGATCCATTGCCACCGGGCCGACAGCATGACGGACTTCCGCCGGCATCTTCGCGTAACACGCCGCGCCGAGCTGATCGATGAAGATCCATTTCGCGCTGCTGTCCTGCAGAGCGAAGGCGACCTCATCCGGCGTCCAGCGGGTGTTGATGGGAACGGAGACGGCGCCAAGCCACTGCGTGGCGTAGGTGATCTCCATGTAGGCCACGGAGTTCTCAGCGAGGATGGCCACGCGATCACCAGCCTGGACGCCCTTGGCGGCGAGCCCGCCCGCCAACGTCGTGATGCGGTCGCGGAAGGCGCGCCAGCTTTGACGAACCC
>JALEHA010000246.1 GCA_022763315.1 Algiphilus sp.
ATGCCGATGCCACCACCGAGCACAAAGCCGTGCACAGCCACGATCACCGGCAGCGGATGCCGGTGGATGGCCTCGAAGGTGCGGTAGTTGCCGGCGTTGACGTCGACAATCCGCTCCGGGTGGGCATCCAGTTCCTTGATATCCACGCCGGCGCAGAAGCCGCGCCCTTCGGCGCGCACCACCAGCACGCGCAGATCGTCGCGCGCACCGAGCTGGGCAATGCAGTCGGCCAGGGCGTGCCACTCGCGGCTGTCGAGGGCATTCACCGGCGGCTTGTTGATCACCACCTCGGCAATGCCGGGGTGTTCCTGCACCACGATGGCCTGCGTCATGAAACTCCCACCTCCCTGATATCGGCCGACGCCGGTTGCTGCGGTGCGATGCGTGGCATGGCGGCAATGCGGCCCTCGGCCTCTTCGACGATGCGCGCAATCAGCTCCTGCACCGGCGGCAGGTCATTGATGACAGCGGCCACCTGACCGCTCGGCAGCACCCCTTCGTCGGGATGGCCTTCGACCATGGCGCGCTGGATCAGCATCGGCGCATTCGCCGCCGAAATTGTTTGCGTGAAGGAATCCCCGGAGCGTATCGCGCTGACGAAGGTGCGCAGCATGTGCATCACGCTCATGCCGGTGCGCTGCTTCATGCGCCAGGCAGAAGCCAGCGCCACGAACATGCGGCGCAATCCGCTGCCCTGCTCCAGGCGCAGCAAGGTGGGGTTGTCGATCATGCGCTGTGGCATGCCGTCGACCGCGGTGGACGCACGAATGCGGCCGGCGTCCTGCACCTGCTGGTATTGCGCCAGCGTGGTCGCCGGCACCGGTGATTCCGCGGTCATCAGAAAACGGGTGCCCATAGCGATGCCGGCGGCGCCGTAGGCCAGCGCTGCGGCCAGGCCACGGCCATCGGAGAATCCGCCCGCCGCGACCACCGGCACATCCACCGCATTCAGCACTTGCGGCAGCAGCAGCGTGGTGGGCACGGCACCGGTATGGCCGCCGCCCTCGCTGCCCTGGATGGTGATGATGTCCGCACCGAGCTGCACCGCCTTCTGCGCGTGCTTGAGCGCGCCCACGGTCGGCATGCACAGCACACCGGCCTGTTTGAAGCGGGCAATGGTCTCGGCATTCGGGCCACGGCCGTAGCTCACCGCGCGCACGCGGTCGCTGTGCTGCAGCACGCGCTCGATGACGTCCTGCGCATTGGGCTGGAACATGTGGAAGTTCACGCCAATGGGGCCGCTGCACAGCTGGCGCACCTCCGCCAGCGCGGCGTCGAGTTCCTCGGTGGACATAGTGGCCGCAGCCAGAAAGCCGAAGCCGCCAGCGTTGGTGGTGGCAGCCACCAGCCGGGCATCCGCCACCCACCCCATCGCGGTTTGAACGATCGGATAACGACAGCCGAGCAACTGGGTCAGAGGCGTATCCATGGCCTAGCGCTCCACGATCACGCAGGAACCGTGACCGAATAACCCTTGATTGGCGGTAATGCCGACGCGCGCGCCTTCCACCTGACGTTCCCCCGCCCGCTCGCTGAGCTGCCAGTGCAACTCGCATACCTGGGCGATGGCCTGCGCCGGCACGGCCTCGCCGAAGCAGGCCAGACCGCCAGAGGGGTTCACCGGCAGCTTGCCGCCGATGCGGGTATCGCCCCGGCGCAGCCACTGCGCGGCCTCACCGCGCGCGCACAGGCCGAGGTCTTCCATCCAGTCCAGCTCCAGTGCCGTGGAGAGGTCATAGACCTCGGCCACATCGACGTCCTCGGGACCGATACCGGCCTGCTCGAAGGCCGCCAGCGGCAGCGTGGCGCGGAAGCTGTGCGGCGATGCCGCCGCGGTGGAATCGGTGGCCAGATCGGGCATCTCCACCGTCGCCGATGCAAAGGTCGGCGTCGCCGTCGAAATGCCGGCGATGCGCGGCGTGTGCTGCTTGCCCTTGGCGCGGGCGTAGTCGGCGCTACACACCACCAGCGCGGCGCCACCGTCCGAGGTGGCACAGACATCCATCAGCCGCAGCGGGTCGGCCACCACCGGTGACTGCGCCACATCCTCGGCGGTGAAGGTCTTGCGATAGCGCGCGTTGGTGTTCTTGGCGCCGTGGGCGGCGTTCTTCACCTTGACCGCGGCGAAGTCCTCGCTGGTATCCCCATAGAGCGCCATGCGGCGGCGGGCATACAGCGCGAAATAGGTAGGGTTGGTGATGCCGATGCGGAAGCGCACCCAATCCGGGTCGTCCGGCCGTTCGCCGGCCTGCGGCTTGAGGAAGCCCTTGGGCGTGGTATCCGCGCCGATGACCAGCGCGACCTCGCACTCGCCGGCCGCGATCTTGGCGCGCGCGGCGGCCAGGGCCTGGGCCCCCGAGGCGCAGGCGGCATAGGAGGTATTCACCTGCGCGCCCTGCCAGCCCAACGCCTGGGCGAAGGTCGCGCCGGCCACGTAGCCGGGATAGCCGCAGCGCATGGTGGCGGCACCGGAGATGAAGCCCACGTCCCGCCAGGCGACTTCGGCTTCGGCCAGCGCCGCGCGGGCAGCATGCACACCGTAGCGCGTGAAGTGCTCGCCCCACTTGCCCCAGGGGTGCATGCCTGCGCCCAGAATGTGGATGGCGTTGCTCATGCGTCCGCTCCTGCGGCTTGCGGCTTCCACTTCCAGATGATGGCGTCGCCTTCGTCGTCCGAGAACAGCGGCTCGACGATCAACTCCATCGGCGTGCCTACGCGCAGATCCTCGACGGCGATGCCCTCGGCACATTGGCCGAGCACGATCATGCCCTCGCGTTCCAGCTCCACCGCGGCAATGGCGAAGGGCTCGTAGGGGTCCTTAACCGGGATGTAGGGCGCCGGCGGCTGGTAGGCCGCATTGGTGTAGGACCACAGCCGGCCGCTGCGCGACAGCGGTACCTCCTCGAAGTCTGTGCTGTCACAGGCCGGGTTCCGGCAGAAGCTGTCCAGGCGCGGAAAGTAATAGGTGCCGCAGGCGGTGCAACGGCTGCCAAGCAGATGCGGCTTGCCGTCGCGTTCCGTCAAATAGCCCTCCAGCGCGGGCCGTATCTTGGCTGCGGTCATGCCGCCTCCCGACGGGCCGGTGGGTTGTCCTTGACCTGCCGCGCGCGCAGATTGTGCGGGTCCATGCGCTGGATGATGGCCAGCTGTTCGGCCGTGGGCAGTGGCGTTTCGTGCAGATCATCGGCCTTGAGCAGCGGGAAGCCGGTGGCGGCCTGCACATCGTCGAAGGACACGCCCGGGTGCACCGAGCGCACGCGGATGGCGTGGTCCGGGCCATCGAAATCCATCACGCAGAGATTGGTGACGATGACGCCGAAGGTGGCGTAGTCGCGCTTCATGCCCTCACCCCAGCGCTCCGACTTGTGGCCGACCCCGGAAACCATGTCCACTTCGCCTTCCACGAAGACGCGCGGGCCGTGGTTGGGCACGAAGAAGGAATTGCGGTGGTTGATGCTGTTGCCCGGCAGGCCGCGCACGCCGAGGATGGCGGCTTTCGGCTGCTCGTAGCTGCCACCGACCACGGACAGATTCGTCTGCCCCCAGCGGTCGATCTGCGTCGGGCCGATCATGGCGTGGCGCGCGCCAAACCAGACGCACTCGAAGACGCGCTCGAAGGGCATGTAGCCCTCGTAGGCCGGCTGGTAGTCGCCGCGCGGGCCGATGGGCACTGGCTCGGAGACCAGGTATGCCTCGCTGTCGGTCATCAACAGCTCGGGCGAATGGGTCAGCTTGGCGAGACTGGCGCCGAGGCGCGGGATCGCGCCGATACCGGAGGCGAAGATCTCGCCGTTGTCGCGCCAGGCCTCGCTGGCGGCGACGATCATCAGCTCTGCAAGCGTGGGCTGTTCCGTCATAAATCCTGGTTCCTTGCGCTCGGCCGGCTCAGAAATTGGGCACGGGCAGGTCGCGCACCCGCGCTTCGCCACCGACGGCGTCGAGATAGGCCTGCTCGCCCGGCGAAATAAAGCGCGCGACGTAGTCGTCCCAACCACCTTCTTCGGCGGCGGAGGCGTTGTAGGCCTTGAGGTGATCCATGTCCCAGCCGTAGTCCGGGCCCATGTAGGTAGGGTGCGCGCCGCAGGGTGCTTCCACCACGCCCTTCACCAGATAGCGCTCGAAGCGGTTGTAGGCCGCCTGCTCGGCACTCATGCGCAGGTGGTCCATCACCGTTTCGGCACTCACAAAGGTGGTGTCCGCGGCGCGGGCGAACAGATGATCGAAGAAGACATCGTTGCCAAAGGACAGCGTGTTGCCCAGGCGGTCCGCGGTGTTGACGTGCAGCAGCGCCGCATCCAGCTTCAGCGCCGGCATGGCGACATAGACCTCGCCATCGTCATAGGGCGAGGTCACCGTGCGCAGCTCGGGGTTGCGCGCCATCACATCCGTGG
>JALEHA010000247.1 GCA_022763315.1 Algiphilus sp.
GCTCGCTCGGGCAACGGCAAGAAGCCGGGCGCGAAAATGGCCAACGCAACCACGCCCAGCACCCCGGTCGCCAGGACCAGCCCCCACAGCACCCTTGATGGCATCACACGCTCCCTGCTCAAAGGCTCGGCACTTGCGATTGTTCGCAAGAACGCCCTGCCCTAAACCCCGCTCCCGAATGCCGTCCATCTTGCCACAGGCCCGTGACATCCCAAGGCAACGCATCCTGCGAGATTGCGCGGCATGTACTTCACCCGCGTTGCCTGCCACCCCGCGCCGTGCCGGAGTCGATGGATCTCCCTCCTGGCCTCAAGCCCTCTGCGAGCACCGCGACCTACTTCCTGATCCGCGGAGCGCGGCGACAAAGGCCGGCGGCGGCAGAGCGACGGTTCGTCGGATTTGCGATTCAGCATTCCCCGCAACCGCGCATCGCCCAAAAGAAAGCCCCCGGCACCTGATGCGCCGGGGGCTTTAGGATGTGCAACTGGTGGGTGGTACAAGATTTGAACTTGTGACCCCTGCCGTGTGAAGGCAGTGCTCTACCGCTGAGCTAACCACCCAAACGGCCGCGCAATATAGGGCAAGCGCCGGCCTTGGTCAATCGCCCAAGCGCCCCGTCATGCGAATCGTTCGCATTGGCTTTTACTACGAAGGCATGCTCTACTCAAGCGATCGTCCAACGGCACGGCCTGGTATGTATTTCATCGTGGTGGGACTTCTGCTTGCAGGGTTCGGATTGGTCTGCCACTGGCGCGGCGTCCGCGCGCTGCCGTTCGCCTCAGAACGTGCAGAGTATCTGCCGGCCAACCTGCTGGTACAGGCCGCCGCACTCGCCTGGCTGTTGCCCGCGATCGCGCCGCTGCAAGCCCTCGCCATACTGGCCCTGCAAATGGGTAGCCTTGCCGCGCTTGCCGGCGGGGCCGGCGTATCGGTGCCCCTGTCGCACTGGTGGCGCGTTCTGCGGCGTGGGCCACACGTTTCCCCTGCACGGGCTGCGTCAGCCCCCCGTTGGGAAGGAGCTCGCGGGATCAGAAGCGGTAGCTGAAGCCCACCGTCAGTTCGTACTGACGCATGTCGAGAATCAGATCCTGATCCTGCGCGTCACTGCCGAAGGACTCGGAGGTATCAACCGCTCCGGGCAGCACACCGCTGCCGAGCAGCGTCAGAAGGTTGGCGTCGACATTGCTGAGCGGGTTCTTGCCGGATACCGGGTTGTGACGCGCATGCATCACCGCAAGATCAAGACTCAGCCGTGGTGAGACGCGGAAGCTGAGGCCCGCTGTGTAGTGCTCTTCCGGCACCGCAGGCGCCAGAATGTTGAACAACACTTCCGATGAAGGGATCGGTTGCCGGCCGCGGCTGTAGCCGGCACGGAACACAAAGCTGCCCAGTACTGCCTGGTAGCCGAATTTCACGACCTCGACATCGCGCCAACCGAAGCCCGGGCCCTGACCCGAACCAAGACAGGCCGGACGAGCGCCTCCGTCGCCGAGCAAACCACCTGTCTGGGCGGCGAGCAAGCGCGGCAATGCGCATTCATTGACGAAGCGGTTGGGATCAAGCGGGCGACCGACCGAAGCGATCTCGCTGAAATTCATGCGCTGGTAGTCGATCGCCAGCCGCTGCTTGCCGGGCAACTGGAAAGCGAGTCCCACATTCCAGTTGGAGGGAATGTCAAAGTCTCCCCGCTCGGCAAAAAGTCCCTCGTATTTTTCGAAGCGCTGCATATAGATGCGCGACTGATAGGAGGCCCCCACCGCCAGCCAATCAAAGGGGAGACCGAAGACGCCAACACGCGCACCGCCGCCAAAGCTGAAATCCTGGCCGTTGTCGGACACCCGATCCGGCGCGTTGGAGAACTGGGCAAATGCCTTGAGCCCCTTGGATTCGAACTGCTGCGCAGCGAAGATCGGCGCGATACCGATGGAGAAGCGCTCGCCGAACTTGCGCGAGTAGTGCGGCACGATGAAGAGCTGGATAAGGTCCACCGAGGCATTGGGATCCCCGCCGCCGCAGAAGCCCGCGAAGTCGGAGGCCCCATCCAATGGGTTGCCGCCGCCGAAAGTGCCATCACACTCGGTCTGAAAGCCGGGTAGCTGGTCGCCGAAGCGCGCCGAGTTGCCCGCGTACACGGTGTTGAGTCCGCCATTGCCGTACATCGCGATGCCCCAGGCGCTGCGCTCGTCGATCAGGGCGTTGTAGCCGATGCCGGGGATGTAGAAACGCTGCCGTTGGCTGCGTTTGCCGTCGATCGGTGCGATCGTCAGGATACCGGCTCCGGCGCCCTCGCCACGGGCGGTAGCGGTGTAGTCCCGGATGGGCGCGAAGAGACTGAGGCCACCGTCGATGGCATTGCCTGCCCACACGCCGTTGGCCGGGTTGACTGATACCACCATTGCGTCTTCGGCCATGGCCGTGGCCGCTCCAGCCATGGCGCGCTGGGTATTGCTATAGCCGTGTGCGAAATAGCCGTTGGTGGCGAAGGCCGCAGGAGTACTCAGTACGGCGAGCAGGCCACCGGCGCACAGCAGACGTCGAAAAAGCATCAGATCCTCCCCTTCCATGCGGGCGGGGAGTATCGGGCAGGGCCTTCAGAATGACAAAGACCGAAAACCGATCTTTTAATAACCTCCGGTTTTACCCCTGCCGGGAAACCGCGCCGCGCGCCACCAGGAAGTCCAGCAGTTGCCCAGTGCAGGTCTCGAGGTCATCAGCCCCGGTATCAATCACGATTTCCGGGCGTTCCGGCGCCTCGTAGGGTGAATCGATCCCGGTGAAGTGCTTGATCTCGCCGGCGCGTGCCTTGCGATACAGGCCTTTGGGGTCGCGCGATTCGCAGACTTCCAGCGGCGCCTTGACGTGGACTTCGATGAACTGTCCGTCACTGACCAGATGGCGTACCAGATCACGATCCGAGCGGAACGGCGAAATAAAAGCCGTCAGCACGATCATGCCGGCGTCGACGAAGAGCTTTGCCACCTCACCAATGCGCCGGATGTTCTCCACCCGATCCGCATCGGAAAAGCCGAGGTCCTTGTTGAGGCCGTGGCGCACGTTGTCGCCATCCAGCAGATAGCTGTGGTGCCCAAAGCGGAACAGCTCGCCCTCCAGCGCGTTGGCCAGCGTGGATTTGCCGGAGCCGGACAGGCCGGTGAACCAGAGAATGCACGGCTTCTGCCCCATCTGGCGTACGCGGTCCTCGTGGGTGACCTGGTGCATATGCCACACCACGTTGCTCGATTGTTCCATGATCGCTCACTGTCTTTCGGGAGTGTCGGGACACACCCCCAAAGGGCGCATCCTGCGCGCCGAATTATAGGGGGAATGCCACCGGGGAGCGCCGCGCGCCCTCTTGAATGCGGCAGACCCGGCCCTATCTAGTGCAGTGGAGTGATCGGCGAGGACAAACCGCCCGGTCACATTGAGTGCGATTCGGCAAATCAACAAGGAGGTCGCTATGAGTGTCGTACGTCATGATCCGTGGTCGCTGCACCGCGACCTGTTGCAGGAAATGAACCGGGCCTTCGGCCGCATGCAGCCGGACGATTCGTCCAGCGGTGCGACCGCGGACTGGATCCCGCCTGTGGACATCGAGGAAAACCAGGAGCAGTTCACCATCTATGCCGACGTGCCCGGCATCGACCCACAGTCGATCGAGGTCACACTGGAAAACGGGGTGCTGACACTGTCCGGTGCACGGGAAGCGCAGGTTGAAGCATCGCAGACCGAACGTCGCCGCGTTGAGCGCGCGCACGGCCGCTTCTATCGTCGCTTTACCCTGCCCGACACCGCTGACGCCGATAATGTCACCGCACGCGGTAACAACGGAGTGCTTGAGGTGGTGATTCCCAAGCGCGCATCCAGCCAGCCCCGTCGCATCTCGGTCGCTGCCTGAACGGGCGACCCTGAGGAACCACGCGGGGCGCCCATGCGCCCCGCACTTTTTTGCAAGGTAAGCGCAACCGATGGAATACAAGGACTACTACAAAATTCTCGAGGTTGAAAAGAACGCCAGCGCGGATGAGATCAAGCGCGCTTACCGTCGCCTTGCGCGCAAGTACCACCCGGACCGCAACAAGGAGGAGGACGCCGAAACCCGCTTCAAAGAGATCAATGAAGCCTACGAAGTGCTGTCCGACGCCGAAAAGCGGAAGGCCTACGACCAACTGGGCGCCAACTGGAAAGCCGGTGAACAGTTCCGGCCGCCGCCCGGTTGGGAAGGCGGCTTCGCGCGTGGACGACGCACCGAGGATTTCGGAGGCTTCTCCGACTTCTTCTCCTCGTTGTTCGGCGGTGGCATGGCTGGAGGCAGCGGCTTCGACCCTTTCGGCGACCGCGGCGCGGGCAGCTTTCAGCGTGCCGCACCGGAAACGCGCGCCAAGCTCAGCGTGAGTGTGCGCGAGAGCTTTGAGGGCGCCACCCGGTCCATCAACGTCGGCGGCAAGCGCCTGTCGGTAAAGATTCCCAAGGGGGTCAGCAGCGGCCAGGTGATCCGGCTGAGTGGCCAGGGTCAGCAGGACGGCGACCTGCTGCTTGAAATCGTGTTGCGCGAGAGCGATGGCATGCGCCCGGATGGCAAAGACATCTACGTCGATGTGCCAGTTGCTGCATGGACCGCCGCTGTGGGCGGGCAGGTTTCCATCCCGACGCTCGGCGGCACTGTGTCGATGTCCGTTCCCCCCGGCTCAAAGAGCGGCCGCAAGATGCGGCTGCGCGGCCGCGGCTTGCCTGGCAAACCCACCGGCGACGCTTACGCCATCCTGCAGGTGGTGGCGCCGGAGCCGAAGACCGAGCAGCAGCGCAAGGCCTACGACGCGCTGCGCAGCGCCTTCGAAGACTAGATGAACGGCGGGAGGCGGCCAGCGGTACGCTAGACTGCGCCCCACATTCGCGCTTCGGCACCTTCATGCTGTTGCTGTTTGTCTTTCTCGCGCTGGCCCTGCTGGTGTCTTTTGCCTGTTCGATGTGGGAATCGGTCCTGCTCTCGGTCACGCCCAGCTATGTCACGCGCAGCGTGTCCGAAGGACGCGCCACCGGCCGCCTGCTGTCTGAATTCAAGCGCGATATCGATCGCCCGCTGTCGGCCATTCTCACGCTCAACACCATCGCCCATACAGTGGGCGCCATCGGTGTGGGCGCGCAGGCCAACGCGCTGTTCGGCACCATGGCCTTCTCCGTACTCGGTGTTCAGCTCAGTTTGGAAGCCATTGTGGCGGCCGCGACCACGCTGGCCATCCTCATTTTCTCTGAAATCATCCCCAAGACACTGGGGGCGAGTTATTGGGAGCGCTTCGTTCCCATTACGGTGCGGTGCTTGAAGATTCTCATTCTGGTGCTCTACCCACTCGTGCGGCTGAGCGAAGGCATCACCCGCTACCTCAAGCGCAGCGAACGTGCCCCGGCCTTCACGCGGGCCGACTTTCTGGCCATGGCGGAACTTGGGCGCAGTGAGGGACGGCTCGATGCTTCCGAGGCCGCTGTCATCGGCAATCTGTTGAGTTTTCGGGAAACCCGTGCGCGCGAGGTCATGACACCGCGCACGGTCGTCATTGCCGCCGATGCCGAAGAGCGCGTGGCCGATTTTCTGGCCCGCCACCCCGAGCTCCCCGTCTCTCGCCTGCCGGTCTATGAGGGTCACATCGACCAGGTCACCGGTCTGGTCATGAAACACGACATCCTCTCCGCGGCCGCGCGCGGCGAAGGGGACCGCTTGATCGGCACTCTGGCGCGCGAGGCATTGTTCGTGCTCGAGTCGATGCGTCTGCCACAGCTGCTGCGCCGCCTCACCAGCGAGCGCCTGCAGCTCGCCGTGGTGGTGGATGAGTATGGCGCCACCAGCGGCGTGGTCACCTTCGAGGATATTGTGGAAGCGCTGCTCGGCCTGGAAATCATGGACGAGGCCGACTCGGTCGCCGACATGCAGGCGCTGGCGCGCGAACGCTGGGAGCAGCTACAAAACCATCAGGGCGACGAGGCCGCGCGCTAGAGCGGCGGCCTACGGTCAAACCAGGGATGCGCGGCCTCCAATTGGGCAGCCAGCGCAATCAAGGTCTCTTCGCTCCCCCATGGACCGGTGAACTGGGCGCCCACTGGCAGGCCTTCGGCGGTCCAATGCATCGGCACTGACATTGCAGGCTGGCCGGTGAGATTGGCGAGCTGCGTGAAGGGCGTCTTCTCGAGGCTTTCGAAGGCAAGACGATCCACCATGCCGCTCTTGCCGAGAAGGCCACCCACCGGCAGGCGCAGCACCGTGCGCTGCAGTATGCGCATCATGGGCGGGGTATCGAGAGCACCGATGCGTACTGGCGGTGCCGCCACCGTGGGCGACAACCAAAGATCGAAGTGCTCATAGAAGCCGGCCACCGCCTGACAGATCTCGTTCCAGCGCTGACGCATGATGATGTACTCGCTGGCCGGCATGCTGCGCCCAATGAGCGCCAGTGTGCGCGTATCCGGCTCGAAGTCGCTCACCCGCGCCCCTTGAGCGACGGCGCTGTCCACGCTGGCGGCGACCTGGCCGCAATACAGTGTCAAGAAGGCTCGGGCGACCAGCATGCCGTCGACTTGCGGCTCCGCCTCGCTGACCTCGTGGCCGAGCGCCTCCAGCGCCTTCGCGGTCTGCTCGACCGTGGCGACGCACTCCGGGTCGACGGAGCCGTCGATGGGCGAACGGCTGCTCCAGCCAATGCGCAGCCGACCAGGTTCGCGTGCGGCGGCGGACTCGAAACTGCCTGCCGGCCGCGCCACGTGGAAGGGCGCACCCCGACCGGGGCCTGAAAGCACATCCAGCATGCGCGCCGAATCGCGCACGCTGCGCGAAACCACACCGTCGCTGGAGGCGCCCTCCCACTGCTCACCGATTCCGGGGGTGACGGGTACCCGTCCCCGTGAGGGCCGTAGCCCGAACAGGCCGCAGTGCGACGCCGGAATACGGATCGAGCCGCCACCGTCGTTTGCGCCGGCCATAGGCACCACGCCGGCCGCCACGGCAGCGGCGCCGCCGCCACTGGAGCCGCCTGGGGTGTGGTCCGGATGCCACGGATTGCGCGTCGCCCCCCAGAGAACCGATTCGGTCACCCCTTTGAGGGCGAGTTCAGGGGTGGCCGTCTTGCCGAAGACGACCATGCCCGCATTCAGCACCCGCTGGGTGTAGTCCGCGTGTTGCGCCGGACGGACATCGCGCAGGGCGCGGCTGCCCGACGTGGTTGGTACGCCGGCGTAGTCCTGAATGATGTCCTTGATCAGAAAGGGCACTCCTGCAAAGGCGCCTTTCAACGACTGCTGGACCTGGCGGGCGGCCAGCTCGCGCATATCAATGCACACAGCATTGAGCAACGGATTGACTTCCGCCAACCGCGCCTGTGCCAACCCCAGCAGCGTCGCTGCATCGACAGCGCCTTCGGCGTGCAGTGCCGCCAATCCGACTGCATCCTGCTTGCAGTACTCGCGATGGTCCATGGTCTTGTTCTCCTGGAAAGCGATGTGGGATTCTCGTGCTCGCGACCATCCGCCGGTGGGGCTGCGGCACCGCGGCCATGGAAGGAGGGGCTCCCGGGGCGGATCGACGCACCCAGGGCGGCAGCGGCCGCACGCCACCTTCGGAGCAGCGCTACGGCCCGTCCACTTGTGCGGGACGGGCCGTGGGGCATCGTCTAGAACTGCTCGGCGGTCAGCGCCATCAGGTTGTCCACACCCGAGCGCGCGGCGCGGATGTGATAGGCCGTTTCAGGCAGCAGTCGAGCAAAGTAGAAGCGCGCAGTGGCCAGCTTGGCGTCATAGAAGGCGGCTTCGGCATCGGTGCGGTTGTCCAGCGCCACGCGCGCCATGCGCGCCCACAGATAGGCATAGACGGTATGGCCCAGTACGCGCAGATAGTCGGTTGACGCGGCGCCAGCTTCCTCCGGGTTCTGCATCGCCTTCTGCCCCAGTTCTCCGGTCAGCTTCGTGAGCTTCCCGCCGATATCCGCCAAGGGTTCGACGAATTCCTTCATGTCGTCGCGGCCGTTCTGCTCCTTGATGAAGGCTTCGATGATGGCGCCGAGACGGCGCAGGCGGGCACCGCCGTCACCGAGCACCTTGCGGCCGATCAGATCCAGCGCCTGAATGCCATTGGTGCCTTCATAGATCATGTTGATGCGCGCGTCGCGCACGAACTGCTCCATGCCCCATTCCTGGATATAGCCATGGCCGCCATAGCACTGTAGTGCGAGGTTGGTGGTTTCGAAGGTGTTGTCGGTAATGAAGGCCTTGACCACCGGGGTGAGCAAGGCCACCAGGTCGGCGCATTCCTTGCGGGTGGCTTCGTCGCCGTGACGATGCTCGGTATCGATCATCAGGCCCACCCAGTAGCAGAAGGCGCGCGCCGCCTCGGTGTAGGCCCGCTGCGTGAGCAGCATGCGTCGGACATCGGGATGCACGATGATGGGATCGGCCGGCTTGTCCTTGGCCTTCGGGCCGGAGAGTGCGCGCATCTGCAAACGGTCGCGCGCGTAGGTGACGGCGTTCTGATAGGCCACCTCGGCAAGGCCCAGCGACTGCATGCCCACGCCCAGACGCGCGCCATTCATCATCACGAACATGGCGGGCAGTCCCTTGTGCGGCTCACCGACCAGCCAGCCCTTGGCGTCGTCCAGATTCATCACGCAGGTGGCGTTGCCGTGAATGCCCATCTTGTGTTCGATGGAGCCGCAGCGGATACCGTTGCGTTCTCCAGGATTACCGTCCGCGTCCGGCAGGAACTTCGGGACCACAAAGAGGGAAATCCCCTTGGTGCCAGCGGGGGCATCGGGCAGGCGTGCCAGCACGAGATGCACGATGTTTTCGGCAAGGTCATGCTCACCGGAGCTGATGAAGATCTTGGAGCCACTGAGGCGGTAGGAGCCATCGTCATTGGGCTCGGCCTTGGTGCGCAGCAGACCGAGATCGGTACCGCAATGCGACTCGGTCAGGCACATGGTGCCGGTCCAGGTCCCCTCCACGATCTTGGGCAGATAGGTCTGCTGGATGGCCTCGGTGCCGTGCGCGGCAAGGCAGGCATAGGCGCCATGCGTCAGGCCCGGATACATGGTCCAGGCCTGGTTTGCCGAGTTCAGCATCTCGTAGAGCACATTGTTGACGATCTCCGGCAGCCCCTGCCCACCGAAGTCCGGCGTACAGGCCAACGACGGCCAACCGGCTTCCACATACTGCTGATAGGCATCCCGGAAGCCCTTGGGCGCCGTCACATTGCCGGCGTCGTCGATATGACAGCCCTCGGCGTCGCCCGGCTGGTTCAGCGGCGCCAGCACTTCGCTGCTGAACTTCGCGGCCTCATCCAGGACCTGGTTGATGAGATCGGCGTCGACCTCCTCACAGCCCTGCAGTTTCTGGAA
>JALEHA010000248.1 GCA_022763315.1 Algiphilus sp.
ACAACACCGAAGTGAAGATCGAAGGCTTGCCCGGCACGTGGATCGTGCGCGACAAGATGAACAAGCGCTGGCAGAACAAGATCGACATCTTCATGGGCGTGGACGAAGCCGCCGCCCGCGAATGGGGCAAGCGCGAGGTCACCATTCGCTGGAAGCCAGCAGGTTAACCCTCGGAGCTCTGCCCCGCGGGATGGGGGAGCGCACTCCCACAGTTCCCTCCGGCAGCATGCTTACGGCATGCGGATCACCAGATTGCGGATTTCCGTCATGTCCTCCATTGCAAAGCGCACGCCTTCGCGCCCGATGCCGCTGTCCTTGATGCCGCCGTAGGGCATGTTGTCGGCGCGCCAGGACGGCACATCGCCAATCACCACGCCGCCGACATGGAGGCGGTCCCAGGCTTCGAGCATGAGGTAGAGGTCCCGGGTGAAGATGCCGGCCTGCAGCCCGAAGACGCTGTCATTGACCTCGTCCAGCGCGGCGCTGAAGTCATCGAAGCGGCTCAGCACCGCCACTGGACCAAAGGCCTCTTCCACGCAGATCGGCTGATCACGCGGGACATCCTCCAGCAGGGTGGCGGTCAGCATGGCGCCGTCGCGCGCGCCGCCGCACAGCTTCCGCCCGCCGGCATCCACGGCCTGGGTGATCCAGTGTTCCAGCCGCTCGGCTTCCTTTTCGGAGATCAACGGCCCGACGAAGGTGTTCTCGTCGCTGGGGTCGCCCGCCACCAGTTGCTCCGTGGCCGCCACCAGCTTGTCGCGGAAGCGGTCGTAGACCGCACTGTGCACGATGATGCGCTGCACGCCGATGCAGCTTTGCCCGGACTGGTAGAAGGCGCCGAAGACGATGCGCGCCACGGCGTCGTCGAGATCGGCGTCGCGGTGCACCACCACGGCGGCATTGCCGCCCAGCTCGAGCACGACCTTCTTCTTGCCGGCGCGGGCTTTCAAATCCCAGCCGACTTCAGGCGAACCGGTGAAGGACAGCAGCTTCAGACGCTCGTCGGTGGTGAACAGCTCCGCGCCGTCGCGCCGACAAGGGAGTATCGAAAAGGCCCCGGCGGGGAGGTCGGTTTCGGCCAGGGTTTCGGCGATGATCAGCGCCCCGATGGGCGTCAGGCTGGCCGGCTTCAGCACGAAGGGACAGCCAGCGGCGATTGCCGGGGCCACCTTGTGCGCCGCCAGATTGAGCGGAAAATTGAAGGGAGAGATGAAGGAGCAGGCGCCGATAGGCACGCGCTTGTATTGGCCGCGATAGCCCTTGCTGCGCGGCCCCGTTTCCAGATTCATCACGGTGCCTTCCATGCGCACGGCTTCTTCGGCCGCCATGCGGAAGGTGTCGATCAGACGGGTCACTTCGCCTCGGCTGTCCTTGATCGGCTTGCCGGCCTCGATGCACAGCGCCTGGGCCAACTCTTCTGCGCGCTCGGTGAAGCGCTGCACGCAGTGCTGCAGCACCTTCTGACGCTCGAAGGGCGGCATGGTGCGCATGTCGTCGGTGGCCGCGTCCGCTGCGGCGATGGCACGGTCGATGGTGGCGGCGTCGGCCAGCGCGACCCGCGTGGCCAGGGTGCCGTGATACTTGTCGAAGACCTCAAGATCCGCGTTGGGTTGCTCGGCACGGTTGGCGACGTAGAAGGGGTACTGCTTTGCCAGCATGGGGGTCTCCTTGGTCCGACAGGAATGGTGTAGATCAGCCCTGCGCGGCTTGCAGGGCGCGACTACGTTCGGGGATCTCCCGGTTCAATACGCGGTCGTTGTCGCTGTAGTCGACCGGCACATCCACCAGATGCACGCCGCCGCTGGCCAGGCATTGCTTGAGCAGCGGAACGAGCTGTTCGGTGGCGGAGAGCCGGTGACCGTGGGCGCCATAGCTTTGCGCGTAGGCGACAAAGTCAGGATTGCCGAAATCGAGGCCGAAATCGGTCAGCCCCATGTGCTGTTGCTTCCACTTGATCATGCCGTAGGCCGAATCGTTGAGGACGACGACCACGAGGTCCAGGCCCAGACGGACGGCGGTTTCCAGCTCCTGCGAGTTCATCATGAAGCCGCCGTCGCCGCAGATGGCCATGACCGGCTTGTCCGGATGCACCAGCTTCGCCGCCATCGCCGACGGCAGCCCCGCGCCCATGCTCGCCAACGCGTTGTCGAGCAGCACGCTGTTGGGTACGGCGGCGTTGTAGTTGCGCGCGAACCAGATCTTGTAGACCCCGTTGTCGAGCGCGATCACGCTGTCGCTGGGCATGACCCGGCGGACATCCGCCACCAGTCGCGCGGGCGTGACCGGGAAGCGCGCGTCGAAGATGCCTTCTTCCTGATGCGCGTGCATGGCGGCACAGACGCTGTGCATGAAGTCGAAGTCCCAATTTGGCTGGCGTGACAATGCCTCGTTGAGCTGCCACATCGCGTTGGCGATGTCGCCGACCACTTCCACCTGCGGAAAATAGACCGGGTCCACTTCCGCCGAGGCGTAGTTGATGTGGATGACCTTGCGCGCGCCGGTCTTCATCACGAAGGGAGGTTTTTCGACCACATCGTGGCCGACGTTGACGATGCAGTCGGACTGTTCGATGGCGCGATGCGGAAAATCGCCATCCGAGACGGCCGCATTGCCCAGGCACAGCGGATGGTTCTCGTCGACCACGCCTTTGCCCATCTGCGTGGTGATGAAGGGAATGCCCTGGCGGTCGACGAAGGCGCGCAGCATGCGCGCACAGCGCTTGCGGTTGGCGCCGGCACCAATGACCAGCAGCGGATGCCGTGCCGCACTGAGCAGGGCCACGGCCCGGCTGATGGCCTTGTGCTCAGCCACCGGGCGGCGGACGTCGCTGGCCGGAATCGGTTGCTCGTCGACATCCTCGGCGGCGATATCTTCGGGCAATTCCAGATGGGTGGCGCCGGGACGTTCCTCGTCCGCCTGACGGAAGGCTTCGCGCACGCGGGCGGGGATGCTCGGGCCGCTCACGATCTGGCAGGTGGACTTGGTGATGGGCGTCATCATGTCCACCACGTCGATGATCTGGAACTGGCCCTGCTTGCTCCGCTTGATCGGTTTCTGACCGGTGATCATCACCATCGGCATGGCGCCGAGCTGGGCGTAGGCAGCCGCGGTGACCAGGTTGGTGGCGCCCGGCCCGAGGGTCGACAGGCAGACGCCGGCGCGGCCGGTCAGTCGGCCGTAGGTGGCGGCCATGAAGCCGGCGGCCTGTTCATGGCGGGTGAGAATCAGCTTGATGCGCGAATGCGCCAGCGACTCCAGCAGGTCGAGGTTCTCCTCACCCGGAATCCCGAAGACGAATTCCACCCCTTCCGTTTCCAGGCACCGCACCATCAGATCGGATGCTTTCACGTCTTCCCCCCGGTTCGTCGACCCTGATCATCATGCCGGACTTCACTGTCGCGGGTGGCAGCCATCCCAACCACGATGAAAGGAGTGCGTCCCATAAGGGTCATTTTCCCAGGCTACGCTCTCTACAATGCGGGCTATGCGCTATCGCCTGGGCATCGTGGGCCATCTCTTGCGGGGAGCCATCGCACTCCTGCTGTTGGTGATTTGCGTGCAGGACTGGCCCGCGGCGCGCGCGCACTGGAGCCTGATGCAACTGCTGCCGCTGGACCACCATGCGGAGGCGCGTCGCCTGCATGTGGCAGGCCACGATCAGGCGGCGCTGCTCGTCGTCGAAGAAGGCCTGCGGCAGCATGCGGCGCCGGACGCGACACGCGCCCGCCTGCTGGCGCTGCGTGCCGACTTCCATCGGCAGGCACGGCAGGACTGGTATGCCCCGCTGCGCTCGGCGGCTCTTGGTGCGCTTACCGGTCGCGCGGAGGATGCGCCCGGGCTGGTGGCGGCCATCGTCTCCGACCTCTTCGTGTTTGGCGATGTGCGCGATCTGGCCATCCAGTCCGGACGTGGGTTGCGCGGCGAGGCGGTCGACCCCTTCATCGTCGGTCTGTCCATGGCGGGGCTGGCGCTGACGGCGCTGCCTGCGGCGGACGGCGGCACGGCCGTAATCAAGGCTGCGCGTCGCAATCAGGCGCTCAGCCCCGCGCTGTCGGCACACAT
>JALEHA010000249.1 GCA_022763315.1 Algiphilus sp.
ACCACCCGGCGCTGACCCTCCGCTGGTATCCGGGGCATTGCTGGTACCGCAGGCGCTCACCCCAAGGGCGAGCAGGCCGATGGCTGCGGACCGGCGCAGGGCGGGTGGAAGTGGGGCGCTTACAAACATGTCACGGTCTCCTCATCATCCCGCGGCGCGCCGCGGCGTGTTTTATGACAGACAGGTTACCGTGATTGCGGACCGCGCGGCAGCAGGGCGCGGGCCCGAGCCGCCCCTCAGCCGTCGTCGGGCGCTTGGGCGCTTTCCCCGACGGGGGCGTGACGGGCGAAGGTGATCACCAGGGCGTCGCGATGGCCGGGCTGCGCAGGGTCGATGGCCTGGATGGGGGTGACGCCGTGTAGCACGCGGTGATCGTCGAGCAGAATCGCATCGCCCGCCTCGGTGAGCGTGAAATTGCCGAGCGCGGTGCCGTCGTCGAGGTGGATGTCGGTCCTTCCGCGGGCAACGTTGTGCCGGCCCAGCAGCATGACCAACACGTAGTCAACGCCGTCGCGATGCACGCCTTCAGGGGTGGGTTGCCCTTGCGTGTCGCCCGAGGCCTCAATGCGGAATTGGTGAATCTCGACGTACCAGCGATGCACTGTTGGCGCCAATGCACTGAACATTGGCGCGGCCAGTCGCATCAGCGCCGCCAGCGTGGCGTTGTTCAGGCTGTCGTCCTCGACGGCCGCAAACCAGCGCTGGATACCACCGTTGATGGGGTTGTAGTCGCGGCTTTGGTAATGCGGACGCGCCGGCAGCCGCTCGACCCGGCCATCGGGCGCGACCTGGCAGACGGCATGCCGGCGCCGGCGGTAGCGGCCGCCGTCGGCCATGTAGCGGTCCACCGGCATGCGCTGCCAGCTTTCTGCGAAATCCTGCCAGTCGCGGGCAGTGACGCCACCGGCCTTGAGCAGGGCGTGCATCCGCTCGGCCGGGACGGCGACGAAGCCGGTACGGGCGAGGCAGGCAGTCAGCGGGTTGTCGAGGACATCACTCATCGGGCGGCGGAGCATGCCACGACGGCGCATGCCATGAGGCGGCAGTCAAGCCGACGATGTGCCCTCGATGGCCTGTTCGAAAGCGGCCGAGGCGTAGAAAGGCGCGAGCTGACGCCGGATCAGCGCCTCCAGCACACCGTTCTCGCGCATCGCGGCCAGCGCGCGCGGGGCGTAACGTCGGGCCTCGTCCAGCATCATGGCGCGATCGATACCCAGGTCATCCAGCAGCGCACGCAGCGTCATCGCCCCGTAGCGTGCGAACACCGCCTCGACGGCGCGTTCGATCAGGCCGCGATAGAGCGGGCTCAGGCGCAGTTCCTGCCAGAAGGCATAGGCGAGGGCAGTGAGCTCGTCGATGTCATCGGCGGCAAGACCGTCGCGCAACGGCGCCAGCGGCAGCTCGGCGAGCCGATCCCAGAACACCGTCATTGCATCCTGAAGAGCCTCGTCGTCCACGGCCGCGAGCAATGCCTGGCTGCTCCGCGTGAGGAGCTGGGCACTGCGCTGCGCGCCTTCGGCCATCAGGTGTTCCGCCACGGCTTCCGGCAGCATCTGCCCCACACGTCGCCACGGTCCCTGCTGCAGCAGCACATGGTGCAAGCCTTGATAGACGAGTTCCTCGACGAACTGCTGCAAGGCGGCTGTGTCGCGTAGTTCCTGCAGCACGCGTTCGGCCAGCGGTCGAAGCTCGATGCCTTTCGCCGTCAGGGTGCGGATGGCTTCATGGGGCAGGAAGGCGTCCAGTCGCGCGGAATCCAGCGCGGGATGGGCATGCAGGGCGTGGGCGACATCGGCAATGAGATCCGGGATGCCGCCGGTCAGCGGCAGCTCGGCGGCATAGCGCAGTGCGGTGGTCTTGACCTGGTCGCGATGCACCACGGATTCCAGCGTGAAGGCTTCGGCGTTGCGCAGGGCGTGGTCCACCGTCTGTTCCAGCCAGACGTCCAGCGCCGCGCCCTGGCTGCGCTCCAGCCACCAGGCCACGTGCGCCTCCAGCGCGCGTTGGCCGGCGGCGCTGCGGGGTTCCGGAGCGGCATCGTGGGTCATGTTCATGCGTGAAGCCTAGCGTCAGTCGTGACCGGTGTGCTGCCACGCGGGGCAGCGGGTTCGGGCGGGCGAGCTATCATGCACGGTTCGAGCAGGCCGACACGCCATCCCAGCCGGCGCCGCAGGGCGGCGTGCCTTTTCCGTTGCCAGCAGGTTTCCCGCATGAGCCGCAAGACGACCACCACACGCAGGACGGGCTCTCTCGACCGCATGCGCGAGGGGCGCAGTCAGCGCCGGCCCACGCGTGAGCGGCTGATGGAGTCTGCCTTGCAGCTGGTGGGCCAGGGCCGTGGTTTTGGCAGCCTGGGGCTGCGCGAGGTGACGCGCGAGGCCGGCGTGGTGCCGACCGCCTTCTATCGCCACTTCCGCGACATGGAAGATCTGGGCATGGCCCTGGTCGAGGAAGGCGGGCTCACCCTGCGTCGGCTGCTGCGCGAGGCGCGACGCGGCGACCTGCCTGCGGAAGACATCATCCGCCATTCGGTCAATACCTATGTCGCCTATCTGCACGCCAATCGGCTGCAGATGCTCTTTGTTGCCGGAGAACGCCTTGGCGGGCCGCGCCCCATCCGCGAGGCCATCCGCCGCGAGGTCGCGCACTTCGCCGAGGACATGACCCAGGACCTGCGCGGCCTCAACATCCTGCCGCATCTGCCGCGAGAGACCCTACGCATGGTCTGCGACCTGGTGGTCAGCACAATGCTCAACGCTGCCAGCGAGATTCTCGACCTGCAGGAGATCGACGCCGATCGCGAAGCCGAATTGGTGGCCGGGCTGGTGGATCAGCTGCGCCTGATCTTTCTGGGCGCGGCGGCCTGGAAACCATAGGTCCGATGCGGGCTGACTTCCGCCGCCAGGCGCGCGGGCCGGATACCATGTCGCTCCGCTTCCACCCCGCGCGTCGCCCCGATGGCGAATGCGCCTGGCCTTGACGGCATCGCCATGCTCCAGCTCTATACCTACTACCGCAGCATCTCCACCCACCGCGTGCGCATTGCGCTTAATCACAAGGGCGTGAACTACGAATCGCGCTATGTCGATCAGGACCGCGGCCAACATCAGGACGAAAAGTATCTGCGCCTGAATCCGCAGGGGCTGGTACCGGCGCTGGTGCTGGAGGATGAGACCGTGATTACCCAGTCCTTTGCGATCCTGGAATATCTGGAGGAGCGCTATCCGGATCGGCCGCTGCTGCCGGCAGATCCCACGCAGCGCGCGCAGGTGCGCAGCTTCGCGCAGACCATCGTGGCGGACTTCACGCCACTGAACATCATGCGTGTATTCCGCTATATGCGCGACAGCATGGAGCTGAGCTTTGCGCAGCGCCGCGGCTGGTACGAGCACTGGTCGCATACCGGATTCGCGGCGCTGGAGTCGGTGCTGGAGCGCGACCAGAGCGACACGCCCTACTGCTACGGGCAATCGCCGACACTGGCGGACGTCTGCCTGGTGCCGCAGGTGTACAACGCCCTCAAGAACAATATCGACCTGTCGCCCTACAAGCGGGTGCGCACGGTGTACCGCAGTTGCACCGCTCTGGCGGCCTTCCAGGCCGCTGCACCAAAGGCGCAATCGGACGCCCTTCGACAGTCTCTCTGAGGCGCGCCGGCGTACTCGTTTGTTGTCACTTGGATGCGCTAGGCTGGCGCGTACAACGACAATGAACGGGGAGACACGCCGGTATGCAAAGCGATCACCAACAGCAGCACGACCTGCTTTCCGCTTCCATTGACAAGGCGGTGGCCGCGCGCGACGACAGCCGCGAAGCGCGCGAATTCGTCCGCCAGTACTTCGCCGCCGCCTCCTTCCAGATTCTCTCGCGGCGCGATGCCGAGAGTCTCGCGGACATCGCGCTTGGGCAGCGAGAACTCGCCCGACAGCGGCAAACCGGGGAGCCGCTGGTGCGGCTCACGCCACCGGCGCCGGGGGACTCCGCCGGATTAGCGCGCCTGGAGACCATCTGCGAGGACATGCCTTTCGTCGTGGATAGTCTCGGAATCGCCGTGCGAGATATGGGCTGTTCCGTCGACTGGTCCGTGCATCCCGTTCTGCGCGTGCGACGCACGGAGGACGGCACGCTCTGCGCCGTCGAAAGCAGCGAGGACAGCGGTCGGGCCGAATCCTTCGTCTGTATGGAGATCACACCACTGGTCGACAGCAGCGCCTACGAGGCCTTGCGTCAGCGGGTGGAGCAGACGCTGCGCGACGTGGCGCTGGCCGTGTCGGATTTTCCGGCCATGCGTCAGCGCGCGCTCGATCTGGGGGAGCGGCTCGAGCCGCCATTGGGTGACCTGCCCGAAGCCTGGATTCGTGAGGCGCGCGACTTCGCCCGATGGCTGCCCGAACACCATTTCACCTTCCTGGGCTATACCTTTGCGCCTGCGGAGCAGGACGCGGATCAGCTGCGCGTGCATGCCGATGGCGAGAGCTGCCTTGGATTGCTGCGCGCGGGAGCCGCCTTTTCCGATACCGAGCGGCTGCTCGCGCCGATGGACGAACTCAACCGCTATGCCGGCTCACCGCGATTGGTGGTGGTCACCAAGGCGCAGGCACGTTCGCATATCCATCATCCGCTGACGCTGGATGCGCTCTC
>JALEHA010000250.1 GCA_022763315.1 Algiphilus sp.
TGCGCCTCACCGACCTGGAGGCCTTCTACAGCGACGGCGGCATTCTGCCGCGCAGCACACTGCTCGAAGCGGCCGCTGACAGTCGCTTTTCCCTGCTGATGGCGAGCGGGGCGAGCTGGTGGCCAGCCGCCATTATCGTCGTCACGGCGCTGGCCGCCCTGGCCTTCACGCTTGGCTGGCGCACCCGACTGGCGAATCTGGTGCTGTTCGTCGCGGTCGGCTCGATGCAGTCGCGCCAGCCCCTCATCCTGATCGGCGGTGACATCCTGATCATGGCGCTGCTGTTCTGGTGTCTGCTGCTACCCGCGGGCGCGCGATGGTCGGCCGACGCTGCGTTGTCCAGTACGCCGCCGCCGCGTCGTCACCGCTACCGCAGCCTCGCCGCCTTCGGTCTACTGGTTCAGGTGGTCTCGGTGTACTTCTTCTCTGCTGTGTTGAAGCACGGCGATGCCTGGTGGCCGGACGGTACGGCGGTGTACTACGCGCTGGAGCTGGATCGCTACACCACCGATATTGGCCGATGGCTGCAGCAATGGCCGATGCTCACACGCAGCCTGAGCTACGGCGTCTACGGCCTGGAGTGGTTGGCGCCGCTCTTGATCTTCGCCCCCGTTGCGACCTATCGGTTGCGGCTGCTCGCCTTCATTCTGCTCATGGGCATGCATATTGGTTTTCTGCTGTGCCTGGAGTTGGGGCACTTCCCCTGGGTCAGCATGGCGTCGCTGATGGCGCTGTCCACCCCAGGGCTGTGGCAGATGCTGCGCCGCAAACTGGACCCGAAAAAGCCTGCCGCCTTGCGCACCCGCATCTACTACGACCGCGACTGTGCCTTCTGCCACGCCAGCTGCCATCTGCTACGCGTCTTCCTGGTCCTGCCGCGCACGCGCATTGAAGCGGCACAGGACACCCCGCGAGCGCATCGCCTGATGGAGGCCCACTGGAGTTGGGTGATCATCGACGGCGAGCGGACCGCGCACCTGAAATTCGAGGCTTTCATCGCCTTGCTGCGCGCCAGCCTGCTGTTTCGCTGGCTGGCGCCGCTGATGCAGTGGTCGCCGATACAGCGCTTCGGCACCGCGGTCTATGATCGGGTCGCCAACGGTCGCGGCGCCGTGGCGGTCTGGACCCGCTGGTTCTGGCAGCCGCGCCCCGTGCGATGGCGCTACGGCAGCGCGCACCAGGCCGTCGCCGTCGTCGCGCTGCTCACCATCACCGTCTGGAACGCGCACACCGTCGATTGGCTATCACGCACATGGGTGACCCCGTTGGCGCCGGTGGTCCAGACCCTGCGTCTCGACCAGCGCTGGGACATGTTCGCCCCCGAGCCCTCGCGGCGCGATGGCTGGATCGTCTTTCCCGCGACGCTGGAAAATGGCGAGACCATCGACCTGCGCCGCCCGCAGCAGGCGCTGACTTGGCAACGTCCGGAGCGGCCCAACGCCCACCGCAATGTGCGCTGGCACAGCTACGAGTGGCGGCTGCTTGCGCTGAAGAACGAGGCGCTGTTCCTGGCCTACGGCCGCTACCTGTGCCGCAGCTACAATGCTGAGGCCGTCGCAGGCCAGCGCCTGGTGCGCTTCGATATGGTCTATGTCATCGATACCTCGCCGCCACCAGGTGGCCAGAGCAGCGTGGAGCGGCGTACCGCCTGGCACCATCGCTGCCTGCCGGACAGCCCCACCCCCCGCCCTTCGACGCCCGCATCCTCATGATTGATATTGGCGCCAATCTGGCGCATGAGAGCTTTTCGCACGACCGCGATGCCGTCCTCGCCCGCGCCACCGCCGCCGGCGTGCGGCATATCGTGCTCACTGGCAGCTGCGCGCAGAGCAACCACGATGCATTGCTGCTGGCGCGCACCCGGCCGGAGATGCTGTCCTGCACCGCAGGCCTGCATCCGCACCACGCCAGCGACTGGAACGATGGCATGGCGCGCCAGATCCGCAGCCTTGCCGCTGACCCGCTCTGCCGCGCGGTGGGTGAGTGCGGCCTGGACTATTTCCGCGATCTGTCGCCGCGCGCTGACCAGGCCCAGGCATTTCGCGCACAGCTGGAGATCGCGGTGGAGACACAGCGCCCGGTCTTTCTGCATCAGCGCGACGCGCACGCGGATTTTCTCTCCATCCTGCGTGAATACCGGCCTCAGCTGACCGCAGTCTGCGTGCATTGCTTTACCGATACGCGCGCGGCGATGGACGCCTACCTGGACCTCGACTGCTACATCGGCATCACCGGCTGGATCTGCGACGAACGGCGCGGTGCGGATCTGGTGGAAACCGTGGCACACCTACCCAGCGACCGCCTGCTGATCGAGACTGACGCCCCCTATCTGCTGCCACGCAATCTGCCGCGCGCGCTGCGCAAGAGTGCCGGGCGACGCAATGAACCGGCTTATCTTCCCTGGGTGCGCGATGCCATCGCCGAGGCGCGCGGCACAGCGCCGGAATCGATCGAGGCCTGCACCACCGCCAACGCCGCGCGCTTCTTCGGCCTGACGCTCCGCGCCGAGAGCAGCACGGGTGCCTGAGGCGGCGGCACGCGCGTCCGTGCCGCCGCTTGCGTCGCGGAAGCGGCGCGGGGCTTAGGCTTCCGGTTCGGCGTCGGTAATGGCGCCGCGCTCGGCGCCGGCGGCCAGACGCGCGAACTTGCCCAGCACGCCGCGCGTGTAGCGCGGCGGCCGCGGCGTCCACGCCTGACGACGGCGCTCGAGCTCGGCGTCGTCAACGTGCACCTCGATGGTGAGCTGCTCGGCGTCGATAGTGACCTGATCGCCTTCCTCGACCAGCGCGATGGGGCCACCCACCGCGGCCTCGGGGGCGACATGACCCACGACCATGCCCCAGGTGCCGCCGGAGAAACGGCCATCGGTAATGAAGCCGACGCTCTCGCCGAGCCCCTTGCCGATGATGGCGGAGGTCGGCGCCAGCATTTCGCGCATACCGGGGCCGCCCTTGGGGCCTTCGTAACGGATGATCAACACATCGCCGGCCTGGATCTTGTCGCCCAGGATCGCTTCCATGGCGGCGTCTTCGGAGTCGTAGACGCGCGCCGGGCCGGTGATCACGGGATGCTTGATGCCGGTGATCTTGGCGACGCAGCCCAGCGGTGAAAGATTGCCCTTGAGAATGGCCAGGTGGCCCGCCGCATAGATCGGCTGGTCAAAGGGCCGGATCACGTCCTGATCGGCGCGCGGCTGCTCCGGCACATCG
This sequence comes from Algiphilus sp., assembly GCA_022763315.1. Lineage (GTDB taxonomy): Bacteria > Pseudomonadota > Gammaproteobacteria > Nevskiales > Nevskiaceae > Algiphilus. The sequence continues at coordinate 3,210 of JALEHA010000250.1, forward strand.
GCCAGCACTTCCGCCAGCGTCTGCCCGGTGATGGTCGGACAATCACCGTGCAGCAAGCCATTGGCGAGCAGGATCTTCATGACCTGGGGCGTGCCGCCGGCGTCATGGAATTCGGTAACGACATAGCGGCCGGAAGGCTTCAGATCGCACAGCACCGGCACCTTCTTGCGCATGCGCTCGAAGTCGTCGATGGTCCATTCCACGCCAGCGGTATGGGCAATGGCCAGAAAATGCAGCACGGCATTGGTGGAACCGCCCGTGGCCATGATCACCGCCACGGCGTTCTCGATGGATTTGCGCGTGACCAAGTCACGCGGCCGGATATTGAGATCGACCGCCTTGCGCAGGGCCACCGCCGAGGCCGCCACCGAATCGGCCTTTTCCGGATCCGGATTGGCCATCGTGGACGAATACGGCAGCGACATGCCCATCGCCTCGAAGGCGCTGGACATGGTGTTGGCCGTGAACATGCCGCCGCAGGCTCCGAAGCTCGGGCAGGCGTTGCGTTCAATGCCCTCGTAGTCTTCCTTCTCCATCTTGCCGGCGGTGTAGGCACCCACGGCTTCGAAGGCGGAGACGATGGTCAGGTTCTGGTCCTTCCAGCAACCAGGCTTGATGGTGCCGGCATAGCAGAAGATGGCGGGCACATTGATGCGCAGCATGGCGATCATGGCGCCCGGCATGTTCTTGTCGCAGCCGCCGATGGCGAGCACGCCGTCCATGAACTGGGACTGCACGGCGGTCTCGATGGAATCAGCGATGACCTCGCGCGACACCAGCGAATACTTCATGCCCTCGGTGCCCATGGAGATACCGTCGGTCACCGTTGGAAAGCCGAACAACTGAGGCTTGGCGCCAGCTTCGCTGAGGGCCTCGATGGCACGTTCGGCCAGTGCGCCAATACCCGCATTGCACGGATTCATCGTCGAGTGCCCGGAGGCCACGCCGATGATCGGCTTGTTGAAGTCGTCGTCACCGAAACCGACCGCGCGCAGCATGGCGCGATTGGGCGAGCGGGCGACGCTCTGGGTGATGGTATTGGAACGGTAGCGGGGGGGTTTGGCGTCGTTGCTCATTGCACAGGATCAGGGTGAGTTCAGTACCGCGTAAGCGGGCAAATGCTACACGAGCCCCTGTTTTTCGTCCCGTTCCTGTTTCTTGGAGACGCTTGATGCGCACATATCCCACCCAGGTCGCGCTCCTGGTTCTTTCCGCCGCCCTTCTCAGCGCCTGCGGCGCCCCCGAAGGCAGCTGTTCTGCCCGCACTGGTGCCGACGACTTTGGCGATGAGGGCTTCGCCAGCCTGCGCAACACGCTCGATGCCGCCTGCGAGGCCGGCGAGATCAACGAGTACGCCTTTGAACTGGGCACGGCCGATCGTGTTCTGGCGCGGCTGACGCGCGGCAACCTGGACGAGGATCGCGCGGTGTTCGTCGCGTCAGCCGGCAAGCCGGTGGCGGCGGCGGTGATCCTGTCACTGGTGGAAGAGGGCACGCTGGAGCTGGACGTTCCGATCGCGCGCTGGCTGCAAGGCGATGCGCGCAACACGGACGCCGCGCAGCGCGTCACGCTGCGCCAACTGCTCAACCATACCTCCGGCCTGCCCACCACCCCGCCCTGCCTCAGCGATGCCGGTCAGACGCTGGCGCGCTGCGCCACTTCCATCCTGCGCGCCGGTACCAGCTTTGCGCCGGGATCGCGTTTCGACTACGGCGGCGGAAGCTATCAGGTCGCCGGCCTGGTCGCGCAGCAGGCCGCCAACCGCAGCTGGCAGCAATTGGTCGACGAGCGCGTGGCGGACCCATTGGAAGCCGATCTGCCGTTCACGCCGCTGGTCAATCCGCGCATCGCCGGTGGCATCGTCGCCAACGTGCGCGACCTCGGCGATGTTCAGCGCGCCATCCTCGGGCGCGACCCGGCGTTGCTCAGCGCCACCAATATGGACCGCCTGCGCACTGATCAGGTGGCGGGGCTGCCGATGCAACGCCCCCCCGGCGTGAGCGCGAATGGCTACAGTTTCGGACTGTGGTTCGAAAATCCCGAGGTGCTCACGCGCAGCGACGGCCCCGAGCTGTCCGCCCCCGGCCTGCTCGGCACCGTGCCCTGGCACGATGACGATCTCGGCTACTACGCGGTGATCGTGCTCAGCGCCGAAAGCTACCGCGAAGGCCTTGAGCTGCAGCGCGCACTGCGCGACCGCATCCCGGAAACGCTGCCCTAGCGGCGCAGGAGAACGGCGCCGTGGCCGCGCGGGCGACGTCCGCCCGGCCACGGCTGCCGATCAGTCGGCCAGGCCGCGCGCCACGCGCCAGCGCAGGGAGACAGGTTGAGGCAAAGGCTGGCGCCCCCCGATGCTGGGCCAGATCAGGCTGTCCTCGGTATCCCCCGCGGCGGGCCGCGTGTAATCGCACACCCCTTCTGGAAAGATGGCTTCGATCTCCAGCAGCTGCTCGGCGGTCAGATCGGCGTCATAGTCGCGTGGATCGACCGGCTTGCGCTGGCAGCGGATGATGTCACCGCTGCGCGGCATCCCCGCGACCATGCGCGGCGTCGCGGTGATCGGCAGCGCGATGGCGCAAGGCCCCACGCCGCGGTCGAAGTTCTCTGGCACATCGACGCGCAGTGACAGCGCTTGTCCGCTGAGCAGCTCCACCCCGGGCAGGCCAAGGATACCGGTGAGGGTCGGCAGCAGTGGCAGCTCAAGGCCAAGCGGACCGAGCAGACTGCCCGGTAGCTCCAGACGGCCGCCGATGGTGCCGAAGGAACAGCGGTCCTCGGCCATCACCGGCTTGGCGTCAATGACCCGTGCGATGCGCTCGGCCGGGCCGCCAGCGCCGGAAGCGGCCTCCGCCACCGCCAGGTTGTCGAGCCACCGATCCATCAGCGGATAGACGTCGGGCTGGGTAAGGACGCCGCGGAAAATGCTTTGCGTTTCGCCGCCACCCGCCCTCGGCCGCAGGCGGTCGCGCACGGTAAAGGGACGCACCGCCTCGTGAATATTGGCCACCGGGATCAGATCGAGATAGGCGCCGATATCGATGAAGGGCGTCTCCGCCAGCGCACCGCGGCCAATGACGCCGCCGAGCAAATAGGTGATGCGCTCGACCTCGGGATCCATGGCCATGCGCTCGGGCTGCCAGTTGCCGTCGATATCGTAGCCCCCGATATTGCGGTTCAGGTCGAGGAATTCCTCGAAACTGATCCGGCCGGCGTTGAAGGCGCCCAAGCCGTACTGCACGCCGGTGTTGTCGAGCGGACGGCGCGCCACCGGAGCGCCGTGCTTCGGATGCGGCATGGTGCCGAACAAATTGACGTTGGCATCCTGAATGGCGCAGCGCGCGCCGGTCGGGTTATCCACCGGGTGATAGCGTTGCTCGTCGGTGGCGCCGCAGCCGGAACCATCGGTGGGGTCGAGCCGGTCGAGAAAGGCGTCCTGCCACGAGCTGCAGATCGCATTGAGCGTATTTCCGGACAGCGCGTTATGGCCATTGACCGACCACTGCTTGCGCTGTGTCCAGTTCAGGTCACTGCGCTCGTAGTAGGCGAGCAGCAGGCCGCAATCGGCGACGGTCATCGCGGTGGAGGGAATATCCGCGAAGGTGGCTGTGGGCAGCCCGGCGGACAGCAGCCCGGGGGCATTGTTTGCCGCGTTGTATTGCTGCAGCGCCGCCCCGGAGCCGTTGGTGCCGACCACCCGTTTCACCGCGCCATACTGCTCGGTGATGTGCTCCTTCATCATCATCGTGGTTTCGATGCTGATCAGCGGATTGCAGTGGTTGCCATAAGCGGACAGGGTGTTATGCGCAGTCACGTCCCCTGAGCCCAGTCGGTCGGAGACGCCGGCCAGGTTGATCAGCAAGGCATCTGCGGACACCGCGGTCAGATCCGGGAATCCACCCAGCACGAAGTCGGGCGAGCTGCTGCCCTGGCCATAGCCATGGCCGCACGACTCACCGTAGACGTAGTACACCTTGCCGTTCCAGCTGGCCGGCTCGAAGGCGTCTTCCGGCGTGCGCGCAGCGGGATCATCCAAGACGGCAAAACGCGCAATGCCGCGGTTGATGACCCGGGTTTCGACGCGCGCGACATAGGGCACGGTCTTGCCCTCGTCGGTTTGGGTGAACATGGTCCCCGGTGGATAGCCGGCGAAGGGATCCTCCACCGCCACCCAGCCCTGCGACAGCAGGCGTGCGAACCATTGCACCTGAGGCTCGGCCATGCAGTCCGGCGGCGTGCTCGGCCCTAGGCCATTGTCTTCAGTGCGGCAGTTGAACGGTGTCTGATGCGGGCCCGAGATGATCGGCCCACTGACGGGGTGGTTGATCACCACCAGCTCGGCGCGGCGACTGCCGGCGTCGCCTGCAGCGGTGGCGACGATGCGGTTCTCGCCCTCGGAGAGCCCTGCCACCAGCCCGCGCCACTCCCCATCGTCGCGCTGGGCGAAGGCCTGCGTCACCTCGCGCCCGTTGGCGTGCACCCGCAGCGTGTCGCTCGCGTCCAGCCCGCGCACGGCCATCAATACATCGCCCCCGGTCACCGCATCGGGCAACGTCGACACCGTCAGCAGGTCGATGGCCCCTTCCGGCCGCAGCGGCGTCTTGAGGGTATGGAAATCGGCATCTACGCTGCGGCCACCGGCGCCGATGGCGGCATCCGGAGGTTCAGAAGTACCACAGGCCGCAAGCATGCCGAGCAGCACGACGCCTGCAGCGAGGCGACGACAGTTGGGGGGCATGGTCTCCTCCAGTGACATTTTTATGAATCCCGCATGCTATTGCGCCCTCCGCGCGCCGTCACTCGTCGTTTTTAAGGAGCGCGCGGCGCGCTGGAAACGCGTCACGAGCCCGATGGCCGCCACCGCCAGACCCGCAATCAGCCCCCACCACAAGCCGTCCGGCCCGGCTTCGAGGCGGTAGGCGGCGGTCCACGCCAACGGCATGCCCACCAACCAGTAGGCCGTCACCGTAATCAGCATCGGCCCGCGCGTGTCCTTCAGGCCACGCAAGGCGCCGTTGGCGGTAGCCTGCAGACAATCGAACAACTGAAAGGCGGCGGCATAGGCGAGCAGGTGGGCGGCCACCTCAACCACCGCGGCGTCACGCGTGTACCAGCCGGCGATGACCTGCGGGAAGAGCGCCATCATGGTTGCCGACAACAGTGAGAAAGAGAAACCCAACGCAATGGCCATGCGCCCGCGCAGCACCGCATCCTCCGGCATACCGGCGCCCATGGCCTGGCCCACGCGGACGGTGGCCGCGAAGCCAAAGCCCAGAGGCACCATGAAGGCGAGCGCGGCAAAGCTGATGGCCACCTGGTGCGCTGCCACCACGGCATCGCCGAAACCGGCCATGAACAGCGTCGCCGCGGCGAACAATCCCGCCTCCGCGATCAGGATGCAGCCAATCGGCAAGCCCAGGCGCAGCGTATCGAGCCAGTGCGCCCAGGGCGCGCCCTGCAGCTGCCAGCGGAACAGCCGCAGCTCGGCGAGCGGACGGCTGCGCGCATAGAGCAACACCCAGCTGGCGAGCATCACCATCACAGCCGCCACCGTGGCCCAGCCGCAGCCTACCGCGCCCATCGCCGGAATCGGCCCCCAGCCGAACATGAAGACGACATCGAAGACCGCGTTGACCACAAAGCCAAGCACACTGATCCACAGCACCGCGGCTGTCCGGCCGGTGCCTTCCACGCCGTAACGGAGCACGAAGACAGCGGCGAAGGCGATACAGCCAAAGGACTCTGCACGCAGGTAGTCGCGCGCGATGATGGCCGTTTCCGGTTTCAGCCCGGTCTGCGCGATGACGTAGCTGCCGAGGGTCCAGAGGATGGCCATCCACCCCGCGCCGAGCACCACGGCAAGCAGAAGTTGTCCGCGCAGCATCGCACCGGTGGCCGCCGGGTCTGCGCGCGCACCGATGCGATGCGCCACGATGGGCGAAACCGCCATCAACACGCCCAGAAAGAAGATGAATATCGGCCCCCATACATGGCTGCCGACCGCCACTGCCGCCAGCGCCTGACCGCCCAGCCGGCCGGCAAGGATGGTGTCCACCACGCCCATACCCATGAAAGCGAGCTGCGCCCCGATGATGGGGAGCGCCGTTCTCAGGAAGGGGAGCAGTTCACGGCGGTAGGCGGGAGCGAGCACGGCAGGCGAGAGGGCGGAGGGAGGCGCATGGTAATCCGCGACGAAAGGGCAGCCATCGGACTGCTATCCTCACGCCATGTCGGAACCCCTCGTCGTGCTCGTCACCGCCCCGGAATCGGAGGCGCCCGCATTGGCCAGTGCCCTGGTCGAACGCCGCGTGGCTGCCTGCGTCAATATTCTTCCCGCCGTTCAGTCGGTCTTTCTGTGGCAAGGCCGCGTGGACCGGGAACAGGAGAGCCTGCTGATCTGCAAGACGCCGCACGACGGCTACGCCGCCTTCGAAGCGGCACTGCTCGAACTCCACAGCTATGAGGTGCCCGAATGCATCGCGCTGGAAGCGCATCAGGCGCATGCCGCCTATGCGCAGTGGGTGGTCGACAGCACCCGCATCGGCACGGAGTAAGACTATGCGTACCTTTGCCCTGCTGCTCCTCGGCCTGATCGGCATCGCGCTCGGTGCCGGCGCCTACTGGTGGTTTGACCAGCGTCATCAGGAGACCATGGCGCCGGAACTCAGCCTGACCGATATCGAAGGCGAACAGCATCGTCTATCCGACTATCGTGGCCAGGTCCTGGTGGTCAATTTCTGGGCCACCTGGTGCCCACCGTGCATCGAAGAAATTCCGATGCTGATCGAGGTGCAGCAGGCACGCCGCGACCAAGGCCTGCGCATGCTGGGCCCGGCCCTGGATGACGCCGAGCCGGTACGGCGCTTCGCCGAGGAATACGGCATGAATTATCCGGTGTTTGCCGACCCGAACCAGATCGGCCCCGCGCTTTCGACCCTGGGCGACACCCAGGGCGCGCTGCCCTATACCGTCATCATTGACCGCCAGGGCCGTATCGTGGAAAGCCATCACGGCAAGCTGGACCGCCCTGAACTCGAGTCTTTAATCGCGCCGTATTTGTAGGAAAATTCAGCGAAATGCGGCAAATGTGCGGCTTATTCCCGCATCGTGCTCCACAGCCGTTATACTCTCGAGGAACGCTGAAGGAGCCATCTCGTGCACCGTATTCTGCTGCTCAACGGTCCCAACCTCAATTTGCTCGGCCAACGCGAGCCGGACCGCTACGGCACGCAGACACTGGCATCGATCCTCGCTCGGTGCAACACGCTGGCGGAGGCCTTGGGTGTGGCGCTGGACAGCTTCCAGTCCAATCATGAAGGGGCTCTGGTGGACCGTATTCACACTGCCGGCGGCGATGGCACCACCGCCATCGTGATCAACGCGGGCGCTTACACCCATACCAGTGTGGCGCTGCGCGACGCCCTCATCGGCGTGGCGCTTCCCTTCTATGAAGTCCATCTCAGCAATGTGCACGCGCGCGAGGCCTTCCGCCACCGCTCCCTGCTGGCCGATGTCGCCAGCGGCGTGCTCAGCGGCCTGGGCGCCGATGTCTACCCTCTTGCCATCCGCGCAGCCTGTGGCCGCGCGGTGGATTGACCCCACCATTCCAAGAACGAACGACCCCATCATGGATATCCGTACGATCAAGAAACTCATCGAACTGCTCGAGCAATCCGGCATTGCGGAGCTGGAAGTGCAGCAGGGCGAAGAATCCGTGCGCATCAGCCGACACGGCAGTCAGGTTGCCGTCGCTCCCGCCGCGGCCGCACCGGCGGCGGCGCCGGCACCGTCGTCGCCGGCCCCTGCGCCGGTGGAGACACCCGCCGCCACCGCCGACCATCACGCCAATACCATGCGCGCCCCCATGGTGGGCACCTTCTATCGCGCACCCGCCCCGGGTGCGCAGGCCTTTGTCGATATCGGCCAGACCGTGCGCGCCGGCCAGACGCTGTGCATCATCGAGGCGATGAAGATGCTCAACCAGATCGAGGCCGATCGCGACGGTGTCATCAGCCAGATCCTTGTCGACAACGGCGAACCCGTCGAATACGACCAACCGCTCTTCGTCATCGACCCGGCCTGAGCCATGCTGGACAAGATCCTCATTGCCAATCGCGGCGAGATCGCGCTGCGCATTCAGCGCGCCTGCCGCGAACTCGGCATCAAAACGGTCGCGGTGTATTCACAGGCCGACCGTGACCTGAAGCATGTGCTGCTGGCGGATGAGTCGGTGTGCATCGGCCCGGCGCAGGCCAACCACTCCTATCTGTCGATGGGCGCCATCATCAGTGCGGCGGAAGTCACCCAGGCCGATGCCATCCATCCGGGCTACGGCTTCCTGTCCGAAAACGCCGACTTCGCCGAAAGCGTCGAGCGCTCCGGCTTCGTATTCATCGGACCGCGTCCGGAAACCATCCGCATGATGGGCGGCAAAACCACCGCCAAGGCCGAGATGGCGGCCGCCGGCGTGCCCTGCGTGCCCGGCTCCGAAGGCGTATTGCCCGACGACGACGCCACCTGCACCAGACTCGCCGACGAGGTGGGTTACCCGGTCCTCATCAAGGCTGTCTCCGGCGGCGGCGGACGCGGCATGTATGTGGTGCGTACGCCGGACGAACTGGTCAGCTCGATTCACATGGCGCGCAATGAGGCGCAGTCCGCCTTCGGCGACGGCTCGGTTTTCCTCGAGAAGTATCTTGAGGCTCCGCGCCATATCGAATTCCAGGTGCTGGCCGACGAACAAGGCCACGCCATTCACCTCGGCGAACGCGACTGCTCGATGCAGCGCCGCAATCAGAAGGTGGTGGAAGAAGCGCCAGCGCCGGGCATCACCGACGAGCAACGCGCACGCATTGGCGCGCTGTGCGTGGCGGCCTGCGAGCGCATCGGCTACCGCGGTGCGGGCACGCTGGAGTTCCTCTACGAGGACGGCAACTTCTACTTCATCGAGATGAACACCCGCATTCAGGTAGAGCATCCGGTCACCGAGATGATCACCGGCGTCGACCTGATCAAGAAGCAGATCGAGATCGCCGCCGGACGCCCGCTGGGGCTGACCCAGGACGACATCGAGATCCGCGGCCACGCCATCGAATGCCGTATCAATGCCGAGGATCCGCGCAAATTCATTCCCTCGCCGGGCACCGTCACCACCTACCACGCCCCGGGTGGCCTGGGCGTGCGCATGGACTCGCACGTCTACTCGGGCTACAAGGTGCCGCCGCACTATGACTCGATGATCGGCAAGCTCATCTGCCACGGCGAAACCCGTGATATCGCCATCGAACGCTCGCGCAGCGCGCTGTCCGAGCTGGTCATCGAAGGCATCAAGACCAACACCCCACTGCACCAGCAGATCCTGCGCGACCCCACTTTCCGTTCCGGCAAGCACAACATCCACTATCTGCAACACCTGATCGATCACTGGGTGGAGGGCTGATGGCCTGGCGTCAGCTGGTACTGCAGACGCAGTACCCCGATTTCGGCGAGGAGATTCTCGAAGCGCAGGGCGCGCTCGCGGTCAGCATGAAGCCGGCCGAGGACGTCGACCCCATTCTGGAGCCCGGCCCCGGCGCCACGCCGCTCTGGCCACGGGTCTGTCTGGAGGGGCTCTTCCCCGACGACAGCGACCTCGGCCCGGTCTACCGCGCCCTTGAGGATCTGCTGCCCGACGCGGCCCAAATGGGCGCCGAGGAGACGCTGGTGCCCGACACCGACTGGGTGCGCAACTGCCTCGACAACATGGGCGCCATGCGCTTCGGGCAACGCCTGTGGGTTGCGCCGCACCACCGCGAGGTCGATGCACCGGACGCGGTCGTCATCAAGCTCGACCCGGGTCTTGCCTTCGGCACCGGCACCCATCCGACGACCGACCTCTGCCTGCAATGGCTCGATGGCGCTTCGCTGCACGGCCAGCGCGTCCTCGACTACGGCTGTGGCTCCGGCATTCTCGCCGTAGCCGCCCTCCGGCTGGGCGCGCGCGAAGCCGTGGCAGTGGACAACGATCCGCAGGCCATTCTCGCCACGCGAGAGAACGCCGTGAACAACGGCGTGGACGCTCTGCTGCACTGCGCACTGGACACGGACTTCGATGCCGACGGTGACTTTGACATCGTGCTCGCCAACATCCTTGCTGAACCCCTGATTGCCTTGGCACCGACCTTGCTGGCCCGGCTCAAGCCTGGTGGGTACGTGGTGCTTGCGGGTCTGCTCGACCGCCAGGCGGACCAGGTCGAGGCCGCCTACCCTGGCATTGCCTGGACGCGTAACGCGTTGGATGGATGGACGCGACTGGCAGGGCGACGCGAGAATCCGCAACCCTAGCGGCACGGCATTACCCGCAAAAAAGGCGGCGGACGCGGTAGCCGAGACGGCGCGCAGGCGCTATAGTGCCCGGCCGTGTCACCTGTGCGTCATCTTCCCGGTCACGCCCCCATGCAGGACGCACGCCA
>JALEHA010000251.1 GCA_022763315.1 Algiphilus sp.
CTTTTTCAGGATGATCTTGTAGCCGCGCATGGAATTGAACATGACATCCAGCGCGCCGTGGAAGACCCCCACCGCGCGGGCCAGATAGCCTCCGAGGGAGCCACCAAAGCGCGCCTGATAGACATCGAAGGCCACGCACTTGTGCTCGGCTTCCTCGACGAAATGCCAGAGAATGAAGGAGGCCACCCGCGTGTCGCTGCCGCCGAAGAGCTTGACGCGGTTGTTGATCAGCCAGCGCGTCACGCCCATGGTCATCGCCTCAAAACCGGCGGTGTAGGCCATCCGCCGACGCAGCGAGCGTGTACTGAGCCGTGCGTAGGCGGCTTCCATGCGCGCTTCCAGGCCAGCCAGCTCGGGAAAGCCTTTGGCCTTGATCAGTTCGTTGAAGCGACGATGGGCGCGGTAGTGAAACTGCTCCTGGGTATTGAAGGCCTTGGCCTCTTCTCCGACACGCGGATCGTCGATGGCTTGAGCGGCCTCGCGCACCGTCTTGATGAGGAAGGGCTCAAGGTACGGCATCGTCAGGGATGCGCCGTTGACCATGGCACAGAATTCGGGGTCGTCGGCTTTCCAGATAGGCTGGATGTCGTCGGGAAAGACAAAATCAATGCGTCGCGGTATCGGCAGTGGCGCAGCGTCTTCAGCCATGGTGGGTCTCCTCTCGCGGGTCGCCGGTGCTTCGCCCGGTCGCATTTTCGTAGTGCTCCATGCCCATGCGCAGGGTATGGATCAGGGTCGGGGTCAACGCCTGTACGCTGCGCCCCATCTCGAATTGACCGGCCACCTGCAGCGACACCAGGCCATGCGCCGCGATCCAGAACAGATGACTGGCGGTGAGCGGATCGACGGTGGCGGGCAACTCGCCGCAGGCCTGCGCGGCGGCAATGGTGCGGGTGCAGACATCCAGAGCGTCATGCTTGGCCGCGCGCAATTCCAGCGAACGCGTGGTGCCGCTGGGATCCTCCACATTGAAGAACATCAATGCATACCGTTCGGGCCGCTCAATGCCCGCGCGGATGTAGGCGTCGGCCAGCGTTTCCAGTTGCGCCTCGGGGCTCTCAATGCCTTCGATGGATGCCAGCATCACGCCTTCGATCCAACGGTAGGAGCGGGCGCGGAGCGCGTTGACCAACGCTTCCTTACTGGGAAAGTAGCGATAGGGCGCCGAGTAACTGAGCGACAGCTCTGCGGCGAGCTTGCGGAAGCTCAGCGCCTCCAGCCCGCCTTCCTTCTCAAACACCGCCATCGCCGCGTCAAGAATGTCACCGCGCTTGCGTTGACGAACGCTTTCGCTGTCTTTCCTGCGTGCCATGCATTCAGTTGACACCGTTTACTTGACGATGTCAACTGAATAAACCAGTGCGTCTTTGGATGGGCGATCAGTCCCAGAGGGAATCAGAGGGCCATGGCGGAACGCCGCTGACGATCTCGCTAGCTGCGTACGCGAAGGTACTGGCGGATAGGTTGCGCATTGACACACTCGGCCAGCTCGGGCTGGCCATAGGCCAAGTCCTGCATGCAGGCGGCGCGGCGGCTGCAGCCATCGCAGCGATGGAGTTGTTCGGCCAAAGCAGTCTGCCCGGTGAAGGCGGCGTAGGCGCGTGGGTCAACGCCGAGGGCCTCCAGCATGCGCGCCAGCAAGGAGCGGCGAAAACGGGTGTCGAGGCCCTCGGATGGCACCGGCTGCTGCTTGCGGGCGTCGCGCCGCACAAGGAACACCACGAGCAGCAGCAGGGCGCCGATGGTCGCGATCCAGGACCAGGCATAGAACTGGGAGAGGGTGTCGAGTACGGCCATTGACTTGCTCGGTTGTGGGCGTCCCTCGAGTATCGGGCAGGCGTTCAGGTCTGTGATTGATCTGGATCAACCCGTTTTCGGGAAGACGACGAACGCTGCGTCGCTTTACTTGCGGTCGCTGTCATGGATCACCCCCGGGTCGTGGGTAGACTGATGGCACACTGCCTCGGAGGGATGCCATGCCCGGTATCGACATCAGCAAACACCCGATTCATCTCGGTCGCGGGGCGCAGGCGAGCGTCGAGCCCGAATTCACCGGCAGCATGCAGTGGTACGCCGACTATGTGGCCCGACACAGCGATGATGGCGCCGAGGCCCGCCTGGTCAGCCTGCATCGCTTCAGCGAATCGTGGTCGGTCTGGGAGATGCACCCGCATGGCGCCGAGGTGGTGCTATGTCTGAGTGGCCACATGACCCTGCATCAGGAAGGTCAGGACGGAACCGTGCAGCGTGTTGATCTCGGGCCAGGGGAGTACGCCATCAATGCCGCCGGAACATGGCATACAGCGGATGCGCAAGCGGAGGTCAGCGCGCTGTTTATCACTGCAGGGGTGGGGACCGAGCATCGGCCGCGCGATAGCGCGGCGGCGCCGTAGACACAGCGCCGGACCAGACGCCCGGACACGCCGCGTCGCTGGCGTATGGGATCAGCCCTCAAGGGCCATCGCCTGCAAGCCCTCGCGGATCGGTGTCACGCGGAACGCCGGAAAGCGCTGCTTGAATTTGTCGGAGACGAAGAGGTTGTCCACGGCATAGCGCGGCAGCAGCTCGGCGGCGTCACGCACCTGCGCGCTGAACAGACCAGCGAGACGCAGTTGCCAGGGTTTGAGCACGCGATAACGCGCCGCCGTGCCGAAGATCTCCGCCGCAAGCTCGATGAACTGCCGGTAGGTCAGGCGTGCGTCGTCGCAGGGCAGGTGCCAGCTCTGTCCGTAGGCGTCTTCTGTATTGCCGATCAGGACCATGGCACGACTGGCGTCCGGGGTATAGATCAGGGTGCGCAGGGTGTCATCGCGCACAAAGACCTTGGCTTGCTTGCCTGCTTTCAATGGCGCGATCACGGTGCTGTTGGTGATGCTTTGCGTCTTGCCGGGACCGTAGAACTCGGGCGCGCGACAGATCGTGGCCTGCACACGCTGCTGATCCATCGCCTCCTGCAGCATGTGGGTGATCTCGCCGCGCACCCGGCCTTTGACACCGTGCGGCCGGAAAGGCGTTTCCTCGGTCTGTGGCTCGGCGGTCTGGGGGTACATATAGGTGTTATCGAAGTACACCAGGCGGGCGTCATGACGGCCGCAGGCGTCGATAACGTTGCGCATCATTACCGGCCATTCGGCGACCCAGCGCTGGGTATCCATTGGCAGGCCGGCGGTCAAGTAGACCGTCTGCGAGCCCGCAACCGCCTGCTGGGTCTGTGCGGCGTCGAGCAGATCGGCGCTGAGTAACTCATCCGAGTCATTGACCTTGCGCGGGTTGCGGCTCACCAGCCGGATGGCGCCCGCACAGTCTTGCTTCAGGTTGCGCGCCACTTCGCGGCCGATCTGGCCGCTGGCGCCGAGGATGGTGTGCATGCAGCGACTCCTGAGGGGAATGCTGTGGTGAACGTGCGGCGTGCCTGAACGCAACGCAGCATGAAGACCATGCCAGATGGGCGATAGCGGCGTTGGTGAGGAAGCAGGCGGCGTCCTCAGACCGTTTCGCGCCAAGCCGCGACTTCGCGCAGGACTGCGGTGGCATAGCTACCCGCTGGCAGGGAGAAGGCCACCACCAGCGTACGGGCGTCGGTCCATTCCCATTGCAGCGCCTCCGGAACCAGGCGCAGGGCGCGGCGATCCTGATCCAGTCGCTGGCGGGCGAGGCCTTCCGCCAGCTTCTGATTCTGCTGGGCGACTGCTTCCTCAAGAGCGGCTGCCTCCGCCTGGCTGGGCAGGGCACCGCTGCCCCAAAGCGGACCGGAGGGGTGGATATCCCCCTTCGCAGCGCGGACGTCGTGCGTTGCCTGCTCGGCGTTGTCGGCGACAAACCAAGAGCGCGAACCAGCCAGGCAGCAGCATTCCCCATTGAGAATGCGGTCCCAGTTGCCGGCCTGGACGCGGCAGGCAAGCACGGCATTGAAGATCTGCGAACGCGCGGCGGAAATGAGCATGCCGTGCTGCTTGCGCGGTATGCGGCGTCCGGCGAACAAGGCGAGAGCGCGTTGGATGTTCTGCCCTTCGCGACCAAATCGCTGCTCGCCAAAGTAGTTCGGAACACCGCGGCGGGCGATGGCCTGAAGGCAGGCTTCGGCCTGGTCACGCGCACCCGTGATCTCGCGCAGCGTGATGCGGAAGGCATTGCCGTTGAGCGCACCGCGGCGCAGCTTTCGGTGATGTCGCGTGTGGCTGAGTATTTCTACATCGGGCTCGGGGAACTGCCCCCAATCCGGTGCTTCCTTGCCCGGCAGATGAACCGAATAGGTCTGCGTGGTCACCGCGTGCCGGTCCTTCATGCCGGCAAAACTCACATCGCGTGCCGGCACTCCGGCGAATGCGGCGATGCGCTCGGCCAGCCAATCGCTATTGGTTCCGCGCTTGCGTACCGTCAGGAAGACGTGCTCGCCCTCGCCGCTGGGGGTGATACCAAGATCCTCGTCGACGAGGAAATCTTCAGGCGTGGCGCGCAATACCGCCGACAGAGGCGGGCCGCCATGGGCATAGGGAAGTTCGGACACAGTCGCTTGGAAGCAAGAAGCAGGCGCGGATTCTGCAGCAGTTCATTCCGGAGGGTGTGTCGCCAGCGCGCTGGACCGGGTCCGCGCAGATGGTGGACCCGGTCCTTGTCTTCCGGTGGCGCTCAGGCGGCCTGCAGCGCCTGATCCAGGTCTGCGATCAGATCGTCGATGTGCTCGATGCCCACCGATAGCCGCACCATGTCCTCACTGACTCCGGCCGCCGCGAGTTCATCAGCGTTGAGCTGACGATGCGTGGTCGAAGCGGGATGCGTCGCCAGCGACTTGGCGTCGCCGATGTTGACCAGCCGGGTGAAAAGCTGCAGCGCATCCTGGAAGCGCGCACCGCCATCATGACCACCCGCCACGCCAAAGGTCAGCACGCCCGCCGCGCGACCGCCCAGGTACTTCTGCGCCAGCGCGTGATCCGGGTGATCCGGCAGTCCCGCGTAGCGAACCCACTGGACCTTGGGGTGCTGTTGCAGATACTCGGCAATGCGCAGGCTGTTGTCGTTGATGCGGTCCATGCGCAGGGCGACGGTCTCGATGCCCTGCAGGATCTGGAAGGCGTTGAAGGGCGACAGCGCCGCACCGGTGTTGCGCAGCGGCACCACACGGGCGCGGCCGATATAGGCGGCTTCGCCCATGGCTTCGGTGTAGACCACGCCGTGATAGCTCGGGTCCGGCTCATTGAGCTGTGGGAAACGCTGTGCATGCGCTGCCCAGTCGAAGCGACCGGAATCCACGATGGCGCCGCCCAGAGTGGTGCCGTGACCGCCAAGATACTTGGTGAGCGAGTGCACCACGATGTCGGCGCCGTGCTCAAAGGGTCGCAGCATGTAGGGCGTGGCCACGGTGTTATCGACAATCAAGGGCACGCCGTGGGCGTGCGCGATATCCGCGATGGCAGCAATGTCGCTGACATTACCGAGCGGGTTGCCGATGGATTCGATGAAGACGGCCTTGGTCTTGTCGTCGATGTGCTGGGCGAAGCTGTTCGGCTCGCGTGGGTCGGCGAAGCGCACCTCCAGACCAAGCTGCGGCATGGTGTGCGCGAACAGGTTGTAGGTGCCGCCGTAGAGGGTGCTGGCCGACACGATATTGTCGCCCGCGCGGGCGATCGTCTGAATGGCATAGAGCACCGCTGCCTGACCGGACGCGGTGGTCAGTGCCCCTACGCCGCCTTCCAGCGCGGCCATGCGCTGTTCCAGCACGCCGCAGGTCGGATTCATGATGCGTGAATAAATATTGCCTTCGACCTTGAGATCGAAAAGATCCGCACCGTGCTGGGTGTCGTCGAAGGAATAGGCGACGGTCTGGTAGATCGGCACGGCGACCGCGCGGGTGACGGGGTCGGGCGAGTAACCACCGTGCACGGCAACGGTTTCGAACTTCCAGTCGGCATGGCTCATCTTGGTCTCCTGATCACTGTGGGCATGCTATGCAGCGCGGCTTGGTAGACGCGAAGCCTGAAGCCGCAGGCGACACACTCTACGCTCCGTGGACCGTCCTGCCGGCATCACGCTCCAAAGGCGCCGATAGTACTTTGTGACAGCCCCCGAGGGCAGCGCGCGCCTGGCACCCTGCCGCAGAAGACAATGGCCGACGAAGGCGTCGCGCCTCCGCCGGCCATCAGCCCTTTGGTCAAGGGGCGGGATGCATCAGTCGTGATCGACCTCGATCACCTCGTTGCTGGTTGGGTCAAAGGTGACTTCCAGTTCCCGCTTGTCGGCGTCGTAACCATCGACTTCGACGCGGCCATCGCCTTCGATCTGGACCTCTTCCACGGTCACCATGCCCGCATCGCGCGCCGCCGTCAGTGCGCTTCTGACCTGATCGGGCGTCATGCTCGCACTGGCGTGCGTGCGCTTGGACTGTCGTTCGCGCTGCGGTTCGCCCGCTTCGTTCAGGGTGACCTCGGCGTACCAGTCGTTGTCCGCGAGAAAACCTTCGATTTCGCTCCGCCCGAAACGCTTGTATTCAATCTCCTCAAAGGAGGCGAACCCATATTGCATGGCCTGGTCCACCACGCGTCCGGCTTCGTCAATAGGACGTTTCGCCTGGGCCATGGCGGAGAACCCCAACCCGGCACTCACCAGCACAATCGTCAAAGCGGCAGATGACTTCTTCATTCCTCACTCCTGTTCACAGTGGATAGGCGATTGGGCGCATCGGCCTCAACCGTGAAGCGATACTGCGCGGGGGCGGTTGTCCGCTGAATGATCGCGGTTGACAGGTTTCATTCATGATGGGGCCGGGGCCCGCACTGTCACTCTTCATTCATGCGGCCTCTGGAACACTGCGGCAATGATCACGCGCGCACCTGCAAAAGCCTTCATCACCATTGCCGCTGCAGCGGTGCTGTCCCTGTTGTGGGTGGAAGCACCTGAGGCGGACGAAATCCAGCAGAGCGATATTCGCGATCGGGTACAGTCAGGCGAACTGGTACCGCTGCGCAGGATTCTCGACACCATTGAAGCGCAGTACATCGGCGATATTCTGGAAGTGGAACTGGAACACGACGACGGACTCCTGATCTATGAAGTCGAGTTACTGGGGCCGCAAGGCCAGCTCGTCGAATTCGAGTTTGATGCGCGCGACGGCAGTCTTCTGGAAATCGAGGGGCGTGACCTCAAAGCGATTCGGCGGCAATGAAAATCCTTCTCATCGAAGACGACGCCGCGCTGGCTGACGCATTGGCGGCCGCGCTCGGCGATGCCGGTCTGGTGGTCGAGACCGCGCGCAGTGGTGAAGCAGGTGATTACCTCATCCGCACCGAGCGGTACGACGCGGTCATCCTTGATATCGGTCTACCGGACGGCAGCGGTATCCGCTGGCTGGAACAATGGCGCGCCGATGGCATTGATCTCCCGGTGCTGGTACTGACCGCGCGCGAGCGTTGGTCCGACAAAGCCGCCGGCTTTTCAGCCGGCGCGGATGACTACGTCACCAAGCCCTTTGAAAGCGCCGAAGTGCTGTTCCGTCTGCGCGCACTGATGCGACGCAGCCACGGCCACGCGCACCCGGTGTTGCGCTGCGGCGCGCTGCGCTATGACACCCATGTGGGCAGTGTCACCCTGGCCGGCCGTCCCATTGCCTTGACAGCACAGGAGTCCAAGCTGCTGGGCTATCTGATGCATGCCGCACCGAGGATCGTGACGCGTAGCGAGCTGGCCGAGCACGTCTACGATCGTGATCACGAACCGGACTCGAACGTCATCGACGTTCAGATCAGCCGCCTGCGCAAAAAGCTGGGCAGCGCACGCATTGTGACGCTGCGTGGCCGTGGTTATCGCGTGGTGGATGATCCGGAGCCATGACGTCGTCGCGACGACGCGCAACGCCATCCGTGGCGCGAAGGCTACTGATCGCGTCGCTCCTGCTGATGACGGTACTGATCCCGGCCGCGGGAGTGGCGCTGAATTACAACTTCCGTGCATCGGTCACCGCCGCCTTCGATGAGCGACTGCTGTCGCTGATCAATACCCTGGTCGCCAGCGTCGAGCACGAAGCGGTCACGGATCGCCTGCAGCTCATGCGACCGCTCGGCGATGCGCGCTTCGATCGGGTCTTCTCGGGCTGGTACTGGCAGGTGCACAGCGACGGCGCGGATGCCCTGTCATCGCGTTCCTTATGGGACGAATCCTTGCCGCGCGTCGCACAGCCTACGCCCCAGTTCCGCGACGGTCTCGGCCCACGCGGGCAACACCTTCGAATCGTCAGCCGCAGCGTACGTCTGGCGTCGCTGGAGGGACCGCTGACGCTGACGGTCGCCATCCCGCGCTCGGAGCTGGATGCGCAAATGGAGCGCTTCCAGATGCTGCTGTGGACCTCGCTCATCGGATTGGGCGTCCTCCTGTTGGGCGGGCTTGCCATACAGATCCGCTGGGGTCTGGCGCCCTTACGGCATCTTCGCGCCGACATCCAGCGCGTACGTAATGGAGAGACGGACAGCGTCGGTACTGACCTGCCAAGGGAATTGTCGGAGCTGGCCCGGGCGATGAATGCCGTGCTGGAGCGGGACCGCGCACGGGTGGAACGCGGGCGCACCGCAGCGGGCAATCTGGCCCATGCCCTGAAGACACCGCTCACGGTGCTTCGCACGCTTTCGGAGAGCCTTCCCGGTGGCGCGCAAAAAGGCATTCGTCTGGAGCTCGATCGTCTGGATGCGGCGATCCGGCATCATCTGGCGCGCGCCGCCGCGGCGGGCGGACAGGGCATCAATCCGCGCGTGTCCGTGCAGCGCACGCTCGCACCCGTCGTCGACGGGCTGGCGCAGCTCGCCAACCGTCGCGGGCTGCAGCTTCAGGCGCATATTCCGGAGGTGCTGCGCGTGCAGGTAGACGCGCAGGATCTCCAGGAGATCATCGGCAATCTGCTCGAAAACGCCGTCAAGTGGGCGAAAAGCACGGTCGACTTCCGGGTCTCGGCAATGCAGGACGGCATCTGTTTCGAGGTCTGCGATGACGGCCCCGGCATCCCGGAGGCTACGCGCGACATGGCCCTGCAGCGGGGGATGCGTCTCGACGAGCGGCTGCCCGGGTCCGGGCTGGGATTGGCCATTGTCGAGGAACTCGTCGCCCTCTATCAGGGTCGGTTTCAGCTGGATGCGTCTGAGCACGGTGGGCTGGCCGCTGTGGTGTGGCTGCCGGACCACCCATTGCCACAACCAGCGGACCGTCACGGACACACGAAAGGCGTCTAGCGCAGGGCTCGGAGCCTCGGAAGCGGGCGCTCAGCCATCAGCGTCATGCCAGCAAGGCCGTCAGCAACATTGCGAGGGTGGCCATCCAGCCGGTGGCGAAGAACAAGGAGCGCCATGGCACCCAGCCCCCGACATAGGCCGGAACGTATAGCACCCGCGCGCAGAGATAGACCCACGCACATGCCGCTGAGAAGCCACTCTGCGTACCGGAGACGGTAACCACCAATACCGCGAGCGAGAACAGCATGAGGTTCTCGAAATGGTTGTTCATCGCCCGCTGCGCACGCGCAGCGAAACCGGTCAACACACGGCCTTCGTCTCGCGGAGAAAGGGCGTACCTGGGCCCCAGTTGACGATTGGCGGGAATGGCATACAGCACAACCTGAGCGAATTGCAGCAGGCCGGCCAGGGCGAGGGCGGTCAGTTCCGAGGACATGGGCATAGCGTTCCTGTGGGATGAGGGCGATTGCCCGCATGCTAACCGCGCGCGAGCGGCACGGCGGGCGCGGGATGGCGACTCGTATAGTTCGCCGGCGCGCCCGCTGTCTCACGGCCAAACGCCATCGGAATCACCCGTCTAAAGCATGTCGCCATGGCCGCTCATCGGGCAAAAGCCGTTCTTTGACTCACCCGTCATTCGAGAAGGGGCTGCGTTCCCGATACTGCTGGCCACCGCTGCTTGGCGGTCATTTTCTCCCCGCGCTACTCGACACACCCGTCGTCTCCAGCAACCAACGGTTGAACGAAATGGATTTTGCAACGCTGATTGGTCTGATTCTCGGCAGCATCGTGGTGGCCGTGGCGGTCATGCTGGGATCGGGGTTCGCGCCCTTCGTGAATGTGCCGGGCTTTCTGATCGTGATCGGTGGGGCATTCTCCGCGACGCTCATCCGTTTCCCGCTGAAGGCCTGCCTGCGTTCATTCGGCACCGCCCTCAAGCAGGCCTTCAAGGAAGAGGTGGATAGCCCAGTGGAATTGATCGAGCTGGCACAGCATCTCGCCACCGTGGCGCGCAAGAAGGGACTCATCGCGCTGGAGGACGAAGCGGTCAACAACGCACTCTTTGCCATGGGCGTGCAGCTGTGCGTGGACGGCCACGAGGCCGAACTCGTTCGCAGCATCCTCCGTAACGAGATTCATACCTCGATCCGTCGCAACGAAGTGGGCGAGCGCGTATTCAGGGCGCTGGGCGACGCCGCCCCCGCCTTTGGCATGATCGGCACGCTGGTAGGGCTCGTGCAGATGCTGATCACGCTATCGGATCCGAGCTCGATCGGGCCCGCCATGGCTGTCGCACTGCTGACCACGCTCTATGGTGCGCTCCTGGCGAATCTGCTGTTCATTCCCATCGCCGACAAGCTGCGCACGCGGGCGGAACAGGAAAGGGCAAACAAGACCCTCATCATGGAGAGCGTGCTCGGTATTCAGCAAGGCACCAATCCGCGCGTGCTGCGCGAACTGCTGGAGACCCACCTGCCATTGGATCAGCGCGATGGCGCCGATGGGGCCGATGCCACGGGGGACGCAGAGGCCAAAGCGGCCTGAGCATGATGGAAGGCGACAGCACGAGCGGCTTCACGGAGCAGGGGGTTCCTCCGTGGATGGTCACTTTCGCCGATTTGATGGCGCTGATGATGACCTTCTTCGTGCTGCTGTACTCCTACTCCAAGGTCGATGAAGAGAAATACAGGGCCATGGTCGGTTCAATGGCCTCCGCTTTTGGCGGCATTCAAGACACCCCCAGCAACAGTGAGGACGCCATTCAAGGGCTGGAGGCGGGTGTTGTGTCAAAGGATGGCGCCGAAAAGAAACCGATCTTCGATGAGCAGGCAACACGCAGCGCGAGCATCGATGACGCCTCGAACCAGGAAAAGCTCTATCGCAAGCTGAAGAGCGGGCTGGTCGAGGAGTTGAAGGCGGCGCGGGTGATCGTCGAGCGCGAAGGAGACAGCGTCATCATTCGCTTTCCCGAGAAGGTCTCCTTCCGTTCAGGCAGCGATTCGTTGACGCCGGACGCCATTCCTCTCATCCATCGCGTGGCCGGGATGGTGCGTGACGGCGATTACACGGTAACGGTTGCCGGACATACCGATGATTTGCCAATCACCACAGAACGCTTCCGCTCGAACTGGGAGCTATCCGCAGCGCGAGCCGTGTCGGTCGCCCACCAGGTGCTGGATACGCAGCAGATCCCGCCAGAGGCGCTGCAGGTGAGCGGCTTTGCCGCTGCACGCCCGCTGGTCGCGAACGACTCCGCTGAGAACCGTGCGCGAAACCGACGCGTTGAAATCATCATTGAGTACCAGAGTACCGGGCTCGACGACAAGCAATCGCCCGCCCCAAAGAACGACGCTGCGGCGACCGCCACATCACCCACGAAAGCCGCCCCTTAGCGCCAGGGGCCTGGTCGGTGCCGGACGGATGCGCGGGGGCGTTCCGCCGCCAGCCACTGGGCTGGCGGCGGTGCCCAAAGGGCCTTTCAGCGCTTTGGCGTTCGCCGTCGATAGTTCAGATCGTAAAGCGCCGGCAGCACGAGCAAGGTGAGCAGGGTGCTGGAGAGGATGCCGCCGATCACCACCGTCGCCAGTGGTCTTTGTACCTCGGCACCGGTTCCGACATTCAACGCCATCGGGACAAAACCGAGACTGGCGACCAGCGCCGTCATCAACACCGGGCGAAGCCGTGTGAGTGCGCCTTCCACAATCGCCTGGTAGACATCCTTGCCACCGGCCCGGAGGTCCCGAATGAAGGAGAGCATGACAACGCCATTCAGCACAGCAATGCCCGAGAGGGCGATAAAACCCACTGCGGCGGAAATGGACAGCGGCATATCCCGCAACCAGAGTGCGGCAACCCCGCCGGTGAGGGCGAGGGGGACGCCGGTGAACACCAGCGCTGCGTCTCGTAGGGAACCGAATGCACTGAAGAGCAGCAGCAAGATCATCGCCAGGGTGACGGGCACCGCCACGCTCAAGCGCCGAGTTGCGGATTCCAACTGCTCGAAGGTTCCGCCATAGTCCACCCAGTAGCCGGCGGGCAGGTCGATGCCACGATCCATGGCGGTCTGTACATCCTCGATGAAAGAGCCCAGATCACGGCCGGCGACGTTGCTGGTCACCGTGATGAAGCGCTTGGCGTTTTCGCGGCTGATCTGGTTCGGGCCGATGCGTAGTTCCACGTCCGCGACTTCCCGCAGCGGCACGTAGCGCGGGTCGGCACCCGAAACGAAGACGGGCAGGCGCTGCAGCGCATCGACGTCATTGCGCCGCGACTCCTCGAGGCGCACCACCAGGTCGAAGCGCCGATCGCCATCGTAGATCTCCCCAACCACCGCGCCGCCGAGTGTGGCCCGGATGGTGTCCTGCAGATGGCGCACGTCCAGGCCATGCCGGCCCAGGGCCACGCGGTCGGGCTCGATACTCAACACCGGCAGGCCTGCGACCTGCTCCATGCGGGTGTCGGAGGCGCCGTGGATGGTGCGCACCAGCGCTGTCACCGCTTCGCCCAGCTGTAACAGCTGCTCCAGGTCATCGCCGAAGATCTTGACCGCGACGTCCGCCCGCACCCCGGAGATCAGTTCATTGAAGCGCATCTCGATCGGCTGGGTGAACTCGTAATTGTTGCCCGGTATGGCCTCCATGGCGGCCTGGATTTCTGCTTCCAGGTCTGCCTTGGAACGGCCCGGATTCGGCCAATCCTTGCGGTCTTTGATGATGATGAAGGTATCGGCCACCGACGGCGGCATCGGATCGGTGGCGACTTCCGGCGTGCCGATCTTGCTGAACACGTGCGAAATTTCCTCGAAGTCGCGTAGCCGCGCCTCCAAATCGTTCTGCATGTCGACTGCCTGCGACAGGCTCGTTCCCGGGATGCGCAGCGCGTGCATGGCGATATCGCCCTCGTCGAGCTGGGGCACGAATTCGGTCCCCAGTCGACTAGCCAGCCAGGCGCTCATCACCACCAGCGCCAACGCGGTCAGCACGACCGGCACGCGCCATCGGAGCACGATCTGCAGCAGCGGGGCATAGCCGCGCTTCAGGATCCGCATCAGTGGATTTTCCTTCTCTGCCACCCGGCCGCGCAGCAACACGGCGAGGCTTGCAGGCACAAAGGTCAAGGCCAGAATCAGGGCCGCGCTCAGCGCCATGATGACGGTCAGGGCCATGGGCCGGAACATCTTGCCTTCCACGCCAGTGAGCGTGAGGATGGGCACATAGACGACAAGAATGATGAGCACCCCGAAGGTCGCCGGGCGAATCACCTCGGTGGAGGCCGCACGCAGCACCTCCAGACGCTCACCGCGCGACAGCGCGGTCGCGGACTGGCGCTGCGCCTCGCCCAGCCTGCGCAGACAGTTTTCGACGATGATCACCGCGCCATCCACGATCAGGCCGAAATCCAGCGCACCCAGGCTCATCAGGTTGCCGCTCACACCCGCCTGCACCATGCCGGTCATGGTGGCGAGCATGGCCAGCGGGATGACCGCCGCCGTAATCAATGCCGCACGGATATTGCCCAGCAGCAGGAACAGCACGGCGATGACCAGCAGCGCACCTTCGGTGAGGTTCTTCTGCACCGTGGCGATGGTCTTGTCGACCAGCGTGGTGCGGTCGTACAGGGCCTCGACGCGGACGCCTTCGGGCAGCGATTTCTGCACCTGCGCGAGGCGCTCACCGGCCTGTTCCGCCACCACGCGGCTGTTTTCCCCGATCAGCATCATGACGGTACCGAGCACGACTTCCTCGCCGTCCTTGGTCGCCGCGCCTGTGCGCAGCGCACTTGTTTCCAGCACGCGACCGATGTCGCGTACGCGCACCGGCGTACCCTCGACCTCGCCAACGATGACCGCCTCAATATCGCTGATGGTCTGCAGGCGTCCCGGCACCCGCACCAGATTCTGCTCGCCGCGCCGCTCGATGTAGCCGGCGCCCACATTGTCGTTGCTGTTTTCCAGCGCGCGAATCACGCGATCCAGATCAAGGCCGTAGGCGGCCAGCTTTTCCGGATCGGGGGCGACCTGGTACTGCTTGCGATAGCCACCCACCGTATTGACTTCGGTGGCGCCTTTGGTCAGCCGCATCTGGGGTCGGATGATCCAGTCCTGGATGGAGCGCAGGTCAGTGGCGTCATAGCCGCTGCCGGGTTCCGCGGTAACGGCGTACATGAAGATTTCGCCCAAGCCGGTGGCGATGGGCCCCAGACTGGGCGACAGCCCGGCTGGAATGACATCGCGCGCTTCCGCCAGGCGTTCGCTGATGACCTGCCGCGCGAAGTAGATGTCCGTGCCTTCCTCGAAGACGACGGTGATCTGCGACAGGCCGTAGCGGGACAATGAACGGGTGTAATCCAGGCGTGGCAGCCCGGACAGCAGCGTCTCCATCGGGTAGGTAATGCGCTGTTCGGCTTCCAGTGGCGTATAGCCGGGCGCTTCGGTGTTGATCTGGACCTGGACGTTGGTGATGTCCGGCACGGCATCGATGGGTAGCGACTGATAGCTGTAGATGCCCAGCCCCGCGATGCCCAGCATGCCGAGCAGAACCAGCCACCGCTGGGCGATGGCGGTCGCGATGATGCGATCGAGCATGGTGTTCCCCTAGTGGTCGTGGCTGGCGCCGCCCTTTTCCATATCGGCGCGGATCAGGAAGCTGTTGCCGGTGACATACGCGGTCCCGGGGGTGATGCCATCAACAACCTCCACCCAGGTGTCATCGCGCGCGCCGAGCTCCAGCAGGCGCACCTCATAGAGATCGCCATAGCGGGCGAAAACCACCTCGCGCTCCCGATAGCGCTGCAGCGCGCTACGACGCACGGCGAGGGGCACCTCGCGCGCCTCGACCAGCACCTCGGCTTGCACGAATTGACCCGGCCGCAGTCGCCCATCCGGGTTATCCACGGGGACGCGAAGATGGACGTTCTGGCGCTGCCCCGAGGTGGGACTGATGTGGCTCAGCGCACCCTCGGCGAGCCGCCGATCATCAACGCCCTGTACGGACACTGCCTGGCCCACCGCCAAATCCGGCAGATCGCGGGCGAACGCATCCAGCATCACCCATACGCGACGCAGATCGGCGATCTCGAACAGTACCTCCGAGCCGGCCTGCTGGCCCAGCGCGGCATGGCGCTGCAGCACGATGCCGGCAAACGGCGCCTTCAATACCGTCGGCCGCAGGCTGTCGCGCGCGACCACGGTGGCCAGCGGCTGTCCGCGTTCGACGCGCGCGTACTGCTCCACCTCGATCCTGGTGACTTCGCCAGGGTAGGGGGCCGCCACCCGCGCGACCCGGTCCGGGGCTGCCTGTACGCGGCCGCTCAGCGACAAGGTGCGGTGCAGTGTGGCCGGGCCCGCCTCCTCAACAGTGACGCCGGCGTCCTTGGCAATGGCGTGCGGGATGCGGGTGCGTCCTTCTTCGACTGCGAATTGCCACATCGAGTCGGCGCCCTGGTAGCGCAAGCGCACTGTGACGTCGAAGGCATGGGGCTCGGCGACCACGCGATCACCGCGAAGGAAATCATCAACCGGGGA
The DNA here is from genome assembly GCA_022763315.1 of Algiphilus sp. Taxonomy (GTDB): domain Bacteria; phylum Pseudomonadota; class Gammaproteobacteria; order Nevskiales; family Nevskiaceae; genus Algiphilus. The sequence continues at coordinate 15,733 of JALEHA010000251.1, forward strand.
GAAGGCAATGCGCTCCTCGGTGCCGCCCAGGCGTTCCAACTCCACCTCCAGGTGGACCGCTTCGGGCGGGACCGGGTCGCCACCCTCCCGCAGCCAGGCGCGGTATTCCGGCGGCATGCCCCGCTCGATCAGAGCCAGTTCCAGGGTCCGATCGCCGTCCCGTAGCAAGCGGCCGCCGTGCGGACCGGTGGGAGCCACCTCCGCCGCGGGCGTGGGCTTGGCTTCACCACCGGCGTACAGCGGGCTCAGCCAGAGGCCGCCGAGGACAACGGCGGCGACGGTGGTACAACGGATGAAATGCGATGTCATGATGCTTTCTCCATCGGCGCAGCGGCAGCGGTGCCAGTCAGGCGCTCGATCTCAATCAAATGGCGGTGGTAGCGGTAGGCGGCATCGATGAATCGCCTGCGATGGGCGATCAGATCCTCCTGGGCCGTGGCCAGTTCGAGGTAGCCGTAGCGGCCGCGGGCATAGCCGTCCTGGATCGCCTCCAGCGCGGACTGGGCCGCGGGCAGGATGTCTGATCGCAGCATTGCGACCTCGGTGCCGGCATGCACCATCTCCTGGTAGCGCGCGTAGACGATGGCATAGAGTTCCCGGCGAACCGCTTGATACATGCGCTGCTGAGCCGCCACTTCGGCCTCTGAGGCGCGAATGCCTGGCTGGGCGCGTTGCGTGCTACCCCAAGGCACCGACAGACCGAGCACGAGGGAGGTGTCACCCGCCTCTTCGCGCCGTCGCAAACCGCCCGATAGCCGGATATCCGTCGCCGCCTGGCCCTGCGCCAGCTGCTGGCGCGCCGCTTCGATGCGACGCTGTTCGGCGAGGCGACGAAGCTGCGGATTGCGTTCCAGGCCGGCAACAATGTCCGGGAGCGCGCTCGCCTCGGGCAGCGTGGCCAGTGAAGCCTGCGCGGGACCGAAGCGGGGCGCGCGTTCACCCCAGAGGCTGGCGAGGCTGACGCGGGTCGCCTTGAGTTCATGCTCGGCGTGTTCCTGGTCCAGCCGGGCGTCCGCCAGGGCAATGGTGGCGCGCGCGCTTTCCGTTTCCGGGGCTGCGCCGGCATCGACGCGCCTCTGCGCCTCTTCCTGCGCAGCGCTGGCGAGCGCGACGGCCGCCTCGGCAACTGCCAGGAGCTGCTGATCGCGCACCACGTGTATGAAGCGCTCGGCGACGTCAGCGAGCAGTTCCAAGCGGTCGATGTCGCGCTCGGTACGAACCAGGGTGCCACGCGCATCCGCGAGCTGCCCGCGCAGCGAGGCCTTGTCGCCGCGCTCCAGGACGCCGGACAGGGTCAGCGTGGCTTCGGCACCGGACAGACCGGCGGTTCGGTTGTTTCCAGCAACGTTCTCAAGGTCGAAGCCGATTTCGAGGGGCGGCGCCTGCTCGGCCTGCTCCTGATAAGCCTGGGCGGCGCGGCTCCGGAAGCTGCCCGCCATGAGCCGGGGGTTGTCCGCCAATGCACGGGCAAAGGCGTCGTCAAGCGTTAACGGGGGACCTCCTGCGACTGCAGGCAGCGTGGCAGCGGCCAGCAGGCAGGCGCCCAACATCTTCTGGGGTGCCATGGGCATCTCCAATCACAGTGAAAAAACGCGATGCGCGAGGGCATCGAATGCACTGGAGATGTCAGACGATGGGCGGTCGGAAAGGGGGGATGCGTATGCCGGTGGCGACACGCAGCGGCTCGGCCGCCGGCAGGCGCGTACTGCGGCAAACAATGGTCAAGACCTCATGCACGGGCAACGCCGTGCAATGGGCCGCGCAATGGCAAGCGTGCACATGCATGCCTTCCGGATCACCCCACACTGCTTCGTCCCCTGGATGCACGTGCTGAGCTGCATCGGGGTGATCGGAGGCGGCGGCATTGTGGACCTGCACTTCCGGCCATGTACTGACCAACAGCATCACGACCAGGGACCACAATGCGAAGCGCGCAACAATGCCGTGGGGAACGTGCACTCGCATAACGGCGCACAGGGTACCACCGCACGCCGCGGCGGAATTGACCGTCGTCAAGGACACGCAACCCGCAAGAACAAATACCCGATAGATATGGCGATAGATCGCACAAGTATAATAGGCGGCGCTACTGCCTTTGGGACAGATGTCCCATCGCGTCGTGCAGTGCGACTCGTGGCACTCCTGTGCGGCGCGAAGGCAGGGCACCCGTAGACCCCAACCACTTGGAAGAGATGGAATGACGATTCCTGTCTGGATGCTGCTCGGCTTCGCCCTGTGGACCATCGCGGTCCTTTTGTTTTCGGTCGGCATTTACCGTTGGACCCGCATTCTTTCGGGCAAAGTCGATATCAAGGCATTCCGCGGGGACGTCGTGGAGGGGGAGGACTGGTATCGCCGCGCCATGCGCGCCCATGCCAATTGCGTCGAGAATCTTCCCGTGTTTGGCGCGGTCGTCTTTGCGGTTTATGCGAGCGGGCTCCAATCCTCCGCGGTCGACATCATGGCCGCCGTGGCGCTGCTTGCCCGCATGTGCCAATCCGTCATTCACATCGCACTGGTGCAAAGCAACACCATCGCCTTTTTACGCTTTGTCTTCTTCTTCACCCAACTGGTGTGCTTCATTGGGATGGCGATCAGCGTCATGCGCTACGCGCTCTGACCCGCTCCGACTCCGCCACGCATGGGAGCATTCGCACTGGCGGCCGCCACACCGCTCTGCAGCGACGCGCCACCTAGACCATCGGACCATTGAACCCTGCGGCTGGCTACGGTCCAATCGCGGTGGTTGTGGCATTAGCAGACCTTCGCAGGCCCATCGTCCAAGGACACCATGTCATGCAGTTCCGTCGCTGGGAAGACTTCGACACCCGATCGGTGGAACGCTTGTTCACCGAAGTCTTTGCGGCCTCGGAAGGCGCTTCGGAAGGGCGCGTGGTCGGCGCGCTCGCACTCCAGCTGATGCGTGAAGTGTCGGCAGAGGATCTGGCGGGCTTCGTTGCGGTGGAGGACGAGGATGTCATCGGCAGCCTCTTTTTCTCGCGCATGCGTTTTGCAACGCCGGTGGAGGCCTTCTTGCTGTCGCCGGTGGCCATTGCCACCGCCTGGCACGGCGAAGGCGTCGGCCAGGCGCTGATTCGCCATGGCCTCGACGCGCTGCGTCATCAGGGGGTGCAACTGGTCTGCACCTATGGCGACCCGCGCTTCTATGGCCGGGTGGGATTTCGCGCCGCGGACGCCGACGCGATCCCTGCACCCTTCGCATTGACGCAGCCTGAAGGCTGGCTGTGCCAGTGGCTGCAGGGTGCGACGCCGCTATCCTTGTCCGGGCCCAGTCATTGTGTGGCGCCCTTTGACAACCCAGACTACTGGTAGCACGCGGCAGGCATCGCCTGGCCTTACGACACCGAACCGGAAACGATCATGCGCAAACTGCATCTCGCGATCTCCACCGATCGCATCGAGGCGGCCGTGGCGGACTTCTCACGCCGGCTGGGGGCTACCCCCTGCTCATACGTGGCCGGCCAGTACGCGCTGTGGAGGACGGATGCGCTGAATGTGTCGCTGCGACAGGATGCGGAACAGACCCCTGGCAGCCTGCGCCATCTCGGCTGGGAAGACCCCTCCGCACCGGAATTCACGCAGGAAAGCGACATCCATGGCGTGCTCTGGGAACATTTCAACGCCCAGCACCAGGCTGAGGAGATCAACGCATTGTGGCCGGAGGCGCACTACACCCCCGGACGGCGGGGGCGGCGCACCGTGTGGACGCGGCCGCTGCGGGCCGCAACCCCGCACGCGCGGCTTTGCGGCCACGTTCTCACCCGAGCAATTGCCAGACCATGGCCAGGATCAGCGCGATTTGCGCGATGAACAGCGTCGCGCGAATCAGCACCAGGAGGAAGGAGGTGCCGATCAGGTGCACGACGCTCTGGCCCACGCGCAGATACACCACCCACGCCGCCATCCCGGCAATCGCAGCTGCCTGATCCATCATGGCACCGACGATCACCACTGCCGCGAAGACGGGGAAGGTCTCGAGGCAGTTGTAGTGGGCGTGCTGGGCGCGAATCAGAATGCCCGGATCCACGGGCGCGTTGCCTCGCGTCCAGGCGTCGGCCTTCTGGCTACCCATCAACACGCGCGGAACGCGTGGCAAAGCATAGAAAAGGGCCAGCAGCAGAGTCCAGGTGCCGAACAGCAATACTGCGGTCAATGCGGTCATGTCGTCTCCCTTGGTGTGTGGTTGTGCCGCAGGCTCAGCCTACTGAAGGCCGGTTCCGCTTTGTAGTTGCGCTTCGGTAAGCAGTCACCCGTCGCTACCGCGCGGCGACCGCCTCGGCCATCACCGGAACAAAATCCGGCTTCTCTCGCACGGCGCAGTTCGGACACGGGAAATCGTCGGGCAGGGCGCTCCACGGTGTACCTGCTGGATAGCCCTCATGGGGACAGGCCTGCCGCGGGTCGTAGACATAGTGGCAGTTCGGGCACTGATGCCCGGCGCATTCCTTTTCCGAAACGGTGTGCGCCGTCTGAGCGCCAGCATCCCCCGCCGCGGAGGCTGTGCCCGTCGCCGGATCCTCAACCCCCGGCATCCAGCGGGCCAGCAGGGCTGCACGACGGCCAGGGTGCAGATTCGCCTGAGTGATATCGCCACCGTAATGTTCGACCACGCGCCGATCCATCATTCGGAACCACAGCGCAGGCAAGTAGGCCACCAGAATCATGCCGGCATAGCCCGAAGGCAGTTGCGGAGCGTCATCGAAATGGCGCAGGCCCTGATAGCGTCGAGTGGGGTGGGCGTGATGATCGGAATGACGCTGTAGCTGATAGAGCAGCAGATTGGTCACCACATGATTGCTGTTCCAGGAGTGCTGCGGCTGGCAGCGCTCGTAACGCCCCCCGGCGAGCTTCCGACGCCGCAAACCGTAGTGCTCCATGTAGTTGACGACTTCGAGCAGGGAAAAACCGAAAGCGGCCTGGGCGACGAGAAAGACCAGGGCCCATGGCCCCAACCACAGGCTCAGCGCACCGAACAAAAGCACGGTCAGCGCCCAGCTCTGCAGGTTTTCGTTACGCACCGACCACAGCGACTGTCCGTTGCGTTCCAGCCGCGCTTTCTCGATGCTCCACGCCGATTTCAGGCTGCCAAGCACCGTACGCGGCAGAAAGCGCCAGAAACTCTCACCCATGCGCGCGCTGGCCGGATCTTCGGGCGTCGCCACATGCTTGTGATGACCCTTATTGTGTTCGATGAAGAAGTGCCCGTAAGCCACTGGCGCCAATACGATACGTGACAGCCAACGCTCCAGCGCATTGGTTTTGTGACCGAGCTCGTGCGCGGTGTTGATCGCCACACCGTTGACAATGCCGGTGGCCATGACCAGTCCGAGCAGATGCCACCACGGCAGGCCGCCGGAGACCGCCAACCAAGCGGCGAGGATGGTCATCAGGTACTGACTTGGTATGTAGGCGAAGACGATGCGCTGGTAGTAGCGGTCCGCACTGAGCGCGTCCACGGCGCTTTCCGGTGCGTTGCTGCGATCCTCGCCAATCAGCAGGTCGAGCAGCGGTGCGAGACCGTAGAACACCACTGGCAGCGCCCAGAGCCAGCCTGCGGAAAAACCCGACAGAACGGCGATCACCGATGCCAGGCCCAGCAGCGGCAGAGCCGGGCTGAGCAGCCACCAATAGCGCTTGGCGTCTTTCCAGGCCGAGGATGCAGGGGCGGAAACCGCAGTCGTTGTGGTCATGAGGATGTCTCGTTTCCTATGGGAACCGCTTCATGTTGGCGCAGGCCTGTCCTCCGTTATGGTGATAATGCGTCATCATATGGTGATCATGCGCCATAGGGAGGTTCCGGCATGCAAGCAGGCGAGGTGTACGTGCCCGCGCGCTACTACGCGCGACTGACCGCATTGCTCCAGGCCGATGGCGCAGAGGTCGAGTGCCTGCTTCAGTCCTCCGGGCTGTCGATAGCGCAACTCAATGAAGCCGAGGCACAGATTCGCTTTTCGCGGGTGGACCATTTGTTGCAGCAGTTGCCTCGGTTTACGACGCGTACCGATCTGCCCTTTGAAACGGGTCGTCGTCTCACCGCGAGTGCGCACAGCTTCGTGGGATTCGGCATGCTCAGCAGCGCCACGGTGGATGAGGCCTTGCGCTTCGAGGCGCGCTACTTCGCCTTGGTGATGCCCAGTTTCACGATGCGGTACAGCAGCGCCAGAGACCACGCGGACCTGCTGTTCACACCGCGGATTGCGATGAGTCACCTTTGTCTGTTCTTTCATCTGGAAGCCATCGCCTTGGCGGCCCTGCGCGAGGTTTCGGATCTCAACGGCGGGCGCCTGCCGCCCTGCACCTTGCATTGCGGCTATCCCGAGCCGGCCCATGTCGCCCGCTACCACCGTGAACTGGGCAATGTCGCCATTCGCTTCGAATCCGGCAACCCCGCCAGCGTGCGGCTGCGCATCGCCGAGGACCCGCGCGCTCTGCGGATGAACATGGCGGACAGCCACGCCCTTCAGGTGGCGGAAGTGCGCTGCCGGGCGCTGATCCAACGCGCGGCCGATGGCGGGCGTTTCGCCGACTGGGTGACGATGACGTTGCGCGAAGTCTCCGATGCGCTCCCCACGCTGGACGAACTGGCAGCGTCACTGAATCTGTCACGGCGCACGATCAATCGCTATCTTGCGCGCGAGGGCACCAGCTTCCGCGCCCTGGCGGGGGAGATCCAGCACCAGATTGCCTGCGAGCGTCTGACGGCCAAGGGCATGAGCGTGACCGAGGTCGCCTATTCGCTGGGGTTCAGTGATGCGTCCAACTTCTCGCGCGCATTCCGCGACCGTGCCGGCTGCAGCCCAGGGCAGTATCGGAAGCGTCGCCCAAGCCGCTCACCGGGTGCGTTCGATGCACTGCAGGGCGACACCCACATCGATGCCGCACCGGGCGAGATGCGTAAACATCCTCGCTAAGCCTGCCGCCTAGCGGTGATGCATGCTCGTGTCATCGGCGTGCTGTCTGCTCAGGAAACCGCGCTCAAAGACGAAGATCGCCGCTATGGCCACAAGCGCCATCCCCACGATGGCGGGATCGGCCTGTCCCTTGATCAGCAGAAAAGCAGCGAGCGCCGCGGCGTCCAGCACGATGGCGCACACCAGCACCCATGCCTTGGCTCCTACGTCAGCCCGCAAGTGACGAAGCACGCCCCAGTGAACGGCGATATCCATGACCAGATAGAAGATAGCGCCCAATGAAGCGATACGGCTGAGGTCGAAGAAAGCGGCCAATGCGGCCGCCAGCACCACGGTATAGACCAGCGTATGTTTCTGAATGTCGCCGGGCATGCCGAAGTGGCGATGCGGAATGAGCTTCATCTCGGTCAGCATGGCCAGCATCCGTGAAACCGCGAAAATGCTTGCCAGCAGCCCCGAAGCGGTCGCGATGATGGCAATGGCCACGGTGAACCAGACCCCATAGGCCCCTACGGCCGGCCGCGCGGCCTCCGCCAGCGCGTAGTCCTTCGCTGCCACGATCTGCTCGATGCTCAGGGTCGAACCGACCCCGAAGGCCACCAGCATATACACCACCACGCAGATGGCCAGCGAGATCATGATGGCGCGACCGACATTCCGGTGCGGATCCACGACTTCGCCGCCACTGTTGGTGATGGTCGTGAAGCCCTTGTAGGCGAGGATGGCCAGGGCCACACCGGCCATGAAACCGGTGAGCGACGTGTCATCGATAAGGCTGTCCGACGCCGGCTGAAAGGAGAAACCGGATACCCACAGGGCAACGCCGGCGAAGGCCAAAATCCCACCGACTTTGAGGATGGCCGCAATCTTGGACACCGTCCCGATCAAGGCATTGCCCGCGATATTGACCAGAAAAGCGACGGCAATCAGGCCGACCGCCAGCATCGGCAGCAGCCAGTCCGGCTGGTCTCCGTCAAACAGTTGCAGCACATAGCTTGCGAAGGTCCGCGCGACCAGACTCTCGTTGATGATCATCGAGAACACCATCAGCAGGGCGCAGGCCCCCGTGATCATGGTCCTGCCGTAGGCGCGCTCCAGAATCATGGCAATGCCGCCCGCAGACGGGTATTTGCTGGTGACCTTGATGTATGTGTAGGCACTGAAGGCGCTGATGACGACAGCCAGCAGGAAGGCCAGCGGGAACAGGCTGCCGGCAAATTCGGCGACCTGTCCGGTCAGCGCAAAAATGCCGGCCCCGATCATGACGCCCGTCCCCATGGCGACGGCACCTGCCAGTGTCAGGCTGTTTTCTGCGTACTTCGCGCTACGGTCCATCGTCCATTCCTTTTACGGCCGCTGTGCAAAAAACCGGTACAGGGGCACAAACACCACCGCCAGATACCATCCATACAGATAGGCGCCAACCAGCCCGAACAGAAAGCCGGACACCGTCAGCCATTCGAAGCCCGGCAACAGTGGCGCCCAGACCTCAACCATGCGCATCTGATCCGGCGCGAGCAGTCCAAAGGCGATGCACAGCAGATAGCTGATCAGGAACAGCAACGAGAGCGCATGGCCCGTTGGCCGGATGGACATCGTGCTTTGATGGGATTGGGCTTCTTCCGTCATGCTTTTCTCCTACACCTTGGGTCCATGCCACCAGACACCATCAGTGCGAGGCATAGATCGTCTGTTCTCCGTCTCCGAACAGAAAGACGTCATAGGGGTCTTTGCGCGCCCCGTGTTCCATGCCGGGAGAACCCAACGGCATGCCCGGCACGGCGAGACCGGCCGCATCGGGGCGCTGTTGCAGCAGACGCCGGATATCGTTGGCCGGCACGTGTCCTTCGACGACGTAGCCGTCGATTTCAGCGGTATGGCAGCTTCTCAGCACCCGCGGCACAGCGAGGCTGGACTTGATGGACGATAGGTCGTCCAGTGACCGCACTGTCACCACAAAGCCGTTTTCCGAAAGGTGATCAGCCCACTTGGTGCAGCATCCGCAGCCCGGCGTCTTGTAGACGGTAATGCTCTGCGCTTGCGCGGACCACGATGCCGCCGTGCTCGTGATGGCGAAGGCGATCAGTACAGCCGGCACCGTCAGGCGCACCGCCAAAGCCTTACACAGGTGTCTCCATCGAAGGACACAGGCATGCATGCGGCGCAGCGATGACGCGGCCCGTCCAACCTGCAAAGGGGCAGGGTGATGGCCGCGCGTTGCAGAACGCTTGGCTGTCGACACCCCGCTCATTTGCTCGACTCCTTCCGGCCTTCCTGCAGACCCCGTTGATAGGCCGCGTGAGCGGCCTGATCCTCATGCTTGGGATGCGCATGTGCTCGGTGGCCCTTGTGCATGAAGAGATGCATCAATGGGCACAGCAGAAGAATCAAGATGGGGAGGAACTGGAGGATGTGCTCGGTATGCTCCACCAGCAGGAAATAGAGCGCAGCACCTGTCAGTGCGAGCGTTGCGATGCCATGTAGGCGCGTCCAATGGCTGGGTCTTGATGACATAGGGATGCCTCCGCATACGGTTAGGGTCGTGCGCGCGACTGGACGCCTGCGGTCGTCTGGCTGGGGCCGAGCCTTGCGCGTTTGAGCAACAGCGAATTGCCGATCACTGAAAGCGAGCTCGCAGTCATGGCAATCACGCCGATCATGGGATGCAGCAAGCCCATGGCGGCGATGGGAATGGCAGCGACGTTGTACGCGCTCGCCCAGATCAGGTTCTGCGCGATCTTTCTGAACGTGGCTTTGGAGAGCTGCATGGCTTGCACAACGCCGGTCAGTTCGCCGCGCACCAAGGTGACGTCGGCAGCCTCAATCGCCACGTCGGCACCCGCGCCAATGGCAATACCCACATTGGCCTGTTTCAGCGCTGGCGCGTCATTGATCCCGTCACCCACCATCGCAACATGATTGCCGTGCTTATCCTGAAGCTCCCGAATCGCTGCCACCTTGCCCTCCGGGAGTACGCCGGCTTGCACCTCGTCGATACCGACTTCGCTGGCGACTGCGCGTGCGGCGCGCTCGTTGTCACCCGTGATCATGACCACGTGCAACCCCAACGCATGCATGCCGCGGATAGCGGTGGCCGACTCTTCCTTGATGGTGTCGGCGACCGCAACGATGCCGCGGGCGCGGCCATTGAACGCGACCAACACGGCGGTGCGACCCCGCGCTTCCAGGTCATCAAGCGCGTGATCCAGGGCTTCCAGACCGCTGACCGATTGCTCCTCCAGTAGCGTGCGATTGCCGATCAGCACCAGGCCGTCATCGACCTTTCCGGAAACGCCGCGAGCGCCGACGGACCGGAACGCCGTCACGTCACCTGGCTGCACATGGCGCTGCGTCGCACCATCGACGATGGCGCGGGCGATGGGATGCTCGGAAGCGTTTTCCACCGTTGCCGCCCAAAACAGCAGCGCTTGTTCGGTCACGCCCTCGGCGGTAACGATCTCGGTCAGCTTGGGTTCGCCGCGCGTGATGGTGCCGGTCTTGTCCAGCACCATGACTCTGACATCCTTGAAGGTCTGAATCGCTTCGCCCGAGCGGATCAGAATGCCACGGGCGGCGCCAATACCCGAGCCGACCATCAGCGCGGTGGGCGTCGCCAAACCCAGCGCGCAAGGGCAGGCGATCACCAGGACCGCAATGGCAGCAAGAATGGCGAGCACCAGTGGGCCCGCAGTCGGGTCCACCCAGGGCAGGAATCCCGCGCCCCATTCCAAGACCGGGCGCAGGGCATCGCCGGCGACCATCCAGACCAGAAAGCTGCCAAGCGCCACCCAGAGCACCACGGGAACGAACCGTCCGGTCATCCGGTCGGCGAGTTCCTGGATCGGCACCCGCGAGCCTTGCGCCTGCTCCACCAGTCTGATCACCTGGGACAGGAAGGTATCGCCACCCACTTTGGTGGCTTTGACACGCAGCCACCCTTCCTTGTTGATGGTCGCGCCAATAACGATATCGCCGGGCGCCTTGTAGACCGGGACGGATTCACCGGTGGCGATGGACTCATCCAGATGGCTTTCGCCCTCGATGACCGCTCCGTCGGTGGGCACCTTGTCGCCAGGGCGTACCACCATGATGTCACCCGGCTGCAGGGCCTTGACCGGCACCTCAAGTTCCCGCCCATCGCGCTCCACGCGCGCCGTCTTTGCCCCCATCGTCAGCAGCTTACGGATCGCCTGCGAGGCTCTGCCTTTCGCTTTCGTCTCGAGATACCGTCCCAAGAGATGAAAGGTCATGATTGTCGCGGCCATTTCGATAAAGGACGTCATGCTGATAAAGAAGCCCGCCAACCCGATCAGATAGGGCGGCACGCTGCCCATGGAAATCAGCACATCCATATTGAAGGTGCGGTTGGTGAGCGAACGCCATGTAGACCGATGCGTCGCCGCGCCGCCGTACAAAAAGACCACCGGAAAGGCGAGCAACGCAATGATCGGCAAATAGCCCGGAATGGGCCGCCAGAACATGTGCGGAATCATCAACAGCATGATGAGCGTGGTGGGAACTGCTGCAATCCACAACCGCTTCGCTGCCTCGCGCACGTAGGCGTCTTCTATTTCGGCCGCATCGGCGGCGTCATCCGCGTGCTCTTCGGACGCGACCTGAGCAACCTCGTAGCCCGCCTTTTCTACGGCTTCGCGCAGATCGCTGGTTGTCAGTGCGCCGGGATCGTATTCCACTTCAACGCGGTGCGCGGCGAGATTGGTGGTGACCTCGCCGACACCCGGCAAGCGCTGCAGCGAGGTCTTCACGATGCCACCGCAATGGTCGGATCCCATGCCCGGCACGATCAGCCGCGCACGTGTCCTGGTCTGCTCTGATTGTTTATTCATATCGTTCCACTTCTTCGCTGTGCGATGACTTGTCGAAGGCACGGGGAAGACACTTCCCCGCACCGGTGCAAAAGCCGCGTGCCTGGCCGGCGATCCATTGCCTATGGATCCATGCCGCGTTCACCGGCGGTTGGGGGCCTGGGTCGCGACGTCAGCACGTACACCGCCGGGAGCAGGAGCAGTGCGAGCAACAAGGTCGTGACCATGCCGCCGACCATGGGCGCGGCGATTCGACGCATGACCTCGGAGCCTGTGCCACTACTCAGCATGATGGGAATCAGCCCGGCAATCGTGGCGGTAGCCGTCATCACCACCGGGCGCAACCGTCGCTGCGCGCCGGTTTCCACCGCGGCAACGAAAGCGTTTCGGTCCGCATCGTCGGTCAGATCCCGGCATTCCTGTCGCAGGTAGCTGAGCATGACGACACTGATCTCCACCGCCACGCCGGCCAGCGCGATAAAGCCGACGGCCACGGCGATCGACATGGAGAAGCCGAGTGCATAGAGCAGCCAGAATCCGCCGGCCAGGCTCAAGGGCACCGTCGCCAGGATGATGAGCACTGGCGCGGCCTGTCTGAAGGCGAGATACAGCAACATAACGATCACTGCCAGCGTGGCGGGCACCACCAGACGCAGGCGCTCGGCGGCACGTTGCATGTATTCGTACTGACCGGACCACACCAGGCTGTAACCCGGTGGCAGCTCGAGCTGTTCCGAGACGCGCTGCTTGGCGGCCTCCACATAGCTGCCGAGGTCACGGCCAGCGATATCGACATAGACCCAGCCGCTGAGACGGGCATTCTCGCTCTTGATCACCGGTGCGCCCGCTTCGATGCGGATGTCCGCCACATCACCAAGTACGATCCATTGCCCATTGGGCGTCATCAGAGGCAGATGACGCATGGCCTCTGGCGACCCTCGCCACGCCTGCGGATAGCGCAGATTGACCGGATAGCGTTCCCGGCCCTCCACGGTTTCGGTCAGATTCATGCCGCCGATCGCGCTTTGCACCACGGTGTGGAGCTCCGCCACATTGAGCCCATAGCGGCCGGCTGCATCGCGATCGATGTCGATGGTGACGTAACGCCCACCCGCGACCCGTTCGGCGAAGACACTGACCGTCCCCTCAACCGCGCCCACGATGGTCTCGATCTGCCGGCCAATATCCTGGATCGTCGTCAGCTCGGGGCCACGAATCTTGATCCCCACGGGTGTCTTGATGCCGGTCGCCAACATGTCGATGCGTGTGCGGATGGGCATCACCCAGGCGTTGGTGAGGCCGGGGATATCCACCCGCTGACGGATTTCGGCACGGATGTCCTCCAGCGTCATGCCCGGTCGCCACTCGGATTCGGGTTTGAAGGTGATGGTGGTTTCAATCATCGTCAGCGGCGCGGGATCGGTGGCGGTTTCCGCGCGCCCGATCTTGCCGAACACGGTATCCACCTCTGGCACGCTCTTGATCAGCTTGTCGGTCTGTTGCAGCAGCTGTCGCGCCATGCCGATGCTGATGCCAGGCTCTGTGGTAGGCATGTACATCCAGTCGCCTTCATCGAGCGGCGGCATGAACTCGCTACCGAGCTGACTGGCAGGGTAGAGGCCGCTCAGGGCCACCACGAGGCCTGCGGTCACTACCATCCAGGGATGGCGCGTCACCGCCCTTACCAGGGGGCGATAGACCGCCACCAACGCGCGATTGATGGGATTTTGCTCTGCGGAACGAATCCGCCCCCGCACGAACAGGCCCATCAGCACCGGAATCAAGGTCACGGCCAGTCCGGCTGCCGCGGCCATGGCATAGGTCTTGGTGAAGGCCAGGGGCGCGAACAACCGTCCTTCCTGCGCCTGCAGACTGAACACCGGGATGAAGGACAGCGTGATGATGGCCAACGAGAAGAACAACGGCGGCCCAACCTCGCAGGCGGCATCGCGCACCTTTTGCCAGTGCGAACGCGCATCCTTGCGCGCCAGATGCACGTGCAGGTTTTCCACCATGACGATGGCGCCATCGACCATGGCTCCGATGGCGATGGCAATGCCGCCCAGCGACATGATGTTGGCGTTGAGCCCCTGCATTCGCATGACCAGAAAGGCCGCCAGGATGCCGATCGGTAATCCGATCACTGCAACCAATGCCGAGCGCAAGTGAAACAAGAACAGGGCGCAGATCACCGCCACGATGAGCAGCTCTTCGATCAGCGTTGTCCGCAATGTGTTGATCGAGCGCCCAATGAGCGCGGAGCGGTCGTAGGTCGGCACCACTTCAACACCCTCGGGCAGGCTGTTCTTGAGTTCCTCCAGCCGCGCCCGGACACGGTCGATCGTCGCCTGCGCGTTTTCGCCCTGACGCATCACGACGATGCCGCCGACCACCTCGCCCTCGCCATTGAGTTCGGCGATGCCTCGCCGCATCTGCGGGCCGAGCCGCACCTCCGCCACATCCTCCAGGCGCACGACGGTGCCGTCCCGCGTACTGATCAAGGGAATGGCGCGCAGGTCTTCCACCGCGTCGAGATAGCCGGTGGCGCGCACCATGTATTCGGCCTCGGCCATCTCGATCACGCCCCCGCCGCTTTCCTGGTTGGCACGGACAATGGCGCTGCGCAGCGCGGATAGCGACAGGTCATGCGCACGCAGTCGGTCGGGATCCGCGACCACCTGATACTGCTTGACCATGCCACCGACCGTGGCGACCTCCGCCACGCCCTCTACCGCCTGCAGCTCAAATTTCAGCAGCCAGTTCTGCAGGCTGGTGAGTTCCGCGAGATTGTGCCCTCCGCTACGGTCCACCAACGCGTACTCGTAGACCCAGCCGACACCGGTGGCATCGGGCCCTAGTTTCGGTCGCGCCGCGGCGGGAAGCTCGGCCGACACCTGCGACAGCGATTCCAGTACCCGTGAACGCGCCCAATAGGGGTCGGTGCCCTCATCGAAGATGACGTAGACAAAGGAGTCGCCAAAAAAGGAGTAGCCCCGAACCGTCTTGGCCTTGGGTACGGCCAGCATTGCCGTGGAGAGCGGGTAGGTGACCTGCTGTTCCACCACCTTCGGCGCCTGACCGGCATAAGCGGTACGCACCACCACCTGGACATCGGACAGATCAGGAATCGCGTCCACCGGTGTCGCGCGCAAGGCGACCAGGCCGGCCACCACCAGAAAGGCGGTGGCAATGAGCACCAGCGGGCGGTTGAGCAACGACCACTCGATGACGCGCGTGATCATGGATGCGCCTCATGCGCTGCTGCCGGCGCGTCCCCACGCGGGGATGTCTGCATCGCATCGTGGTCGTGCGCTTCGCCGGCGCGGTCTTCATGGGTCTGCGGATCCGCTGAAGCCCCGCCAATCCGCAAGGCTTCGGCCTCGACCTGGGCTTCGGTATCGAGCATGAACTGTCCCTGGATCACGACGCGCTCGCCGTCGCTGAGGCCTTCCCGAATTTCCCAACGGTCGGCCACACGCTGACCCAGCGCGACGCGTGTCACCGCAAAGCGCCCGTCGCCCAACGCCTTGATCACACGATCCACCTGGCCATCGCGAATGACGCTGCTGACAGGCACACTGAGAACGGACGGTGTTGGTGGGAGCGCAATGGACGCGCGCGCGAACATGCCCGGGTGCAGACGACCGTCGCTGTTGTCGACCACCAGACGCAGCGCCAGGGTGCGCGTGGTGGCATCCACCGTGCTGCTGCGCCGCTCGACCGTTGCCGTCCATTCTTCACCCGGATACGCGCCCACCCGCACGGTCGCCTTTGATCCAGGCCGCAGCGCGGCCACTCGTCCTTCCTCGACGTCGGCCAGCATCCACAGCCGATCCAGGCGCGCGACCGTCATCAGGTGCGTGCCGGGCTGCACGTACTGTCCAGGACGCACGGCGAGGGCGGTCACCAGCCCGGCCGAGACGGCCTGTACCCGCACCGTGTCGCTGGCCTTGCCGCGCTTCCGTACCGCCTTGATTTGCGCGTCGCGATAGCCCAGCGCGCGCAGTCGCTCCGCCGCCGCTGCCTGCAACCCCGCGTTGCCCGCCGCCGCGAGGAAATCGGATTCCGCGGAGTAGAACTTGGGCGAGAAAAGCTGGTAGAGGCTATCGCCCGTTGCCACGGGGTCGCCGCTACCCGAAACCCCCAACGCCTGCACCCAGCCCTCTGCGCGGCTGTGCACGCGAACCTCACGCGTCGGGTCGATCGCGATGGAACCCACCACCGATAGCACGGGCGACAGCGGCGCGCGTTCCACCAAAGCCGTTCGCACGCCCAGATTCTGGATGGATGCAGCCGACACCGTGATCTGGCTCGGGTCCGCTTCATCCGCTTCGCATTTGGGCACAAGATCCATGCCCATGGGCGACTTGCCTGGCGCATCACGGCGGTAACTGGCGTCCATCGGCGCCACCCAGTACGCCGGTTGGGCACCACCGGGGCAGGGTCCGTCCGCCGTTGTTTGCGCGCCGGAGCCGCCCTCCGTCGAGAGGCCCCCCTGTGCCAACCAGAAGCCGAATCCGGCCCCGAGCAACAACGCGCACAGCAGGAAGAAAAGGCTACGAGACATCATGGCCGGGCCTCCGGAATCAGTTGCGCATCGAGCGCGCCGCCGGTCAGCAGCGCAAGTTCCGCAAGGGTCTGGAAGGCGTCACGCTGACTTCGCAGGTGCCCTGTATGGACCGCCAGCCATTCCGTTTCTGCGTCGATCACAGCCTGCACATCACCGCGACCGCGCGAATACAGCGCCAGCGCGGCGTCACGGCTTTGCCCGGCAAGGCTCTGCAACGTGTCGGCATAGAGTTGTCGCGCACGCTCCGCCGCCCGCCACCGGGCGTACGCACTGCGCACATCGGCGCGCAGCCGGTGCGCCAGGTCCGCGCGCTCCGCCCGCAGCGCATCTGCCTGCGCGCGCGCGCTGGCGGTGGCGGCATCATATTTGTCCTGACCCAGGGGAAGACTGAGCGCAACACCCACCTGCGTCCGGTAAGGCTCGCGCGGCAGCGTGCCCACATGATTGGCGCTGAGCGTCACATCGGGCCGGCGAGCGAGGTCGCGTAGCGACTGCTGTGAATCGGCGGAGCGCGCGCGTGCATCCAACACCGACAGCGCGGGGTGATTGCGCTCGGCCGCCGCCATCAAACGGGAGAGCTCCGGCGTCTGAGTCCGCACCGGGATGCCCGCGGCATCGGGCAGGGCGTGTCCCATCGGCGCCTGCCGCAGTGCGTTGATGCGACCGCGCACGGCCTCCCGCTGCGCCTCCAACTGCCATTGCGCCTCGCGCAGTCGCATCAAGCGCACCTGCGCCGCCAACGGCTCCTGCTGCGTGCCACTTCCCGCCGCGTAGCGCTGCTCGGCCACCGCCACCAGGGTGCGAAGCTGCTCCTGCTGCCCCTGGTTGATGCGCAAGGCCGCGCCCAGATAGGCCCAGTCGGCATAGGCGGATCGGGCCTCAAAAGCCAGTTCGCGCCGACGCGCGTGCAGTCCGTGGCGCGCGGCATCCACCAATGCCTCGGCCTGCCGGCGTCGCAGTGCCCGTTTGCCGGGCCAAGGGAGCGTCTGCGAAATCCCCACGATGTGACCGGTGTCGACGGAGGGATCGCCCACCGACTTGGGCGCGATGGCGTAGCTCAGGCGCGGATCGTCTAGCGCATCGGCACTGCGCGCTTCCGCCGAACGCGCGCGCTGGTGGGCGGTGTAGGCGGCGATGCTCGCATTCGCGCGCAGCACCTGATCCACCAGGGCCTGGCTGGTCAATGGGGAAGGCGGCTCGGCGGCCACCAGGCTGCCGCTCATGGCCGCCATCAGCAACATGGACGCAGCGGCCAGACGTCGGCCACGTCCGCAGCAAGAAAACTGAGTCACGGGTTCCATCCTCGAAGTCCGGGGTGCGACAACACCTGGATCGGCCGTGCCGAAGGCACGCGGGAGTGCGCTGCGCGTAC
>JALEHA010000252.1 GCA_022763315.1 Algiphilus sp.
CCGCTGGTCACCGGCGCCCAATCGGTACCGCGCGACCACATGTAGATGCTAATGCCGAGGGCGACGGCCAGGGCCAGTCCGACCAGGAGCAGGATCGGCTTCAGCGCCGGCACTTCCTGAATCACA
Source organism: Algiphilus sp. (assembly GCA_022763315.1). Lineage (GTDB taxonomy): Bacteria > Pseudomonadota > Gammaproteobacteria > Nevskiales > Nevskiaceae > Algiphilus. The sequence continues at coordinate 127 of JALEHA010000252.1, forward strand.
CCAATGGGAGTACGTGCCATGAGAAGCGTCCTATAACGGCATGTTCATGATGTCTTGGTAGGCCGAGACCGCGCGGTTGCGTACTTCCACCGCAGCCCGGAATGCGACGCTCGATTCCTGCATCTTCAGCATCGTGGTTGCCAGATCCATACGCCCCAGCTGAAAGGCTTCCTGCGCCTTCCCGGACTCCGCTTGCTTGATGTTGAGGTCGCGCACGGCATCCGCCATCGCGTTGACGAAGCCGCTCTCCTGGGATTCTTGCGCCGGTGCGGTTGGCGCGGTAGGTGCGGCCTCCTGAGCAGGGAGCTTGGAGCGCGCCTGCAGCGCCCGCATCTCCGTCAGCACACGATTGATTCCAAGGTCATTCATCGCCATTTACTCCTCGACCCCCTAGGCATTGCTGCAAGCGCCATACCGGGGGCCTAACCGTTCGACGGTGCACTGGCACCGTCCGGCGTGATGTCGTACTTGCGCAGCTTCTCGATCAGCGTGGTGCGCGACACCCGCAGCAACTGCGCGGCATGCGCCACCACCCCTTCGCTGCGTACCAGCGCCTCTCGAATCAGGCCCGCTTCGATCCGCGCCAGGTGGTCGCGCAGATCGATGCCATCTGCCGGCAGCTGCTTTTCGGCTGCCCGCGGGCGGCTTGGCGCATCCGCCGAGGCGGTGCCCGGCGTGTTGAGATCCGCCCGGTAACGCAAGGGCAGATCGTCGGCCGCCACGGTGCCGTCGGCGCAGGTCACGGCCAGTCGTTCGATCAAGTTAGCCAACTCGCGCACATTCCCGGGCCAGCTGTAGCCCTGCAGCGCAGCGCGCGCACTGGCATCGAATTGCAGCGCCTCCCCCGCCTGCGTTGCGCTACGTGCGGCCAGCGCGTCGATCAGCAGCGGCAGATCGACCGCGCGCTCACGCAACGGCGGCAATTCGATCGGGAAAACGGCAACGCGGTAATACAGATCTTCGCGGAAGCTGCCATCGCTGACGCGGGCTTCCAGGTCACGGTGGGTGGCGGCCACGATGCGTACATTGCAGGTCAGCGTCTGGCTGCCGCCGACGCGCTCGAAACTGCGCTCCTGAATCACACGCAGCAGCTTGACCTGCATGGGCAGCGGCATGTCACCGAGCTCGTCGAGGAAGAGCGTGCCGCCCTCCGCCAGCTCGAAGCGACCCTTGCGCGCCGCGATGGCGCCGGTGAAGGCGCCGCGCTCGTGGCCGAAGAGCTCGGATTCCAGCAACTCGGCAGGTATCGCGCCACAGTTGATGGCCACGAAAGGGCGATGGGCACGGTCGGAGGCGTCGTGAATGGCGCGCGCCACCAGTTCCTTGCCGGTACCGGATTCGCCGGTGATCAGCACATTGGTGTCAAAAGCGGCGACCTGGCCAATCAGCGTGCGGACGCGCTGCATCGACGGACTATCACCGATCAGCCTGCGTGCAACCGGCGCCGGAGCCGCAGCGACCGGCGTGGTGCGCGGCGACGTGCCGCTGCGGGCGACATCGCTTTCAGCCGGCGGTTCGAGGGTCATGACGGTATCGAAATCCATGGCGGTGTCCTTGCTGGTCCGGTACAGCGTCAGGCGCTGATGGCGAGAGACTGCGAAGCGGCGCGCAAACGTGCCGGCGGGATGCCAAGCGCCTCGCGGTACTTGGCAACAGTGCGGCGGGCGACACGAATGCCGCGCTCGGCGAGCCGGGTGGCAATGGCGGCGTCATCCAGCGGGGCGCGCGGGTCTTCGCCCGCAACGAAGCGGCGCACCAGCGCACGGGCGGCGGTATTCGATACCGCGCAGCCGACGCCGAAGCCCGCTCCGAAGAAGTGCTTGAGCTCGAAGATGCCGCGCGGGGTGACGACGTACTTGCCACAGGTCACGCGCGAGACGGTGGACTCGTGGACGCCCACCTCGCCGGCGATCTCGCGCAGCGTCATCGGCGCCAGGGCTTCCTCCCCACCGGCGAGAAAGGCGTACTGCCGACGGAAGATCGCGTGGGTGACCTTGAGCAAGGTATCGGCGCGCTGCGCGAGGCCGCGCAGGAACCAGCGCGCCTCATACAGCTGCTGCTTCATCGCTGGCGCCGGTGCGGCGGATGCTTCCAGGGCACGCAGATAATGCGGATTCACGCGCAGCCGCGGCGTGGCAAATTCGGACAGGGTGACCGTCCAGCGGCCATCGAGCTGCGCCACCACCACATCGGGATAGACCGCGGCACCTTCGGCACTGGCGCGACCGGGATGCGGGTCGAGGCGGCGCAGCAGCGCGAGGGCTGCGGCAAATGCCGCGTCGTCCAGGCGCAGTTCGCGCTGCACGATGCCGATCTCGCGACCCGCCAGGCGCTCCAGCCCAGCGCCGACAATGGCCAGCGCATCACGCACCGCGTCGCTCGGCGTCATGGCGCGTAGCTGAAGGGCAAAGCATTCCGCCAGATCGCGCGCCCCGAAGCCGGCCGGCGCCAGCTTCTGGATCAACGCCAGAGCGGATACCAGCTCGCCGGTCGGGAAGCCCGTGCGACAGGCGATATCGTGCAGGTCCTCCTCCAGCCAGCCGCGCTCATCGAGCGCTTCCAGCACCGCGAAGGCGGCGGCCAATGCGCGGGGACTGCGGCACTCCATCGGCAGCTCGCGCGCTAGGCGCGCAACGGGATCGGAGACTTCCGGAGCGGCGATCGGCACTTCCGCATCCTCACCGCCGGCGCAGCCGGCCATCGGCGCGTAGCCGTCGTCCCAGTTGGAGTCCAGCGTGATCTCGTCTTGGGCGTCCTCTGCCTGTATTTCGGCGTCGCTGGCCTCGTCATCGTGTTCGACGCCTTCCGGCTCGAGCATGACGTTGTTCTCCAGCCAGTGGTGGACTTCCTGCTCCAGCTCCTGCGCGCTCAAACCGAGGATTCGGATCTGTTGCGCGAGCTGTGGGTTGAGTGTCTGCCGACCGCCTTGCTGTTGTGAGAAATCAACACGCATGTGTCTTCCCCTTCTTGTGACCGCTTCCGCTGTACGCCGACACTGTCAGTACCGGCCTTGAGACTGGCGACGAGATTCCGTCGCGATGGATGGATGATTAGGTAACGGAAGTCCGACGCCCACTCGGCATTCCCGGACACCTGTAAGGGAAAGCCCTACTCCTTCTCGGAGTGGACGAAAGGCGCAGTTTCAGCGGATGGAAGGGCTTTCAGGCCGAGCGGCTTTTCGCCTGCACGGCGCGCACCACAAGGTCGTGCGCAGTGCGGAGCCCGAGCTGCTGCATGAGACGCATGCGATGGGTTTCCACCGTCTTCACGCCAATGCCGAGCAGCGTGGCAATGTCGCGCGTACTCATGCCGCTGCCGATCAGATCGAAGATCTGGCGCTGACGCGGTGGTAGCTGGTCGATGGCCGACTGCGGACGGGGCGCATGGTTGCCATTGAGCAGTTCGCCAACCAGGTCCGCGGGCAGCCAGCTATGCCCCTGCTCCAGCTGACGCAGGGCTTCCATGCAGCGCTCAAGGGGATCACTGGCGCTGACCAGCGCAGTCGCGCCATGCCGCAGCACGGCGCGCATGATCTCGCGGTCCTGTGGCGCCA
>JALEHA010000253.1 GCA_022763315.1 Algiphilus sp.
GTCAGGCCGGACCATGACGGCACCTGGCGCGCAAAGCGCCGCCCCTCTGTAGAATGCGCACCCCTGGAGGGGGCCCGAAGTGGGCGAGCCGTGACCGATGTGCCGGCGGCACATCGCAACACGGGGAGCGCCTGACGGTTTTATTGTCAGGCCGGACCATGACGGCACCTGGCGCGTAAAGCGTCACTCCTCTGTAGAATGCGAACCCCTGGAGGGGTACCGAAGCGGTCATAACGGCACCGACTCGAAATCGGTTGGGGGCTTACGCCCCACGTGGGTTCGAATCCCACCCCCTCCGCCATCCTCACCAAAGGGCTGACACATGTCAGCCCTTTTTTGTGCGGTCTGCTTTGGGGCGCTCTCCTGATCGGTATCGACAAGGTACATTGGCGAATACGCCGGTATTGGAGCCTTCGCATGCAGCGCATTGTTTGCCTTGGCTTACTCGCCGCAGTGGTCACTATCGCCAGTGCCCAACCGCGCGAGATTTCGAGCTTCCGCTTTGGCGGTCAACTCATCCAGCTCGGCGATTCGCGAGCGGAAGTGGCTTCCGTGCTCGGAACGCCCAACGCCCGACTGACCCTGGAGAATCGCGTGGGCGCCGCAGTCGGGCAGCGCTGGGAATACTGGAATATCGGGAGCGGTTATCAGAAGTACGCGCTGAGCGTGTACTTCTCCGGTGGGCGTATCAGCCGCCTTGAGCAGGAAGTTCGCCGCTAGTCGAACGCGCACATCGCCGCAGCAGGCTGAGGTTTGGACATGCTTCCGACGCCAGCCGCATTGGTGGGGCGCACATCGCGCACTGCGTATGCGCTACCCGCGGTCATTCGGGTGCTACCGCGCATCGACCTGGGTTGATGGGGGTGCGCCGCAACCTGACAATGCATTCATGCAAGCCACCCTGGAACAACTCGCCCATGCCGTCAGCGCGGCGACGGATCTTGAAGCGCTTTCACGCCCTATCCTCGAACTGCTGGAGGCCGTGACCGGTATGGAGTCGACCTACCTGACCACCGTCGATCTCGTAGCCGGCCAGCAGCACATTCTGTACGCGCGCAATACCCGCGCGATGACGATCCCGGAGGGTCTTTCGGTCGATTGGGACGATACCCTGTGCAAGCGTGCTCTGGAGGAAGAGCGCCCCTATACCGATGACGTGCCCGGGATATGGGGGGACTCGGCTGCGGCTCGCGCGTTGGGCATCCAGACCTATCTGAGTCATCCGGTGCAGCGAGCCGACGGGGCTCTGTACGGAACCCTGTGTGCGGCCAGTGCGGACCGGCACCGGCTACAAGGCGAGACCTTGAACCTGCTGTCCTTGTTTGCCCGGTTGATCGCACATCAGGTGGAAAGAGAGCAGGCCATCATCGACTTGCGACGCGCCAATGAAAGTCTTTCGGCGGAAAGCCGCATCGATGCGTTGACGGGGGTGATCAACCGCCGCGGTCTCATGCCAGGCTTGCGTGAAAAGCTGCAGACGGCGGAGCGCCACGGCCACCCGGTGCATGTGCTGTTCATCGACCTGGATGGCTTCAAGGCCATCAACGATACCCATGGCCATGATGTAGGCGATCGCTTTCTGATGCAGGTGGCGCAACGGCTCGGCGACGCGGTACGCGCCGGCGACCTGGTGGCCCGCTACGGCGGCGACGAATTCGTGGTGGTAACCACATCGGCGCAGCCCGATGCGCTGCGCGATCGTCTGCAACGCGCGCTCAGCGCCCCCTTCGAGGACCGGGGGCTCATCATCGCCCCGGGCGGTGGAAGCATCGGTCTGACATCCGCGGAAGCGGGAGAGGTGGACGCTGAACGCGTCTTGGCGCGGGCGGATGCCTCCATGTATCTGATCAAGAAGACCCGCCGCAGCGCACGTTCGCATTAGGACGCTCCTGGCTGACCGGGCGCTCCGGGTCTGCCGCTGATTGGCGTCGCCACGCACGGTTCGCGATACTGTGTTCACAGGATCGGCAAGGGGAGGGGGTTCCGTGAAAAACGTTTCGACAGTGCTGTGCGCCGCGTGCGCGCTGGCCTTGGTGTCTTGCGGCGTGGCGTCTCAGGAAGCGGCGGTGCCAGCCGATCGCGTGTTGCTTGCCTTCTCGGCCCACGAGAATGCCGAAGGTGTATGCACGCCCGCGCGCGTGGCGCGGGTCAATAAGCAGGCTACGGGGTTGGATGCACTGTATGGCGACATCGCCTTCGTGGATGTGCGCGATGGCGCCGCCACCCGCCTGCCACTGCAGTTGGTTTTCCGCGGTTGGGACGACGCCGGTATCTCCGAGGACCGGGTGCAGACCGGTCTGAACAGCACCACGCCCTGCGATCAATTGCGTATCGAGATGGAAGTGGACTACTGCTTCCATGGCTCGACCCGGCCCGAGCGCACCGCTTGCCCGCCCTTGGAGATCAAGGCCGAAGGCTTTGCCGCTGCCGAACTGCAGGTCGACAAGAGCGAGAAGCTCCCACCGGGAAGCTGATACCGCTCTAGCCCAGGTCGATGCCACTGCACAGCAGCGCGAGCACACCCAACGCCACTTGCCAGGGCTTGACCGTGGTTTGCGCCTGCGCGGTCTGTTCTTCCGCGCGTAGGGGGCGAGCGGGAGGCGCCATCGGAAGGGGAGCCTGTGGCGCCTGGCGCTCGCGGCTGAGCGGGCTTCGATGACGGCGCGGACGCAGCTTACGGTTGCGGGGGGCGGAATGGGCATGAGCAGACATGGAGAGCTCCTTGGGAGGGACTGGCCCATCCTGTGTGCTCGGAGGCTCATAGGGTGAGCCTGCTGGCCATACCGGCCGCCGTTTATCGGCTAGCCGCCTCGCGCACCCGTTTGCGCAGGGCTTCCGGGGCGAGGACTTCCACTTCGCGTCCGTGGCGGAGGATCTCCCCCACCAATTCTTCATCGTGATGGTAGGGAATGCGCAGCGTACAGCAGCCCTGCGCATCGACGCTGGATTCCTGTTCGGGATGCCAGAGCTCGTCTTTCACCCAGCGCGACCGCTCGGCGGAGAAGCGCAGCACGGCCCACTGGTCGGGCTGGCCGGAGAAAATGCCGTAAGCGGCGCCCAGCTCGGCCTGCAATGTGCCGGCCTCAATGTCGAGAGCGTCATCGGTGAGCGGTTCCACCTCAACGATGGCGTCTACCGAGAAATTGCGCAGGCCGTCGCGAAGATGGCACCAGCCATCGAGATACCAGTTGCCACGGTAGAAGATCAGCCGCTGCGGCGACACCACACGTTCCGTCACCGAGTCCCGCGACCGTGTCCAGTAGCGCATGCGCAGCCTACGTCGCGTCATCACCGCGTGCGCCACCGTCGGGAAGCTGCTTGAGATGCGACGGCGAACGCCGGTCTGAAAGACGTGCACGCGCTTCTGCAGTTGTTCCAGGGCGATGCCCTGCTCGCCGAGCAGGTCGACCAGACGCTGTCGCAGCAGCGCCAGGGGTTCGCCCAGCATTTCTTGATCCATTTGCTGCATGAGCGCGTCCATGGTCAGCAGGCCATGCAGTTCCTCGGGAGAAAACCACAGGCCGGGCAGTTCAAAACGGGCGTCATTCGGGTTCGCGCGGTCGTAGCGGTAACCACCGGCATCGCGGTCATAGACGATGGGGGCGCGGTAGCGGTCGCGCAGGTATTCAATATCGCGCTTGAACGTGGCGCGCGACACCTCAAGGTGATCGAGAAAATGCTGTAGCGGAAGACAGGCGCCGCTGCGCAGGCGGCGATGGATGTAGTAGAAGCGTTCGCCGCGCTCCATGGGGCTATGCAGCAGGGTCCAGCGCGCGATTCTCCGAGACGGCGCGTTGGCAAAAGCCGGCGATGCGTTCCACCAGTTGCGCCCGCGCCTCGCTGGTCTCGGGGGCGGCCGCAGTCGGCCCGCTGAGCGCCTCGGTCATCGCGCCGACCAGGCAGGCGGCGGCGATAGCGGCATCCTGCGGCGGAAAGGCGCCATCGTGGATACCGTCCTCCAGGATCCGTTGAAAGACCTTGCCCACCCGCTTGCGATGCTGCTGGCGGGCGGCGTCAAGATCGGGCTCCACCGGCTCGACCATGAAGGCGTGGGCAAGATGCGGCCCGTCCAGGGCGCGACCGACGTAGCGCCGCACAGCCTGCGCCAGCCGCTGTGGGGCAGGGGCCTGGGAGACCGCAATGGCTTCGAGCAGCCGGATCTCCTGGTCGGCGGCGGCACCGAGCACGTCGATGAACAGCTCCGCCTTGGAAGGGAAATAGCGGTACAGCGAGCCGGTGGAGAGGCCGGCCGCGTCGGCGATGGCGGCCATCTGGGCGTGACGGAAACCGCCGCGGGCAATGATGCGTCGCGCGGCTTCGCGAATGCGCTGGCGGTTGTCGTCAAGGCGCGCCTGCATGCGCGCAGATCGGCGGTAGGCCATGGTCTGCAGCACTATCCTCGCTTTTGCTGAATCTTACTTCACATCTTGCGATGGGGTGACTAGACTCCTGCGCCTCTGCCACGAACCGGATGCGACACCATGGAATTGGCCGCCCTCAACCACGATCTCGGTGCGGATCTGGACGCCCTGCGCGACGCCATCACCGCCTTCGTACGACGCGAAATCGGCCCCATCGCCGCCCAGGTGGATGAGAGCAACACCTTCCCGCGGGAACTGTGGCCCAAGCTCGGCGAACTGGGCGTGCTCGGCATGACCGCCTCGGAAGCGTACGGCGGCATGAATATGGGCTACCTCGCCCATGTCATCGCAATGGAGGAAATCTCACGCGCGTCGGGAAGCATCGGGCTGTCCTACGGCGCGCACTCCAATCTGTGCGTCAACCAGCTCGACAAGAACGGGTCGGAGGCACAGAAGCAGAAGTACCTGCCCAAGCTGATCAGCGGCGAACACGTCGGTGCGCTGGCGATGAGCGAACCCGGCGCCGGATCGGATGTGGTCAGCATGAGGCTGCGCGCCGATCGCCAAGGCGATCACTACGTGCTCACCGGCAACAAGATGTGGATCACCAATGGTCCGGACGCCGATACCCTGATCGTCTACGCCAAGACGGATCCCGAGGCCGGGCCACGCGGCATCACCGCCTTCATCATCGAAAAAGGCATGCCGGGATTCACCACCGCGCAGAAGCTGGACAAGCTCGGCATGCGCGGCTCCAACACCTGCGAGCTGGTCTTCGATGGCTGCAAGGTGCCGGCCGAGAACGTGCTGGGCGCGGAAGGCAAGGGCGTCAACGTCTTGATGTCCGGCCTCGACTACGAACGCGTCGTGCTGGCAGGGGGCGCCATCGGTCTCATGCAGGCGGCACTGGATATCGTGATGCCCTACGTGCATGAACGCCGGCAGTTCGATCAGCCGATCGGCGAATTCCAACTCATGCAGGCCAAGCTCGCGGACATGTACGTCGGCACCTCTGTCTGCCGTTCCTATGTGTATGCCGTGGCGCGCGCCTGCGACCGCGGTGAAACCACGCGCAAGGACGCCGCCGGCGCCATTCTGTACGCGGCCGAAAAGGCTACTTGGGCCACCGGTCAGGCGATCCAGGCCCTGGGCGGCAACGGCTACATCAACGAGTACGCCACCGGGCGTCTGTGGCGCGACGCCAAGCTCTACGAGATTGGCGCCGGCACCTCCGAGATCCGCCGCATGCTCATCGGCCGCGAATTGTTCGAGGAAACGCGCTAGGCGCTGCCTACCGGCGTGCCGAGGGCCGCGCGGATCTCGTCCAGAATGGCGGGATCGTCGATGGTGGCGGGCACGCTGGGCGACTCCCCGTTGGCGATGGCGCGCATGGTCTTGCGCAACACCTTGCCGGAACGGGTCTTGGGCAGGCGCTGCACGACGTAGGCGCGCTTGAAGGCGGCCACTGCACCGATTTCGTCACGCACGCGCTGGATCAGCTCGGCGATGAGGCTGTCGTGGTCCTGCGATACGCCGGACTTCAGCACCACCATGCCGACGGGCAACTGCCCCTTGGTGGCGTCCTCCACGGCAATGACGGCGCATTCGGCCACCGCCGGATGGCCGGCCAGCACCTCCTCCATGGCACCGGTCGACAGCCGGTGGCCGGCGACGTTGATGATGTCGTCGATGCGCGACATCACCCAGACGTAGCCATCCGGGTCGATCTTCCCGGCATCCCCGGTGAGGTAATAGCCGCGGTAGCGGCTCAGATAGTGTTCGCGGAAACCCTCCTCGTTGTTCCACAGTGTGGGCAGGGTGCCCGGCGGCAGCGGCTGCTTGATGACGATGTTGCCGATGCCATCGGCCGGCACCGGTTTGCCGTCGTCGTCCAGCACGCGGATGTCGAAGCCAGGCACCGGTAGGCCCGCGGCGCCGGAGCGCACGGTGCCTTCTTCGATTCCGCGACAGACCGCGGCCACGGGCCAGCCCGTCTCGGTTTGCCACCAGTGATCCACCACGGGCACCTTGAGCAGACCGGCCGCCCAGGCGATGGTGTCCGGATCGCAGCGTTCGCCGGCCAGATACAGGGCCTCGA
>JALEHA010000254.1 GCA_022763315.1 Algiphilus sp.
CGTTTGGCGAGGCCTCGTTCCTCAACGTGCGTGTCGGACAGCATGTCGTGTCCTGGGGGCAGGCCTTGTTCTTCGGCGGTATGGCGCGTGACATGGGTGTGGCGGATGCCAATGCCGGCTTCGTGCCGGGGGCCAATGTCAAGGACATCCTGCTGCCCAGTCCGCAGATTTCAGCAACCCTGGGAATCGGCTACGACCTGACATTGAAGGGCTACTACAAGTTCGTCTTCGAAGAAAACGAGCTGTTCCCGGTGGGTTCCTATTTTTCACCATCAGACCTTATTGGCCCTGGAGGACAATTCGCGTACGGCTCCATCAACCCGGCATTTCTTGACGGCTGCCCGGGGCTGCTCGATGTGGGCCAGTTCAGCGAGTTCGTCGGCAATTTGCTCGGCCCGCTGAGTGATTTGAGCGGGCTATGCAATCTCGGTGGCCTGGGCGGGGCGCTGCTGAATGCACCGCCGTTCATTCTGACTTTCCGGGAAAGCGATATCCGTCCCAGCGACAGTGGCCAGTTTGGCGTCGGCCTTGATTACCGTCTTACGCTATCCACCACGATCGGCTTCCACTACTTGAACTACCACAATCCGAATCCGGCGATCCGCTTCCGCACCGGTTTCGCGAAGATCGGCGAGCTGCTCGGAATTGACATCACCACCGCACTCATCAACCAGCCGGTGCCGGTGGCCTACAGCGTGCGCTACTTCAACGATATCGACCTGTACAACCTGAGCTTTTCCACGACCCTCTTCGGCCTCAGTCTCGCTGGTGAAGTGAACTACCGCAACGGTATCAATATCGACGTGTTGACCATTGCCTCGGGCGTTCCCTTCCCGGTGCCTCGTCGTGGCGAAACGGTGCAAGGCCTGGTGTCGGCCATCTCCGCCTTCAATCCGCCAGGGGACCTCATTGATGAGGTCAATATCGTCGGCGAGGTGCAGTACATCCGCGTCCTGGATGTGGATCCCTTGACGAATCCGCAAGATGGAATCAACCCCACGGGGAACGGCGACGACCTCTTCTTCATCGACAACGATGCGGCCGGCTTCCAGTTCCTGGTGCTGCCGCGCAAGCGCAATGTCTTTGCGGGCTGGGATCTGGCTGGTACGCTTTCGTATGCGGAGCTGACCTATGGCAACCCAGCACAGTCCGGTTCCTTCGGCGCGCTATTCGGGGAGCAGGATCGGCGACTGACCTTGGGCGTCAACATGCAATATCTGCAGAATCTGCAGATTGGCCTCGCCTACAATTTCTTCTTCGGCGATCCCACCGAAACGATTGGCCAAAGTTTCCAGGCCACCAATCCCTTTGCCGACCGGGACTATCTCGCGCTCGACATCAAGTTCGGTTTCTAGAGCGCCATCCGTACACCGAAACAGCAATGAGAGGTAAGGCATGACGGCAGAGGTAGCGGCATTCGACGCCGGCGCATTCCGAAAGGCGTTGGGTAGCTTCGCGACCGGAGTTACGATCATTACGACACGTGACGCCGCCGGGGAACCGGTCGGCCTCACCGTCAACAGCTTCAATTCCGTCTCGCTGAATCCGCCGCTCGTGCTGTGGAGCCTTGCGAACAACGCCATGAGTCTCCCGGCTTTTCGCGACGCCGAATACTGGGCCGTGCATATCCTGTCTTCAGACCAGGAGGATTTGTCCACCCGCTTTGCAAAGCGCGGGGAGAACAAATTCGCTGACCTTGAACTGGAGACCGGTTCCGGTGGCATCCCTTTGCTGCCCGGGTGTAGCGCGCGCTTTCAGTGCCGCACGGCTTCCAGTTACCAGGGCGGTGACCACCTGATTTTTATCGGCGAGGTGGTGGCCTTCGATCATTACGACAATGCGCCGCTCGTCTTCCACGGTGGGCGTTACGCGCACGCCACGCAGCGCCTCGCCAACAAGCCCGGCGAGCCCTATCTCGCTGGAAGCTTTGGTGAGGATTTTCTGGGCTATCTGCTGGGCCGCAGTCACTTTCGCTTCTTCTCCCGGATTCGGCCGCACCTGAGCGAAGCGGGGTTGAGCGACGAAGAGTTCTATGTGCTGTCGGCGATGACACTGAAGCCACAGATGACGAGCAGTGACCTCGACAAGTTGACGGCAGGGGTTCTCGACCACTGCTGTGAGCAGACGCTGACGACGCTTATTGATCGCCATTTGCTGTTGCGTGAGACAGATGCTGCCGGCGCGGTGTGCTTCCGCCTCACCGAGCGCGGGCGTGAGCTTGCACTCAAGTTGATTTCGGTTGCCAAGGCGGTGGAATCACAGGTCCTCGCTGGTCTGGGACCTGATGAAGACACCGTGCTGAAGTCGTTGCTGAATCAGCTGCTCGGCGTGCTGGATCCCGACGTCGGCAGTCTTTGGCACCCTGACGGCGAAGCCAAGCTCGCGCAGCGCAACGGCTGAAGGATCGGCGGCTGAGCGCCATCGCGGCGTGCCTGCGTTTGCAGGCACGCCTTGGCGCGTGGCTCAGGGCATGTACTCTCCACCATTGACGTCGAGAGAGGCGCCTGTGACCACCCGCGAGTAGTCCGACACAAAGAACAGCGCGGAGCGGGCACATTCC
>JALEHA010000043.1 GCA_022763315.1 Algiphilus sp.
ACGCGCCGACACGACGTCCCTGTCGTGACGGCGCTTGCTCGACGTCCTGTCTCGCAACCCCTGCGCGCGCCGCCCAATCCGGCCACCCGCCAAGGGCACAGGGACTGGCTCGCCGCTGCGCGGCATCGCCAGCGATGTCGCGAAGCGACGAGCCGTATGAAGCCCCCTGCACCCGCGCCGGAGGAGCGCCTGCGCGCAGGGGGTGGCTGGCCCTGGATGGCCAGCCAAGGCCAGTCACGACACGGACGTCGGGTCAGGCCGACCCCGAGCACAGGCGCTACGCAGGGGCCCGGCCCGAAAGGGCCGGCGCGGGGGTGGGGTGCCCTCTCTTTGGTTCCTTTCTCTGGGCAAGCAGAGAAAGGAACCCGCACCGGGCGCGGATATCAGACCGAAGTGGTGATCATCAGAGGTGCGGAACCCCGAGCATTGGTGGTCATTGGAGCACCCTAAAACGTGACCTCTATGCCAAGGGTTCCGCGCTCTGAAGAAATCCACTCGCGAGTGGTCGCCGGAGAACGGGTGGCGACGCCCCACGAAAGGCGCGTTCATTGATATGGACAAGGCTGCCCTTTCCATCGATCCCCATAACGCGCCTCCCGCGGCGCATTCGCTACCAGCGGCCAATCCTCCAACGACACCCCCGCACTGATACGCCGCTCCAGTGTGTCCTCCAGTGCGTGCAGCAGGTCGTAGCCGATCAACCGCTCAACCCGGGCGACAGGCACCACGAAATCCTGCAGTGCTTCGAAACCGCAGACCCGCTGCGGCACGATGAAGGCAATGGCATGGGGCGTGCCGTCTGCGGCCTCACGCACCCAGATGCGATAGAAGGCCTCGGGGATGGCGACGCCGCCGCGCAGAGTGCGCGGCTGATCGCCATAGATGGGGCCGGTCATCACCCAAAGCTGGCGATACTTGGGGGCCAGGCGGTCTGCCTCAAGTTCCTCGAGCCGCTGCCAGAGCAACTGATTGAGCCGTGGCTTCTGCGGCACGATATTGGTCATACGGAAGGTGGCATCCTGCGCGGCTTCTCCGTAGACCCGTGAAATCAGGTAATTCGGGGCGAGATGACCGCGGTTGTAGCCACTGTTGCGGTAGTCGTCGCTGTCGATGCGACGCAGGGTGCGGCCATCCACCGAGAAGTAGTCAGGACGTGCCAGCGGCGGCCCGTTCGATGGATCGCGTGCGATGTAGGCCACCCACAACGGCGACGCGCGTAGCTCGGAATAACCGACGGCAAAGCCGGGATTACCGAGGTTGTGCGTGGTGATCTGGGTCAGCCAGTCGGTGGCGCGCGGCAGTCCGCCATAGACATGCGCATCGCCAATCGGCCAGAAGGCTTTGCCAGCCAGGATGGCGATGACGAACAGCACCAGCGGAAGCAGCTTCCGCAGCCAGCGTCTTGGCATGCGCGAGCCCTAGCCTTCCCGGTCGCCAAACCAGCGCAGCTGCTCGCGCAGCCGTACGACTTCGCCGACGATGACGAGGCACGCGCCTTCTACCTGTGCGGCGTCCACGCGCGCTGGCAGGTTCTCCAGCGTCCCCACCACAACCTGCTGTGCTTCCAGCGTGCCCTGCGCGATCAGTGCGGCAGGCCAGTCGTCGGGGAGGCCGTGCGCGCGCAGCGCGGCCATGGTCTGTGCCAGGCTGGTGCGCCCCATGAAGATGCAGACCGTCTGCCCGGCGCGGGCGAGCGCATCCCAGTGCAGATCCAGGCTGCCGTCGGCGCGTGGATGCCCGGTGACGAAGACCGCGGCCTGCGCGTGGTCGCGGTGGGTGAGCGGGATGCCGGCATAGGCCGCACAGCCATTGGCGGCGGTGATGCCCGGTACCACCTCGAAGGCCACGCCGTGGCTGGCCAGTTCAGCGATTTCTTCGCCGCCGCGACCGAACACGAAGGGGTCGCCGCCCTTGAGGCGGAGCACGCGTTTGCCCTGCTGGGCGAGCTCCACCAGCTTGGCGTTGATCTCTTCCTGCGGCAGCGTGTGCTGGCTGCGGCGTTTGCCGACGTGGATGCGCTCGGCGTCGCGGCGCACCATATCCATGATGGCGGGGCCCACGAGATGGTCGTAGAGCACGACGTCACAGTTCTGCAGCAGGCGCAAGGCGCGCAGGGTCAGCAGATCCGGATCACCCGGCCCCGCGCCTACCAGCCACACCACCCCGCGCTGGGTGGCATCGGCACTCAAGCGCGCCAGTTCGGCGTCCGCGGAGGCCTCGTCGCCCGACATGGCGGCCGAGGCGCCGGGGCCATCCAGGAAGGCTTCCCAGAGCTTGCGGCGCACATCGATATCCATATCCATCTGCGCGTCGCGCCGTGTGCCGATGTAGCGCGCCAGCCGCCCCAGTCGCTGATCGAAGAGTTCCTCCACCTGCTGGCGCAGCCGACGCGCCAGCATGGGTGCACGGCCGGCGCTGGAAAAGGCCACCAGCAGCGGCGCACGGTCGACGATGGCCGGCGTAATGGCGGTGCTGGCGGCGCTGTCGTCGACTACATTGACCGGCAGTTGGCACTGGCCGGCGGCCTCGGCCACGGTACGGTTCAAGGCGGCATCGTCAGTGGCAGCGACCACGAAAGCACAGTCGGCCAGCTGGGCAGCATCGAAGGCCCGGGCGTGTACGGCAATGCCCAGAGCCTCGAAACCCTCGTGGGCCTCTCGGCAGACCAGCCGGATGCGCGCCCCCGCCTTGCACAGCAGCCGTGCCTTGCGCAGCGCCACCTCGCCCCCGCCCACGAGCAGCACGGTACGGCCGTCGAGACGCAGGAACATGGGGAAATAGGGCCAGTCAGGCGCGGTCGTCACCAAGCCAATGGTTCCGAATAAAGAGCGCCGGTATTATAGCCGCGCGAACTTAGGAGACACGCCATGAAACTGCGCCAACTGCACTACATTCAGGAGGTCGCCCGGCGCGGGCTGAATGTCACCGCCGCGGCCGAGGCGCTCTTTACCTCGCAGCCTGGCGTCAGCAAGCAGATCCGACTGCTGGAAGACGAGCTGGGCATCGAGATCTTCGTGCGCAATGGCAAGCATCTCACCGAAATCACCCCAGCAGGCGAGCGCATCCTCGAGCACGCCGAACGCGTGCTGCGCGATGTGCAGAACATCGAGCGTGTGGCCGAGGAATTCCGCTACTCGGATCGCGGCGATCTGTCGATCGCGACCACGCATACCCAGGCACGCTACGCGCTGCCCAACGTCATCGACCGCTTCCGGCGTGACTATCCCCGCGTGTCATTGCATCTGCACCAGGGTAGCCCACCACAGATCGCACGCATGGCGGCCAGTGGCGAGGTCGACTTCGCCGTCGCCACCGAAGCCATGGAGCATTTCGATGATCTCGTGATGCTGCCCTGCTATCACTGGAACCGCTGCATTCTGGTGCCGCCGGACCACCCGCTGGCCCAGTCCAAGGGTCAGCTCGCGCTTTCCGAGCTCGGCGAACATCCGCTGATCACCTATACCTTCGGCTTCACCGGGCGCTCCAAGCTGGACCAGGCCTTCGCCGCGCGCGGCATCCGCCCCAACGTCGTGTTGACCGCGGTGGATGCCGATGTCATCAAGACCTATGTCCGCCTCGGGCTGGGGGTCGGCATCGTGGCGCACATGGCCTACGACCCCGAGGCCGACAAGGATCTGGTCATGCGGCCGGCGGATCAT
>JALEHA010000255.1 GCA_022763315.1 Algiphilus sp.
GGTCGGCCTTGAGATCGTGCATGGCGCACAGCGCCGTCATGAAGCCGTCCATGATGCCCTCGAAGATCTCGTCGCCATTGGCGTCGAGGATCGCCGGATTGGTCATCAGATGCCCGACATTGCGCACGAACAGCAGACTGCGGCCGTGCAGGCGCAGCTCGCCGCCATCGGGGGTGGTGTAGAAGCGGTCTTCGTTGAGGACGCGGGTGATGGTCTTGTCGCCCTTGGCCACCTGCTCGGTCAGCGTGCCCTTCATCAGCCCCAGCCAATTGCTGTAGACCTCGCACTTGTCGGCGGCATCGACCGCCGCCACTGAGTCCTCGCAGTCCATGATGGTGCTCACGGCGGCTTCCACCAGCAGATCCTTGACGCCGGCCTTGTCGGTCTGGCCGATGGGGCTCGACGGGTCGATCTGGATCTCGATGTGCAGGCCGTTGTTCTTGAGCAGGATCGCGGTCGGTTGGGCGGCATCGCCCATGTAGCCGACGAACTGGGCCGGGGTCTTGAGGCTTGCCTGGCTGCCGTCTTCCAGTGTGACCTGCAGCGCGCCGTCGACCACGCGGTAAGCGGTGGCGTCGGCGTGGCTGCCCGAAGCCAGCGGGGTGCTCTCGTCGAGGTGGGCGCGGGCGAAGGCGATGACCTTCTGGCCGCGCACCGGGTTGTAGGCGCCGCCGCGCTCGGCACCGCCGTCTTCAGGGATGACATCAAAGCCGTAGAGCGCGTCGTAGAGGCTGCCCCAGCGCGCGTTAGAGGCGTTCAGCGCGTAGCGGGCATTGCGCACGGGGACCACCAGCTGCGGGCCGGCCATGGCGGTGATTTCGGTGTCGACATTGGCCGTAGTGACGGTGAAGTCGGCCGGCGGCTCCTCCAGATAGCCAATGTCGGTCAGGAACTGCTTATAGGCGGCGGCATCATGCGGCTGACCCTTGCGCTGCTGATGCCACTGGTCGATCTGTTCCTGCAACGTGTCGCGGCGTGCCAGCAGCTCGCGATTGCGCGGCGTGAATTCGGCCACGGCCTTTTCCAGCGCGCCCCAGAAATGCGCCGCTTCGACGCCGGTTCCCGGGCAGATTTCCTGATCCACCAACGTCTTGAGTGGGGTGGCGACGCGCAATCCGCCGACCCGGGTGTACTCGGTCATCGATCCCTTCCTGGCCTAGAGTGGTATGAAACGACCGTATTTTAGTCGCGCGGGCGGAGGAAGCCCTTTTCGCGCAAAGCCCTGTTCTTCGGCGATGGGCTTCGTACCCTGTTTCAGTCGTTGTGGTGGATGCTGTAGGTCGCGGCGCCGGTATTGCCGGTCTTCGGGTTATGGGCCCAGATAGTGACCGTGTACCGGCCCGCTGCATCGGGGGTGTAGCTGCCCTGAAACCGATTGGGCTCGCCGCCGAAGGCCAGATCGCGCGTCGCGACGGTGCCATCGGGGCCGACGATGCGTGCCTGTACCTCATAGTCTGCGCTGTCCCAGAGGCCACCCTCGGTGATCGGGCAGCCGCACATCAGGGTGACGTCGGCAACCAGCGGAAGGCTGCCGTCCTGTACGCCGAGATTCCTGGCGTCGACGATCAGGCCGGGCAGATGCAGCACCAGGCCGTCGCCGCGGATGTCCTTGCCGGGTACGACCCAGGTGGTCAGGCTGAGATCCTGAATTGCGGCCGGTACATCCAAGGGCCCCGTCACGCGGATCCGAATCCGTGTCGGGGCTTCCAGCATCAGGGTGCTGGTGTAGTGCGCGGTCTTGTCATCGGCGAGGGTGTCGCCGCGCGTCTGCGGCTCCTTCATCAGGCGCTTGGTGTCGCCGGTGCCGCCGCTGATCATGCCGCTGTCCAGCAGCGCGCCGGTGACGGCGTCCTCGATGCGGAGCTGCATGCCGCCGACACCGGAGCCAATGAATTTGGCGTCGTGGGAGCGCACGCGCACGGTGACCTCGGTCGGCACGGCCGCAGCGTAGACACTGGAGCTGGCGGTGATGAGAAGCAGAACGGCTGTCGAAAGGCGGCGAAGGCGGGGGAAGGGCATGGCGAGGCTCCGGTCAAGGCGGGATTCAACATAGCAAAGCCCGGAGACGGGCGGCCCCGGGCTTTGCTGCACTGCACAAGTGTGGTGTGCTCGGCTCAGACGGTGGTGTAGCGCAGGTAGGGCTTCACCTCGTCCCAGCCGTTGGGGAAGAGCGATTCGGCTTCGCTATTGGGGATCGACGGCGGGATGATGACCTTGCCGCCGGGCGTCCAGTCAGCCGGTGTGGCGACGCGATGCTTATCGCTGAGCTGCAAGGCGTCGATGACCCGCAGGATCTCGGCAAAGTTGCGGCCCACCGACATCGGGTAGGTCATGGTCAGCCGAATCTTCTTGTTCGGGTCGATGATGAAGACGCTGCGCACGGCCGCGGTCTCGCTCTCGCCCGGGTGCATCATCCCGTAGAGCTGCGCAATCGTGCGGTCCTTGTCCGCCACGATGGGGAATTCCAGCGTCGTGTTCTGGGTCTCGTCGACGTCCTTGATCCACTTCAGATGCTCTTCCACCGAGTCGGTGGAGAGCCCCAGCGGCTTGACGTTGCGGCCGTCGAATTCCGGCGCAAGCTGGGCGGTGCGGCCCATCTCGGTGGTGCAGACCGGGGTGAAGTCAGCAGGGTGGCTGAAGAAGAAGACCCAGCTATCGCCGGCCCATTGATGAAAGTCGATATCCCCAGCGGTGGTCGGGATGGTGAAGTTCGGGGCGGTATCGCCCAGCTTGAGGCTCATCTTTTTGCTCCTGGCGGGTGCGTGTGCGGGGAATAACGATAGCAGCAAAAGTTATATAACGGGCGGTGCATGCCCTATCGATCCGATAGGGCGGCTTCATCGCCCGCGTTGACTATCGCTGCCCGTTCTCAGACACCATCGGTTGCGGCTTACCGTGGCTGGAGGCGATACACCGCCTTTTGTGCATCCAGGAAGGCCGCAGCGTGTTCGCCCTGCAGCAGAGCCAAAATGGCGAGCATGCCCGCCAGGGTGCAATGCGCGGCCCTCACGGTTACGCTGGCTGGTGCGCCGGGCACGGGCCAGCCGGTCGTGGCATCCAGCACATGGCCGTAGCGAATGCCGTTGTGCAGCACGTAGCGAAAAGCATCGCCGCTGGTGGCGACGCCGCCCCCCTCCAACTCAAGGCCAGTGGAAGTGGCATCGCTCGACTTGCAATGGCGCAAGCCGACATGCCACGGCGCACCCGATGCGCGCGGCCCATCGCAGACGATATCGCCACCAAAATTGATCAGCACGGGCGCCGCGCTCGCTGAGCGGATCTGTTGCAGGCTGCGGTCTACTGCGTATTCCTTCCCGATGCCGCCGAAGTCCAGTTCCATGCCGCTTGGCATGCGGAACCGCGGCCGCTCCCATTGCACGCGATCCCAGCCAATCTGCGCGAGCAGGCTGCGGATGGCTGCGGCAGTAGGAAGGCGGTCTGATCCATCGAAATGCCATGCCCGTCGCAGAATGCCCGAGGTGATGTCGAAGCGCCCTTGCGATAGCTGCCACAGCGTTTGCGCGTAGTCCAGCATGCGCCCGGTTTCCTCATCGACCCGGACCGCCTGGCCATCCGCGGTGTTGATGCGATGGATGATGTTGTCCTTGCGGTAGCGGCTCCAGTGCTGCTCGACCCTATATGCCTCCGCAGCTGCGATGCGGGCGATTCGCCGGGCGCACCTGTCGGAGACATCGTCGATAAGCACTTCACAGGGGCTGGCCATGGCCTGGAATCGCGCGCGCCAGAGCCGCTGTCCAGCGCCACCCGGGATCGGCTCCAGACAAATGTCGCGTGTGTCTACCAATCGAAATCGAAGTTCAGGCGCACCATGATGGCTTCCAGGTCCGGGAAGATGTCTCGACCAGCGAGTTGGCCCGGCGCGTTGCCAGGGTCCACGCCATCCTGCTGGTAGTACTCCACGGCAATCTTCCATTCGGTGCCGGTGCGGCTGGTATGGGCATACTCGGCGCCGATGGTGATGCCAGTGAACGTTCCCTGCCGATAATCCGCAGTGAAGTATGTCGGCAAGGCTTCGTCATCGGCTAGGAAAGGACGATAGAAGTCAACGGCTGACTGATCGTACCAACGCAGATGCGGTGTCAATGCTTGATGGGCGTGGAAGGACCAGCGATAGCGCAGATCCAGCGTATGGGCCTGCATGCCCCAGTCATCCGTCTGGTAACGATAGGAGGCATCGAGTACGTCCCGGTCGAAGAACTGA
>JALEHA010000256.1 GCA_022763315.1 Algiphilus sp.
GAGGCGGGGCACGTGCGCTATGACGAGCAGCGCCCCAAGGTCAGCAAGAATGTCCAGGTCGGCGCGCAGCTCCGCATTCGGCGGGGTCAGGAGGATTTCGAGATCACGGTCCTGGCGCTTTCCGACCAGCGACGCGGCGCGCCGGAAGCGCAACGCCTGTACCAGGAACACGCCGACAGTGTCGAGCGACGCGAGCAGGCCCGGCTTGAGCGACGCGCCAACCGTATGCCGCAACCGGATGGTCGACCGGACCGCCGCGACCGCCGCGCCCTGCGCCGCTTCAAGACCGGCGACTAGGCCCTGCCCCGCCGCCCTGCCTGCGTTACCCTTTGCCCATGAGTCAACCTCCTCGCAACCAGCACTGCACAAGGGCATGACGGCCAAGATTCACGACGCGGCCGCGGCCGTTCTCCTGCACGAGGGCCAGGTACTCCTGGTCCAGCGTCACGCCCATCTGTCCGCTTTCCCCGGCTACTGGGCCTTCCCGGGCGGCAAGGTGGATGCCGCCGACCGGATCGACGGCGAGGACCTGGCGCTGGCGCGACAGCGCGCCATGGCGCGCGAGGTGCACGAGGAGATTGGGGTCGATCTGCCAACCATGCTGGCAGACCACCTGGTGGCGGATATGGCCGAAATCGGCGCCGCCACGACCCCCTCAGTGGCAACCCATCGTTTTGCCACGCATTTCTTTCGGGTCGATCTTCGCATTCGGCCCGAATTGGTGCTGGAACCCGGGGAGATTGCCGACGCCCAGTGGCGCACTCCGGAAGAATGGGTCACCGCCTGGCGCGAAGGCCGATTGCTGTGCGCCCCGCCCACGGTGGCCATTCTGCAGGCGCTGACCGCTGACCCGACCGCGCAGAGCGCGCCAGATCTCACCCGTGACTTCGAGCCGGCGGATCGCATTGCCTATGTCGAGCCGGTGGGTGGCCTGCGCATCCTGCCCGTGCGCTCGCACACGATTCCGCCCGCGCAGCACACCAACTGCGTCTACATCGTGGGCAGCGGCCTGCTGATCGATCCCTCGCCGGCATCGGATGCAGAGCTGCAGCGGCTGGAAACGGCCATCGCCGACTGGCCGCTGGACGCGATCTTCCTCACCCACCATCACCCCGACCACTGCGAGCGCGCCAATATGCTGGCGCGCGCACACGATGTGCCGCTGCGCTGTTCAGCCGATACGCGCGCACGCATCACCGCGCGAGAAGGCAAGCAGTGGTTCGATGGCGTCACCGTGGAATGCGTTGCGGATGGCGACCGTATCGCCACCTGGCAAGGGGAAGCGGTGCATGCCATCGCGGTCCCAGGGCACGACGCCGGCCAGCTGGCCCCCACCGCGGCCTCGCGTGCCTGGTCGCTGGTCTCCGACCTGATCCAGGGCGTAGGGACCGTGGTGGTGGGGGGAGACGAGGGCGACATGGCGCAGTATTTTGCGTCGCTGGAGCGCATCATCGCCCTCGACCCGATGGTCATCGTTCCCTCCCACGGCATGGCGATGGGTGGCACCTGGAAGCTGCAGGCCACCCTCGCCCATCGTGAGATGCGCGAGCAACAGGTTGCCCGCCTGTTCGACGCCGGCGAGAGCGTCGAGCGCATCGTCGAACACATCTACGGCGACAGCACGCCGCCGTTCCTGATCCCGCTGGCGCGGGTCAATGTCGAGTCCCATCTGCACAAGCTGCGCCAGGAAGGGCGCATCGCGGCCTGAGCTGACGCGTGAAAGGGTGCGGTCGATGCCCTCCGCCGTCAGTCGCTATCTCGTGGGATGTATTGCTGCAATTCCATGCGCAGCTGGACCTTGCCATCCTTGCCGGATTCCACCTTCACCGGCATATAGCCAGCCTCCGGAGCGACCCAGTAGCGGCTGATGCGATCGGTCTCGATACGCCCGATGAGAAAGGCGTCGTAGCGGCCGGCCGGCACCTTCACCGATTCTTCGCCCTTCACTTCCAGCGTGTATTCACGCATGCGATCGTCCTCGACCATGGTGAAGGTGTACTGCCCATCCGGCGGTTCCGGCGCCTGCTGCATCACCCAGGCGCGCACGGCCTGGTGCATACCGAAGCGGTCCTGCGCATTGTCCGGCATCGTGCGCGTCTGTCCGGCGCCGCGGACTTCGCCCTTGACCGCGTCGAAGTCCAGTTCGAAGCTCTCATCGCCGTGCTTGAACTGAAAACGCACCGGGCGCACCTGGCCGTCGATGAGGCAGAAATGGCTGACCTCCTCGGGCTCGCCGTAGAAGACGCGCACCATAGCGCGCGGCTTGGCGGTCGAGTGGTAGCGGTAGCAGTAGGTGCCTTCGCGCTGCAGTTCCAGCGTGATCTCGCCCAGTCGGATTCCGTTCCAGGTCGCCGTGTAGACCGCGGTGAAGGTCGGCAGTACCTGTACCGGATCGCCAGCGGCGCCCACTGCACCGCCTGGTCCCGATGCCGCTGCCGCCAGCGTGGCCGCCTGTACCCAACGTTGAATGCGCATCATCAGAAGCCTTCCTCAAGAGCCGTCATGTCCAGGGGCGCGCGCAGCGGCGCGCCATTGAAGTACACAGTGCTCTGGCGGCATTGCACGCGTCCGGCACAGGCCCAGGCCACCGCCTGCGGATAGATGCGCAGCTCGATGTCCGACATGACGCGTTCCGCCAAGCCTGCCTCGTCATCTTCCGGGTGCACCCTGCATGCCCCCTGAATGACCACTGGGCCGCCATCGAGTTCGTCGGTCACGAAGTGCACGCTGGCGCCGTGCTCGGCGTCACCCGCTTCCAGGGCGGACCGATGGGTATGCAAGCCCCGATGGCGTGGCAGCAACGAGGGGTGGATATTCAGCATGCGACCGCCAAAGCGCTGCACGAAGGGGGCGCCGAGGACGCGCATGAAGCCAGCCAGGATGACCCAGTCCGGCTGCGATCCTTCTACGGCGTCGGCCAGAGCAGCATCGAAATCGGTCCGCGTGGCAAAGCCACGATGATCCAGCGTCCGGCGCGCGATACCGGCCTGCTCGGCGAATTCCAGCGCCGCTGCCTGCGGCTGATTGCATACCACCCGGGTGATGCATCCATCGATGCGCCCGTCCGCACAGGCGGCGTGAAGAGCGCGCAGATTCCGGCCGCGCCCGGACACGAGCACGCACAGACGTGCCGTCATGCGCTGTAGCGGACGCTTTGCTCGGAGCTTTCCTCGACCGCACCGATCACCACCGGCGCCTCGCCCGCGTCGCGCAGGCAGGCCAGCGCGTCTTCGACCCGTTCCGCCGGGACCGCGATCACAAAGCCGATGCCGCAATTGAAGGTGCGCAGCATCTCCAGCGGATCGACATTGCCCGCCTCGGCCAGCCAGTCGAAGAGCGCGGGTCGCTTCCAGGCGTCCGCGTCGATGCGTGCGCCGCAGCCTTCGGGCAGAAAGCGCGGCACGTTCTCGGTGAGGCCACCCCCGGTGATGTGGGCCATGCCGTGCACCGGTACCTTGGCCAAGAGATCGCGCACTGGTGCGCAGTAGATGCGCGTGGGCTTGAGTAAATGATCGCCCAAGGCTTCGCCGTCCAGCATTTCGTCCATGCTCGATCCGTGCCGCGCCAGGATGGCGCGCACCAGCGAATAGCCATTGGCGTGCAGACCGGAGGAGGGCAAGCCGATCAGCCCATCGCCGGCGCGCACGCGCTGGCGGCCGTCGACGATGGCGTCAGCCTCGACCACGCCCACCGCGAAGCCCGCCAGATCGAAGTCGCCACTGCCGTACATGCCCGGCATCTCAGCGGTTTCGCCGCCGATCAGCGCGCAGCCCGCCTGCGTGCAGCCATCGGCGATGCCGGCCACCACGTCGGCGGCGACCTTACGGTCAAGCACGCCCGTGGCGTAGTAGTCCAGGAAGAACAGCGGTTCTGCGCCGAGACAAAGAATATCGTTGACGCACATGGCCACCAGGTCAACGCCCAGGCCTCGCACGCGCTCGCTGTCGATGGCAAGACGCAGCTTGGTGCCCACGCCATCGGTGCCCGAAACCAGCACCGGGTCCTTGTAGCCCTTGGGAATACGCATCAGCGCGCCAAATCCGCCCACCGCACCCAGGGTTTCGGGCCGCTGGGTGGGCGCTGCCAGGCGCTTGATGTCGTCGACCAACGCGTCGGCTTCGTCGATATCCACACCGGCATCGCGGTAGGTCATGGAGGATTGGGTCATACCTGGGTGCGTCTCAGCTGGTCAGGAGGTGGTGGCGATATTATTGCAGGGTGTACCGCTTTCGCGCCGCCGCCCTTCGCGCCCCGGCATGCCACTCCTCCCGAAGCCGAGCCCCATGACTGAGCACCGCGCCGAAACCCTGATCTGGATCAGCGCCGGGATCGCCCTGCTGATCCTGCTCTGGCTGCTCACGCCCATTCTGTTGCCCTTTGTGCTGGGTGCGGCGCTGGCCTACCTCGGCGACCCCATCGTCGACCGTTTGGAGCGTTGGCGAATGTCGCGCACCACGGGGGTGACCATCGTATTCACCGTCATCACCTTGGGCGCACTGCTGGTCACTGCACTGCTGATTCCGCTGCTGCAGCAGCAGGTCCAGGTCTTTCTGCAGCGCGTACCGGAGTACCTGCAGTGGGCGCAGGATGTGCTCCTCCCCACCATCGGTGTGCAGATTCCGGAAGGCGGCCGCATCGACGCCGAAAGCCTACGCAGCCTGGTCCAGGAAAACTGGGAGCAGGCCGGCAGCATCGTGCGCGAGCTGCTGCTGCACGCAACGCGCTCCACCGGCACCTTGCTGACTTTGGTGGTCAACATCCTGATGGTGCCCGTGGTGACCTTTTACCTGCTGCGCGACTGGGACCGTCTGCTCGCATGGCTCGACACCATGATTCCTCGCCGCATGATCGGTAAGGTGCGCGAAATCGCGCGCGAGACCGATGACGTCCTGGCCGCATTCCTGCGTGGGCAATTGGCCGTCATGACCTCACTTGCGGTGATCTACAGCACCGGTCTCTGGATCGCCGGCCTGGACCTGGCCCTGCTCATCGGCATCGGCGCCGGACTGGTCAGCTTCGTCCCCTATCTCGGCCTCTTCGTCGGCCTCACGGCTGCGGTCATCGCCATGCTGTTCCAGGAGCAGGCCCTGCTGCCGGTGATCTGGGTGCTGCTGGTCTTCGGGATCGGACAGATCCTCGAAACCGCCGTGCTGACGCCCTTGCTGGTTGGAGACCGCATCGGCCTGCATCCGGTGGCGGTGATCTTCGCCATCCTCGCCGGCGGTCAGCTGTTCGGCTTCGTGGGGGTGCTGTTGGCGTTGCCCGCCTCCGCCGGCATCGCTGTACTGCTGCGCCACACCAAGCAGCGCTGGCTGCACAGCCCGCTGTACGCAGGCCCTGGCGATGACTGAGCCGGTCTGGCCCGAACAGCTCCCCCTTGCTGTGGCGCGACGGCCTCACCCGACGCTGGAAGGCTTCATCGTTGGAGACAATGCCGAGGCCGTGCACGCGCTTCGCCATCATTCCGGGCTGCTCTACCTGAGCGGCCCGACGGGCAGCGGCAAGAGCCATCTGCTGCGTGCCCGCGCCCGCGCTGGCAATGGGGCGCGCTACCTCACGGGCGAGGACATCGCCGAATCGGCCAGCGGTCTGCTCGCTGGCGCCGACGCCGCACCTTGGCTGGGCGTGGACGATATCGCTGAGCTGGCGCACGCGCGCGACGCCGCCATTACGCTCGCCCGCGTTGTCGATCGTCGTAGCGCGGCAGCGCTACCCACCGTGGTGACGGCACGGCTCGACGTAGCTTCGCTCCCGGATGTGCTGCGCGACCTGCAGACCCGCCTCTCTCAAGGCACGGCCTTTCGCCTACGGCCGCCAGACGAGGAAACGCTGGCGCGCTGGCTGGATCAGCGCGCTAGCGAGCGGGGGCTTGCGCTCGCCGAGGCCGCGTCGGCCTGGCTGCTGCGTCATCTGCCGCGCGACCCTGGGCATCTGGATGAGGCGCTGCAACGGCTGGATGTGGCGGCGCTCGCGGCCAAGCGGCACCGCATCACCGCACCCTTTGCGCGCTCCGTGTTGGGCGACCGCTAGCGATCCGGCGCGGCCATGGCCGCTTGGGCGGCGGCGCGTCGGCGTTCCACCGCGGCAAAGCGCACGTAGGTGGTGCTGCTCAGGAAGAGCGCCGCACCCAGGCAGGCCACCAGGAAGGCGCCTGGCTGATCCCGGAACACGAGGCCGATGCCGATGTAGCCAACAATGATCAGGCTCAGCAGCGCATGCGCGTAACTGCTGCGACGCACCAGCCAGGGCAGGAACAGCAACAAGGGTAGCGCGGCCAACCAGGCGACCGGCCCGTTGGCTGCCAGCACCGCGAGCAGCCCCACGTGCAGGCACAGGCCAAGCGCCCAGACCACGGCGGCTGGCGTCACCGCCTGCTTGATGCTTGCGCTCTCCTGCTTGGCCACGCTCTGACCTCCTGGCTCGAGATTGCTTCCAATGCGCCCGACAATGGGCGATGCGACGCGGCCTTCAGGTCAGGCGCATTGCCAACTCAGCGACACGCCGCCCGAGGGCCTGCGCCAGCGCGCGCTCGTTCTCATCGATTGCGCGTCCATCCTGACCTGCCCAGTGCGAGGCCCCGTAGGGCGTTCCCCCACTCCGGGTTGCGGTCAATGCCGGCTCCGAATAAGGCAGCCCACTAATGACCATACCGTGATGCATCAGAGGCAGGATCATGCTCAACAACGTGCTTTCCTGTCCGCCGTGCAGACTCGCTGTCGAAGTGAAAACACCGGCCGGCTTGCCGTTGAGCGCGCCCGACATCCACAGCGAAGCCGTGCCGTCGAGGAAATGCTTCAGCGGCGCCGCCATATTGCCGAAGCGGGTCGGACTGCCCAGCAGCAGGCCATCACAGGCGGCAAGCTCGTCGTGACTGGCATAGGGCGGGCCGTCGTCGGGAATCTCCGACACTGAGGCTTCGCTATCGGGGGACACCGGTGGCACCGTGCGCAACTGCGCCTCACAGCCTCTGACGCCCTCGACACCGCGCGCTACCTCTCGCGCCAGAGAAGCGGTGCCGCCATTTCGCGAGTAATACAGCACGAGTAGTTGCCGCGCAGAACGTGCCACCCGACCACCTCCGATCAGTAGAAGGGGTCGCTCTGCGGACCACGGAAGCTGTAGCGGAAGCCGAGGCGAATGTCGTCCGCGGTGTAGTCGCCGCCCTCGTCCAGATCGTACTCGGCCATGCGGTACTCACCAATCACAGCAAAGGAGTTGCTGATCTGGAAGGCGACACTGCCAAGGATTTCCTCGAGTTCGCCAAAATCGAAATCATTGGCGAGGCGGTAGGTGGCCGCAACATGAAGATTGGGGATCACCACCCAGTTGACGCCACCACGATAGGAAATGCTCGAGCTGCTTTCATCCGCAGTCGCACCACTGACGCCGATGATGCGTACTTCGCTGTCGAAGTTGCCTACCGAGAGAAACGGCGTAATGACGTCATTCTCACCGAAGCTGTAGCGGATGCCGCCATCGAAGTATTGTTCGCGCAGACGACGCGAGGAACCCTCCGGGGTCGTGCCATCGCGCTGCTCGGCGTTGTCGATGTTCACGCTCTGAAACGCACCCTCGACAAAGAACAGGCTGCCCAGCCCCATGCGCAGACGCATCCCGGCGCCGATATCGGAATCATCGACCCCCTGTGCGCTGACTTCGCTCTCCAGAGCGGTATAGGTTAGATAGGCGTCGATCGCCGAAAAGGGGGACATCCCCTCTTCACCGCTCTGGGCAGCGGCGCTGAAGGCGCAGCTCGCCCCGAGCAAGCCGGCAATGGACACAATGCTAAGTTGGCGCATGGAACCTCCCGTTCTCCCGCATTCATTGTTCTGGCAGACCGCCCCGCCGGCGCGCCGTATGGCGCGTTTCCAACAGCAGCCCCCGGTCGGTCTGGCGAAGGCCTAAGCCTAAAGCAAGGCAAAGCATTACACATCTGGCGACGCCGGGTGACGCCGGCGGCGCTGTGCTCAGGACGGCGGCTGAAGCCGCAGCGAGGACACTGTCGGCCCCGGCAGCAACGGGCTCGCTTGCGCCTCCACCCAGTCGTCATGCCCGGCACGGTAATGTGGCGACAAGGGATGGCCACTCTGGCCGCCCGGCATGTGGAAGACGCCTTCCGATTCGCCGCCGGGCCGAACGATCAGGCGCTGCGAGGCGCCGAAGCGCGGCCCCTGTACGCGCACCACATCGCGGTCTCCTGGCAGGCCCACTGCCGGCATATCGAGCAACGGCGACAGCGCGGGCAGTGCGCGACTGAGCGGATGACGCATGTCGAGCTGATTGATCCGTCCCCAACGGAACTGCGCCACAGGCGTTGGCGCACGCCTGATCACCACATCGAGCGCGTCGAGCAACAGCGCCGGCCAACTGGCATAGCGCGGATCCAGCAGATGCGCCGGCTGGGCTTCGATCATGGCCCAGACCGCCGCCTGACTGGCCGGAAAGTCCGCCGCAAAGTCGGGAAATCGCGCTCGCACCGGCGCCACGACGGCGTGCAGCACCTGATCACTCACGCGCTGATTCCATCGTCGCAACAGCGCGTAGCGCGCGCTGTCGACGGTGGCCGTCGGGACCGCCTTGCCGAGCAAGGCGTTGACTGCGTCGCGCCAGGGGTATTCGGCCGCCTCGGGGCTTTCCAGCAGCGTGCGAAGGTACCGCTGCCAGTGCGCCAGATAGTGGTTCTCGACATCCGTCTGTATCGCAAGCGCTGCGGTCACATCTACTGGCCCAGGCTCTGCTTGCAGTCGCTCTGCCAGTCGCTGCTGTCGCGCTGCAAAGGCATAGCCGCCATCACCGAGCAACGCCAGGTCGGTGCCATCCAGCAGTCGAGCATTGGCCGTCGCAAGGCGCCCGGATGGCGGATCGAGCAGACGCGGATAGTCGCTTTCGTCGAGCCAGCCGCGCCACGCACCCGCCTGCTGCCAGGACACCGGGCGCATCGCCGCCGGCCCGGCGCGATCCGGTATCCGGCCAGCGATGGTCCAACCGATGCGTCCCGTCCGGGTCGCCACCACAGCGGACTGGGGCGGCAGGCCGGCTCCGTTGAGCACCGCCACCGCTTCCTCCAGCGTGCGCGCGGATTCCATCCCGATCACTTCGAGATTGACAGCGCCTTCCAGAGCCGCCAGCCAGCGCACGGCATGGCGCTCGTCGGCGGTGGTGCCCTCAACCACGGGGCCCCAGCGCGTGGTCTCGACGGTGATCTCCACCGCTTCGCCGGCGGCCACCTCAAGTCTTTGGTCGTGGCGGCCGAAAGCCTCCACCCCCTCCGGCGTGCGGTAGCCGCCTTCGGCGAGGGCCAGCACGACGCGCTCGGACCAGGCGCCGTAACTGTTGGTGAAGGCCCAGGCGACATGGCCATTGGAACCGGCAACCATGACGGGCAACCCGGGCAAGGTCACGCCGACCAGATCGAGCACATGGCCATCGCGATCGGCATCCGCGTGATCCTGGGCATCGACCCGAAAACGCATGCGGTACCAGGTATTGGGCAGATCCAGGCCAAGGTGCATATCGCCAGCGAGCAGCGCTGACCCGCCGCCGGTATGCGCCGCGGCTACCGCGAAACTGTTGCTGCCCAGTCCCGACAGACGCCGCGTCGACGCGGGCTCCCCCAGGAACAGCGTGCTCGGCAGGCTGCGCAGATCGAGGGCGTCGGGCCCTGGCAAAGCGGGCATGGGCGCGCCTTCCCCTTGCAAGGGCGCATCCCACGGGGTGCGTGTAGGGACCAGGAAATCGACCAACGCCGAGGGCAGCGCCGTCTCCATGCGTGCCAGCTTGAGGGCACGCTCGGCATGTTCGTCGGTGAGCAGGAAAAACATGGCCGCGGCCACCAGGAAGGTGTCCTCCACGGCCCAGGGCTGCGGTGACTGCCGGAGCAGCAGATACTCCAGCGGGTCTGCGCTGAGCTGTTCAAGACCGGCGTTGACGCCATCGCGGTAGGCGAAGAGGAGGGCCTGCTGTTCGGGCGGCAGTCGGCGGGTCCATTCCCGCGCGCGCTCGCGCAGCAGAAACACGCGCCGTGCGCGATCGAAGGGCAAGGCCTCGGCGCCGACCAGGGCGGCCAGCTCGCCGGCGCCGCCACGACGCGCCAGATCCATCTGGAAGAAGCGTTCCTGGGCATGCAGGAATCCGGTCGCGCGCGCCAGATCGACACGGCTCCGGGCGTGCACGGTCGGTACGCCCTGTGCATCGCGTTCGATGGTCACCGCTGCCGTCAGTCCGCGCAGCGGCAGCGTGCCTTCCTGAAGGGGCCGACTCGCCCACAACACAATGGCGGCGGCCGCACACAGCGCAACAGCCAGACCCATCGCTACCACCAGGCCTCGAAGCAGCCATCTCGCCATCGCCCTCTCCCCTACCGCGATCACTGCGAGCAGCTAGCGTGCCACGGCCTCGTTCCGGCGGCCAGTCCGCGTCAGCGGGCGTACCAGCGGGCGTCCAATGCCTTGAAGACACGCTCGGGGTACCACAGCTTGCCGAAGCTGCCGTTGTAGCGCGCCAACGCCTCGTGCCAGCGCCCTTCGGCGCGCTGGTAATAATGGCTGAGGATCGTGCAGCCATAGCGCAGATTCGTCGCGACATCGAACAGATTGTCCTGCGGTCGGCCCAGCTCCTCGAGCCAGAACGGCATGACCTGCATCAACCCACGCGCGCCCGCGTGCGACAGCGCGAAACGCTCGAAACGTGACTCCACCTCGATCACCGCGAGCACCATCTCCGGCGGTACGCCGGCCCGCGTCGCCTCGGCGTGAATCAGGCGCAGCCATTCCAGCCGCTGCTCGCGCTCTGGAACGAATGGCGCAAGGCGCTGCGCCATATCGAGCAGCCAGACTTCGGCGTCGAAGGGATGGGCAAAGCTGTCCGAGGCGCCCACCGCCTGCATCAGCGCCGCGCGCAGTTCCGGCGAAACGGGCCGAGCCGACTCCGCCGCCGAGGCGCCGCCAACAGCCAGCAGCAGACTGCTAGCCAGCGCGTATGCGGTCCAGCAGCGCGGCATGGTCTGAAAGAACACGCTGTGCCTCGCTGTCGCTGCGACGGCGGTACTCGTATTGACCATCGGCCAGTGCCTTGTCGCCGATGACAACGCGGTGCGGGATGCCGAGCAGTTCACTGTCGGCAAACATCACGCCGGGTCGTAGCCCACGGTCATCGAGCAGCACCTCGACGCCTGCGGCCTGCGCGTCGGCGTAGAGCTGCTCCGTAGCCGCGCGCACGGCCTCCGATCGGTCCAGCCCGATGGGGCAGATCACCAGCGCAAAGGGCGCCACCGCCTGCGGCCAGCAGATGCCTTGGTCATCGTGGCACTGCTCCACCACGGCGGCGGCGATGCGCGATACGCCAATGCCGTAGCACCCCATCTGCGGAGTGACGGACGCGCCCTCGGCATCGAGCACGGTCAGCTCGAGCGCGCGGGTGTATTTCTCACCAAGCTGGAAGATGTGCCCTACCTCGATGCCGCGCAAAAAGCGGATATGGCCTTTGCCGTCCGGACTGGGATCGCCCTCGGCGATGTTGCGCAGATCCGCGACCTCCGGTTCCGGGCAGTCCCGGCCCCAGTTGACGCCGGTGGTATGGAAGTCGTGGCGATTGGCGCCGCACACGAAGTCTGCCAGCGCAGCCGCCGAATGGTCTGCGATCACCGGTACTGGGCAATTGCGCACCCCCAGATAACCGGGTGCACAGCCGAAGACGGATTCGATGCGCGTGCCCTCCGCCAACTGCAGCGGGGCTGCCACGGCGGGATGACGCTCGGCCTTGATCTCGTTGAGTTCATGGTCACCGCGCAGCGCCAGTGCCACCAGGTTGCCGTCGCTGCCCTCCACCACGACCAGCTTCAGTGTCTGCTCCAGCGGAAGCGCGAGTAGTTCCGCGACCGCCGCGCAGGTGGCGCGGCCCGGGGTGGCCACATCCTGCGCCGTCTGGCGGGCCTCGGCACGCGCTGATGACGCCACACAGGGAGCGGCCTCAACATTGGCGGCGTACGGACTGCCGTCAGAGACAGCCAGCAAATCCTCGCCGGCGCCCGCGACGACGTGGAACTCCTCGGAGGCGGTACCGCCGATATTGCCGGTGTCGGCCTGCACGATGCGGTAGTCCACACCCAGACGATCGAATATGCGCTGGTAGGCCAGACGCATGACGCCGTACTCCCGCGCCAGATCGTCATGATCCATATGGAAGGAATAGGCGTCCTTCATCACGAATTCGCGTGCGCGCATCAAACCGAAGCGCGGGCGGATCTCGTCCCGGAACTTGGTCTGGATCTGATAGAGGTTCAGCGGCAGCTGCTTCCAGGAACGGACGTCCTGCTTGACGTGGTGGGTCACGACTTCCTCGTGCGTGGGCCCATAACAGTAGTCCCGCTTGTGGCGGTCCTTGAGGCGCAACATCTCCGCGCCCATCTGGTCCCAGCGTCCGCTGGCCTGCCAGAGTTCGGCAGGGTGTACCGAGGGCATCAGGACCTCCTGCGCGCCCGCACGATTCATTTCCTCGCGCACGATGGCCGTGATCTTCTGCAGCACCCGCAGCCCCATCGGCATCCAGGTATACAGCCCCGATCCAAGGCGGCGAATCAGGCCCGCGCGCAGCATCAGCTGGTGCGACACCAGCTCTGCTTCGGCTGGCGTTTCGCGGGTGGTGGGGACAAGCATGTGCGACAGCCGCATGGGGCGTGGATCCTTCCTTGATTGAGGGTCACATTCTAGCGAGGGCGGCGACGCCAACGCGGCTCATTCGTCGCTGACGATCAACCGCTGCTCGCGCGGACCATCGTCGGTGAAGCGCCAGGCGCGCAATTGCAGCACGCCACGGATATCCAGCGAAACGATGATCTGCAGCGCCTCGGGATGTCCGCTCTCGCGCAGATCGACGCTCGACGGCGTCGCGTCACCGTGCGGATGGGAGTGATAGATCGCCCATAGCTGCTCTCCGGCTTCACGCATGCGGCGATGGGCCGCCACCAGCGCCTGCGGGTCCATCTCGAAGGCCTTTTCGGGCGCCGCCGCGGCATTGCGGATGACATAGATGCGCTTGTCGCCATTGCCGCTCTCGGCAATCAGGCCGCAGACCTCGCGGTCCGGCTGGCGCTGCGCCTCGTGCATCAACTGGATGGCGATGCGGCGCGGCAGCACGATGGCTGGCGCCTCCCCTGAATCTGCTTCGCGTTGTGTTCCCACGTGCTCCTCGCTTGTCATCGGATGGCATCCGCGGCGCGTCGGCCAAGACTCACCCGCTCATGCCCGTTCAGATCCCTCACACTCTCCAAGGCTTCAAAGCCCGCCTCGCATAGCAGCGCGCGCACCGCCGCAGCCTGGTCCCAGCCGTGTTCCAGCAACAACTGTCCGCCCGCACGCAGCACGCGCGGCGCATCGGCGACGATGGCGCGGATCGCGTCCAGCCCGTCGCGCCCCGAAACCAGGGCGTTGACCGGCTCCGCTGCCAACGCGGCCAGGTGCGGATCGCCCTCGGCGACATAGGGTGGATTGCTGAGCAATACATCCACACTCCGCGCCGCCAGCGCCGAGGTCCAGTCCGCGCAGAGCCACGCCACTTGGCAATCGTGATGGCGCGCATTGCCTTGCGCCACCCTCAAGGCCGGCAACGAGCGGTCAGTGGCCAACAGCCGACAATCCGGGCGCTCCCGCGCCAGAACCACCGCCACGGCGCCGCTACCGGTCCCCAGATCCACGACCGCGGACCCCATGGGGATGCGTTCGATCGCGCATTCCACCAGGGTCTCGGTGTCTGGCCGCGGAATCAATACGCTGGGATTGACGGCGAGATCGATGCCGAAGAACTCCTTGACCCCAAGGGTGTAGGCCACTGGCGTGCCGCTGGACCGCGCCGCGACCGCCGCCTCGAAACGCGCCCGCACGGAGGCGGTAGGGGCGTGATCCGGCCAGGCGTAGAGAAAGCTGCGTGGCTTGCCGAGGGTGGCCGCCAGCAGCAGCTCGGCATCCAGCGCGGCCGTGTCCGAGCGCTCCGCCAGAAGGGCGCGGGCCGCCCGCAACAGCGCGGCAACGGTGGCCTCGTCGGCGGAAGGCTGGTCGCTCACCGCGTCGCATGGCCGCGCACAGGACGGTGGTCCATCGGGCCTTCGATCAAGAGAGCGGGACAGCCCGGGACCGAGGGGAACATCAGCGGTCCGCCGATTCCGACAGCGCGGCAAGCTGGTCGGCCTGGTACTCGGCCCGGAGCGGATCAACGACCAGATCCAACTCGCCGGCCAGCACCCGGTCCAGCTGATACAGCGTGAGATTGATGCGGTGGTCGGTCACCCGGCCCTGCGGGAAATTGTAGGTGCGGATGCGCTCGGAGCGGTCTCCGCTGCCGACCAGTTGGCGTCGGGTGGCGGCCTCGCTGGCCTGCCGCTTGCTGCGTTCGGCTTCTTCCAGGCGGGCCTGCAGAAAGGCCATGGCGCGGGCGCGATTCTTGTGCTGACTGCGCTCCTGCTGGCATTCGACCACGATACCGGTGGGCAAGTGGGTAAGACGCACGGCGGAATCGGTCTTGTTGACGTGCTGCCCGCCGGCGCCGCTGGAACGGTAGGTGTCCACGCGCAGATCGTTGGGATTGATCTCGATGGCTTCCATTTCCTTTTGCTCGGGCATCACCGCCACCGTTGCGGCCGAGGTGTGGATCCGCCCGCCGGCCTCGGTTTCCGGCACGCGCTGCACGCGATGGCCGCCCGATTCGAACTTGAGCCGCGCGAACACATCCGCGCCCTCGACGCGGGCGATGACCTCCTTGAAGCCGCCGTGTTCACCGTCGCTCTGCGACAGGATCTCGATGCGCCAGTTCTGCGCCTCGGCGTAGCGCGAATACATGCGGAACAGATCCCCGGCAAACAGCGCCGCCTCGTCGCCGCCGGTGCCGGCGCGAATCTCGAGAAAGACGTTGGCCTGGTCACGGCTGTCAGGCGGCACGAGATAGCCCAGGAGCTCCTGCTCAAGCGCTTCGCGGCGGGCGTGCGCACTGTCCAGCTCCTCGCGCGCCATCTCCGCCATTTCCGGATCGCTCAGCAGCTGTTCCAGATTGGCCACCTCCTCGCCCAGACGAGCCCATTCGCCGTAGCGCTCGCTGAGGGCTTCGAGCCGCGCATATTCCTGCCCGAGGCGCGCAAACCGCTGCGCGTCCTCGGCCACTTCGGGCGTGGATAATTCCGCTTCGACCTCCTCACGGCGGTCGGCAAGACGGCGGATCTTCTCCAGCAGATTGGGGCTCATTCCAGGCGATTCTCGGCGGTTGCCCGCCCGCTTCAGTCTTCGGGGAGGTCGAAGAGTTTACGCGCAGCGGACTTGAGCAGCGCCTGTTCCACGGGGTCGGCGTGTCGCAACGTACGCGACGGGGCATGCGCGAGCCGGTTGGCCAGCGCGCGCAAGGCGTGCTCCAGCACCGCGTCGGGGTCCTCGCCCGCGGCGAGACGGCGACGGGCCTTGGCCAGCACCGCGTCACGCTGCTCAGTGGCGCGCCCGCGCAGGCCACGGATGGTGCCCGCGACTTCCCGGCTTTCCAGCCATTGGTTGAAGGCTTCGGCTCGATCCGCCACCAGCGCTTCCGCCTGCTCAGCAGCCTGCTGCCTGAGTCCCATGTTCTGCGCGATGATCTGTCGCAGATCGTCGACGGTGTACAGGAAGACGTCGTCAAGCGCGGTCGCCCGGGTGTCGATATCGCGCGGCACCGCCAGATCGATCATGCACATGGGCTTGTGGCGACGTCGGGTCAGCGCGTGCCGGATGGCGTCCACACCCACCACCGGTTCGCGACTGGAGGTACTGGCCACCAGCAGATCGGCGTCGGAAAGGCGTTCGGGGAGATCCGCCAGCGCAATGGCGTAGCCGTGCACCTCGCGCGCCAGGTGCTCAGCCTTGGCGATGGTGCGATTGGCGACAATGATGCGGGTCACACCCTGGCTGCGCAGATGCCGCGCGATCAACTGAATCGTCTCGCCGGCGCCGATGAGGACCGCCGTCTGATCGCGCAGGTCGGTAAAGATGCGTTTGGCCATCTGCACCGCCGCATAGGCGACGGAGACGGGGTGCGCGCCAATCTCGGTCTGGCTGCGCACCAGCTTGGCGACGGCGAAGGCATGTTGGAAAAGGCGCTGAAGGATCGGGCCGGCGGTGCGCGATGCTTCGGCCAGGGCGTAGGCCTGCTTCATTTGCCCCAGGATCTGAGGCTCGCCGATCACCAGTGAATCGAGCCCGGAGGCCACGCGCAGGCTGTGCCGCACGGCACCCAGATCCCGGTGCACGCGCAGATAACCGCGCAGTTGCTCCGGATGCGCACCACGCTCAGCGGCCCACCATTCGGCGATGCGATGCTCGGCCGCCGGCTCCAGCACGCCCAGCACTTCCGTGCGATTGCAGGTCGACAGCAGCGCCGCTTCTTCGATGCCGCCGCGCGCGCGCAGACGCGCCAGCGCATCACCCGCCTCCGTATCCGTAAAGGCGAGTTGCGAGCGCACTTCGACCGGCGCATTGTGGTGGCTCAAACCGAGCGCAATCAGGGCCATATAACCTCCCGTATTACCCGCTATTGTCGGCGACCCGCTGTGGCGGCTCAAGCAGGGGTTCTACGCAGTGCGGCGAAGAGCCGTCGCCATAGATCCGCAACGGACTCCGGTATCCTCTGAACGCATGTCTTGCATGACTCGCCCCCTCAACCCGATGCGCCTGCTGCTCTGGCTGGCAGGCGGCGCCCTGCTGCTGACCAGCGGCGGCTGCAGCACGCTCTCCGCTCCCGCGCACACGCCAACGCCGGATACGCGGCAGGAGCCGCTCAACGACGCGCTATCCGCGCGTGTGGCTCCGCCCAGCCCGGTACCCGATCCGCGACGCACTACTTTCACCGAACAACTGTTACTGGCCGAGCTGGCGTCCGCGCGCGGCCAGCACGAGGCCGCGGCGCAGGCCTTTTTGCGCGCCGCCGAGTTGTATAACGAACCGGACATCGCCCGCCGCGGCGTGCGCGAGGCACTGGCCGCCGGACGCGAGGATCTGGCCTATCAACTGGCGCAGCTATGGCAGGACACCGGCGACTCGCCGTCGCAGAGCCACGCCCTGCTGCTGCGCCTGGCGGTTGATGCCGGCGATGCCGACATGGCGCGACGCCATCTGGAGCAGATGGTGCAGGCCGCGGACAGCGAAGACGGCTCCGGTTATCGGCCGGTGGTACGGGCGCTGGGGGATGTGCAGCAGCAACACGCGCTGGCGCTGGATGTCGTGCAGGGACACGTCGAGGCTTCCAGCGCCGACGACGCGGAGGCCTGGTTCGCACTCGGCCTACTCGCCTACAACTACGAACGCTTCGACCGCGCGCGCGCCGCCATCGAACGCGCGTTGACACTGGACGGCTCGACGATCGAAAACCGCCACCTGCTGCTGCTTGCCGGCGCGCTGCTGCGCGGCAGTGATACCGCGCAGGCGGTAGAGGCGGTGGAAACGCGTATCGGGGCCGTCGAGGAACCCGCGGCGCTGCGGCGCGATTTCGCGCAACTGCTGCGCCAGAACGCCGCCTACGATGCGGCGCGCGCGCAGCTCGAAGCCGTGCTCGTTGCAGCGCCCGGTGATGCCGATGCCCTGCTCAGCCTGGGCACCATCGCCCGGGAGCAGGGCGACCCCGCAGGCGCTGCGGACTACCTTCGGCGCGCTTTGGACGCAGACGATGCCGACCGCGCGGAGATCCGTTATCAGCTGGGGGTGCTGGCGCAATCCCAGGGCGATTTCGAGACGGCGCGCCGCTGGTTGCAGGAGGCGGCCGAAGCCGGCGACCTGCTGCGTGCGGAACTGCGCCTGGCGCAGATCGAAGCCGAGCAGGGCGAACTGAACGCCGCCCGCGAACGCCTCGAGCGGCTGCGCCGGGAGAATCCCGGCATGGCGGCGCGACTGCTCGCGGCCGAAGGCGAGATGCTCTATCGCGCCCGCGCCTACGACGCCTCGGTTTCGCTGCTGGAGCAGGCACTGTCCGCCTATCCCGACCATCCAGAGCTGCGCTACAACTACGCGCTGGCGCTGGAGCAGGCCGGCCGCATGGCGGCGGCGGAAGCCGAGTTGCGCCGCCTGATCGCCGACGACAGCGACAATGCCGCCGCCCTGAATGCGCTCGGCTACATGCTGGCCATTCGCGGTGAACGGCTGAATGAGGCGGAGGATCTCATCCGGCGCGCCCTTGCCGTAGCCCCTGACGACCCGGCGATCACCGACAGTCTGGGCTGGGTGCTGTTCAAGCAGGGCAAGCCGAAGGAAGCGCTGGCGTATCTGCAACGCGCCTACGACGCCTTCCCCAATCCGGAAGTCGCCGCCCACCTCGGTGAAGTGCTCTGGACGCTTGGCGAAAAGGAACGCGCCCGCGCATTGCTTGAATCGGCGTTGGCCAAGGATCCGGACGATCCCACTCTCAAGGAAACCACCGAGCGCCTGCTGCAGTGATGGCTGCGTGGCGCGTACTGTGGGCGCTGCTGCTGCCGATCCTGTTGGCAGCCTGCGCCACCACCACGCCGCCACCTTCGACGCGCGTCGACCGCAGCGAGGCCTGGCTTGCGCATCTCGCCACCATCCGTGACATCTCCGGCTTCGTCATTGACGGCCGGCTGAGCGAGGGCAGTATGGGTTCCGCCACCCTGTTCTGGCGTCAGAGCGGCGCGCGCTTCTCGGCCCGCGCCTCCGGACCTTTCGGCAGCGGTGCCATCGCGCTCGCCGGCACACCGACAGCGGTGACCATCCGCGATGGCGAGCAGCGCATCACCACCAGCCAACCGGAGGTCTGGCTGCAGCAGCAACTGGGTTGGCAACTTCCGGTGGCGGGACTACGATTCTGGGCAGTGGGGCGTCCCATGCCCGGCCGCGCCGCCGTCTTCGCCTATAACGACGCCGGCCAGCTCGCCGTGTTGGAGCAGGCTGGTTGGCGCATCCACTACGAGGCCTACGAGCAAACACAGGAAGGGCTGTGGCTACCCAGCCGCATCCGCTTCATCAGCGAGGAGCAGGCAGCGCTTCTGCGCATCGCGCGCTGGCGCAACATCGAACGGGATGCAGACTGAGAGCGCAGACACACTGGGCGCATTCGGAGCGGCGCGCTGGCCCGCGCCCGCCAAGATCAACCGTTTTCTCCACATCACGGGGCGGCGCTCGGACGGCCGACACAACATCCAGACGCTGTTTCAGTTTCTCGGCTGGGGCGACGAACTGAGTTTCCGCGTGCGGCGCGACGGCGCCATTGCGCGTTATGGCGATACCGAAGCCATCCCGACCGATGACGATCTCGTTGTGCGCGCCGCGCAGGCGCTGCGCGCGGCCACCGGTGCCCCTTACGGCGTCGACATCGCCGTACACAAGCGCATCCCGATGGGTTCCGGATTGGGCGGTGGCTCCAGCGACGCGGCCACCACCCTGATCGCCCTCAATACCTTGTGGAATTGTCGGCTCGACGCCACCACACTGGCGCGCATCGGTCTGGGACTGGGCGCTGACGTGCCCGTTTTCATCCACGGCCACGCCAGCTGGGCGGAGGGCGTGGGGGAACAGCTCACGTCGGTGGCTCCGGACGAGCCTTGGATACTGCTCGCCCTGCCCGGTTGCGCCGTGTCCACGGCACAAGCCTTCGCCGCCGACGCACTGGAGCGCGATACGGCCCCCGTCACGATGGCCGACTTTGCCGCCGGGCGCTGTCGCAATGTCTTCGAGCCGGTCGCACGCGCGCTCGCACCCGCCGTGAGCGAGACCCTGGATGCGCTGGCACAGGCCGCCGCAGAGGCGCAGGCCGACGCCCGACCGCAGCTCAGCGGCAGTGGCAGCGCCTGCTTTCTGTGTCTGGCAGACCGC
This sequence comes from Algiphilus sp., assembly GCA_022763315.1. Taxonomy (GTDB): domain Bacteria; phylum Pseudomonadota; class Gammaproteobacteria; order Nevskiales; family Nevskiaceae; genus Algiphilus. The sequence continues at coordinate 19,824 of JALEHA010000256.1, forward strand.
GCAACGGCGCGGGCTGCGCAGCGCCGCATGCCGGCCGCACTACCCACTCTGGTCACCCGTGCACAGAATTCTTCGCCGCTGCATGTGGCAAGCCTTGGCCCAATCGGGCGATAATGTCGGCGACATGACAGCCGATGGGGCGTAGCCAAGCGGTAAGGCAACGGGTTTTGATCCCGTGATGCGATGGTTCGAATCCATCCGCCCCAGCCAACAAGCAGGGCCGCGCGCTGACGCGGCCCTTCACATTGCAGCGGCGCGAGGCCACTGCAATTTGCGGACGATGACTTCTCGGGGATACGGCACAGAATGAGCGACGGCCATCTGATGATTTTCAGCGGCAACGCCAATCGGGCGCTTGCCAAGGATGTAGCGGCACACCTGAAGCTGCCACTGGCCAGCGCCACCGTCGGCACCTTCTCCGATGGCGAGATCAACGTCGAGATCCACGACAATGTGCGTGGTCGCGATGTCTTCGTCGTGCAGCCGACCTGCGCGCCCACCAACACCAATCTGATGGAGTTGGTGATGATCTGCGACGCCATCAAGCGCGCAAGCGCGGGGCGCATCACCGCCGTCATCCCCTACTTTGGCTATGCCCGCCAGGACCGACGTCCGCGCTCGTCGCGTGTGCCGATTTCGGCCAAGGTCTGTGCCGATATCCTGACCACGGCCGGCGCCGACCGCGTACTCACGGTGGATCTGCACGCCGACCAGATTCAGGGCTTCTTCGACTGTCCGGTGGATAACGTCTACGCCTCACCCGTGCTGCTGGGCGACATCTGGCGGCAGAAATACGACAACGTGGTGGTGGTATCCCCCGACGTGGGCGGTGTGGTGCGCGCCCGGGCCGTGGCCAAGCGCCTCGACGACGCCGATCTCGCCATCATCGACAAGCGCCGCCCGCGCGCCAACGAGGCGCGGGTGATGAACATCATCGGTGACGTCCGCGACAAGACCTGCGTCATGGTCGATGATCTGGTGGATACTGCAGGCACCCTCGCCAAGGCCGGCGACGCATTGAAGGCAGCAGGCGCCCGGCGGGTCGTCGCCTATGTCACGCATCCAGTACTGTCCGGCGCCGCGGTCGAGAACATCAGCGGTTCCCAGATCGACGAACTGGTGGTCACCGACTCCATCCCGCTGTCTCCGGCCGCCGCCAACTGCGGCAAGATTCGCCAGCTCTCCATCGGCGCCCTGCTGGCCGAAGCGATCCGCCGCGTGTCGGCGGAGGAATCGGTGTCCTCGCTGTATTCGGACTAGGCGCAAGCGCGCGACTGGCGCCTACCGCCGGCTTCCACTACACTGCGCGCCCTTCGTGGCCTGGTCGCGGGCCGCGAAGGCTTTCCTTCTCCCCTTTTTGGAGCATCAATCATGTCCGATGAATTCGTCGTCGAGGCGAAATCGCGTGAGGCGCAAGGAACGGGTGCGAGCCGCCGTCTGCGCCGTGATGGCTGGACCCCAGCCATCGTCTATGGCGCTGGCAAGGCGCCGCAGTCGATCGTGGTCAGCCACCGCCAGCTATACCGCCAGATGGGCTACGAAGCCTTCTTCTCGCACATTCTTAAGCTTGAGATCGACGGCCAGCCCGAGTCGGTGGTGATCAAGGCTGTGCAGCGCCATCCGGCGCGCAAGCAGATCCTGCACGCCGATTTCCTGCGCGTGCGCGCTGATCACGCTATTCGTGTGCGCGTGCCGCTGCACTTCGAAGGCGAAGCAGTGGCGCCGGGCGTGAAGACCGGCGGCGGCGTTGTCGAGCACATGATGAACGACGTCGAAGTCGAGTGTCTGCCGAAGCATCTGCCCGAATACATCGCGGTGGATATCTCCAAGCTGGAACTCGATCAGACCGTCCATCTCTCCGAGATCCCCCTCCCCGAGGGTGTAGAACTCGTCGAGCTCAAGCACGAGAACGACGCCGGCGTGGTGGCGATCCACCAGCCGCGCAAGGTTGAGGAGGACGAGGAAGACGAAGGAGACAGTGGCGAAGGCGAACAGGCTTCGGACGACGAAGGCGAGTCCGAAGACTGATCCTGCCGTTCCGCCGTCATCGTGTCTCTTCCTGTCCGGTTGATTGCCGGGCTCGGTAACCCCGGGCCCGGCTACGCTGCCACGCGACACAACGCCGGCTTCTGGTTTGTCGATGCGCTGGCGGCCCACGCCGCAAGCAGCTGGAAGGCCGAGCGTCGCTTCTCGGGCGAGACGAGCCGTCTGCCCACCGCCGCCGGTGATCTCTGGCTGCTCAAGCCCGATACCTTCATGAACCGCAGTGGCCAGGCGGTACGCGCTGTCTGCGACTTCTACAAGATCGCCGCCTCCGAGGTGCTCGTGGTGCACGACGATCTCGACCTGCCAGCCGGTACCGTCCGCCTCAAGCGCGGCGGTGGGCACGGCGGCCACAACGGATTGCGCGATATTCACCGCCATCTGGGCACGCCGGACTACTGTCGCCTGCGTGTCGGCATCGGTCATCCGGGACAGCAGCAGGAAGTCCTCAATTACGTGCTTGGCAAGCCTACCGCGGAGGAATCGCGTGCCATCGGCGATGCGCTGGTGCGCGCCGCGGAGGCGCTCGACACGCTGCTCAGCAGCGGTTGGGAGCGCGCCTGCACACAATTGCACACCGCCCCGACGCAGGCTTGAGACCCACTTCGTCCAGTCGATGGGGCACCGAGTTCTTCCTTCCAATACTGCCTTAGGGAGTTAGCAGCGTGGCCATTCAATGCGGCATCGTCGGTCTGCCCAATGTCGGCAAATCGACCCTTTTCAACGCGCTCACGCGCGCCGGTATCGGCGCCGAGAACTATCCCTTCTGCACCATCGATCCCAATGTCGGCGTGGTGCCCGTGCCTGACCCCCGGCTGCAGACACTGGCCGGCATCGTCAAGCCGCAGAAGATCATTCCCACCTCGGTCGAGTTTGTGGATATCGCCGGGTTGGTCGCCGGCGCCAGCAAGGGCGAAGGTCTCGGAAACCAGTTTCTTGGCCACATCCGCGAAACCGATGCCATCGCCCATGTCGTGCGCTGCTTCGAGGACGACGACATCATCCATGTGTCCGGCTCCGTCGATCCGCTGCGCGATATCGACACCATCGCCACCGAACTCGCACTCGCGGATCTCGAGGGCGTCACGCGCGCGCTGGACAAGGTCTCGCGCCAGGCCAAATCCGGCGACAAGACGGCCCAGGCGCGCGCCGATCTGCTCAAGCGCGTGCACGATCACCTGGACGCCGGCTACCCGGTGCGCAGCCTGCCGATCAGCGAAGGTGAGCGGCCATGGCTGCGCGAGCTTTTTCTGATTACCGCCAAGCCGCTGATGTACATTGCCAACGTCGACGAAGCCGCCCTGAGCGAGGGCAACGCCGCGCTGGAGCAGGTGCGGCAGCGCGCCGCCGAAGAGCACGCCGTGGTGGTGCCGGTTTGCGCCGGCATTGAGGCGGAACTGTCGCAGCTCGATGACGCCGACCGTACCGAATTCCTTGCCGATCTCGGCCTACAGGAGCCCGGGCTCGACCGCGTCATTCGCGGTGCCTACGATCTGCTCGGGCTGCAGACCTTCTTCACCGCCGGACCGGCCGAAGTCCGCGCCTGGACGGTGCGCAAGGGCGCCAGCGCGCCGCAGGCGGCCGGCGTGATCCACACCGATTTCGAGAAAGGTTTCATCCGGGCGGAAGTGGTCGCCTACGACGACTTCGTCACCTACCAGGGCGAAAATGGCGCCAAGGATGCGGGCCGCTGGCGGCTCGAAGGCAAGGACTACATCGTTCACGAAGGCGATGTCATGCATTTCCGCTTCAACGTATAGGCGCCATCTCGAGACCCACGGCTGCTCCCATCTGCGGCTTGCAGAGGCAGGCATTGCGCGATAGCTTCTAGCGCGAGCACTGCAACGGGGGTGCGCCATGACGCCTGTTCTACGTTGGCTATCTCGCCGCTTCACCGAGGGCCGGCTCGACATCCGGTTCGACGATGGGCAAGAATGCTCCATCGGCAGCGGGCCACGCGCCGCCCGCCTGCGCTTCAAGGATCGCGCCACCCTGCACTGGGTCCTCCGCGGTCCGCAAATGCGCTTTCCCGAAGCCTATGTTGAAGGCCACTGGGAACCGGAAGACGATCTTCTTTCGGTGCTTGAGGTTGCCATGCGCAACAGCAGTCATCTGCTTTCGCGGCGCACGCGCGCGCTGCGCGTGCTGCGCGCCCGATTGGGCGAACTGAATTCAGCGGTCAGCGCCAAACGCAACATCCAGCACCACTACGACATCGATACACCGGTGTATCGCCTGTTTCTGGATCAGGACCTGCACTACTCCTGCGCCTACTTTGAACAACCGGAACTCAGCCTGGAGGCCGCGCAACAAGCCAAATGCGCGCTCATCGCACGCAAGCTCGACCTGCGGCCGGGCGCACACGTGCTCGACATCGGCTGCGGATGGGGAAGCAATGCCCTCTATCTGGCGCGCCATTTCGACGTCGAGGTCACCGGGGTCACGCTGTCCGAAAACCAATGCGCCATCGCCCGCGAACGCGCCGAGGCTGCCGGCCTCGCCGACCGCGTCCACTTCCGCCTGGAGGACTATCGCCAGACGCAGGGCCCGTTTGACGCCATCGTCAGCATTGGCATGTTCGAGCATGTCGGCCGGCCGCAATACCCGGTCTTCTTCCGGCGCGTGCACGAGCTCCTTACTGACGATGGGGTGGCGTTGTTGCATACCATCGGCAGCCGTCATCCACCTGATCAGGGGAGCCCCTGGATCCGCAAATACATCTTTCCCGGCGGGCAGATTCCGGCTGCATCCGAGATCATGTCACCGTTGGAAAAGAGCGGTCTCTGGATGACCGACCTGGAAGTGCTCAGGCTGCACTACGCCCGCACCCTGTCGCATTGGCACGCACGCTTCCAGCAGAACCGAGCGGCCATCGCCGAGATCATGGGTGAGCGCTTCTGCCGGATGTGGCGCTTCTATCTCCAGGCTTCGGAGGCAACCTTCCGCTGGGGCGGGCTGGCGGTCTTCCAACTGCAGCTGGCGCGCACGGTCGATCGCCTCCCACTCACGCGTAATTATCTATTTTCCGACACGGTTTTGGGTTGACAGCGCAGGGCGAATCCCGCCAAATCCCCGTGAACCCCAGCGATCACTCATTCATGCCGCGATCTCGGCGATTCGCGAGCCAGCAGTGGCTCTTTGTGCTTATCGGTCTCTGCCTGTTCGGTAGCGCACAGGCAGAGGGCCTCGACCGGGGCGCCGCCGTCGCCAGCGAAGACAGCCTGCTGCATTACTATCAGGCGGCGCTTGATCGGAATGCCAACTACCGCGCCGCGCTGGAGCTGTACCGCGCCGCAGCGGAAGCCGAGCCCCAGGCCCTCGCCCGCCTGCTCCCCAAGATTGGGCTGGAAGGCGCGTACAACCGCATCCGTCAGGAGATCGACGGCGAGTTCTTCGGCATCGCCGAGATCAACGAGACCGAGTACTTCGACAAGTACGCCTACGGCGTTTCCCTTCAGCAACCGATCTACCAGCGCGCCGCGCTGCTCGGTCTGGACCGCGCCGAACTCGCCATTGGCCAGGCGCGTCTGCGCCTGACGGCGGAACGCCACGAGCTGATGCTGCGCACCGCCGAGGCCTATTTCGGCGTGCTCGCGGCCGGCTACGAGCTCAGCTTCACGCGCGCCGAAAAGGAAGCCATCGCGCGCCAGGTTGAACAGACCCAGGGACGCTTTGATTCCGGCATCGTCGCCGAAACCGACCTGCTTGCCGTGCGGGCCCAGCTCGACAGCGTCAAGGCCTCGGAAATCGAAGCCGAGAACGCGCTCGACATCGCGCAAACCCGCCTCGAGTTCATCAGCGGACAGCGCCCGGAGCGCATCAAGACACTGAACGAAGTCGCCCGCCTGCCCGCCCTTGATCCGGACCGGGTCGAGCCCTGGCTCGCCCGCGCGCAGCAGCACAATACCGACGTCCTGGCCGAAACGGTGGGACTGAACCTGGCCGAGGTCGATACCGACATCGCGCGCGCCCAACGCTGGCCCACGCTGCAACTGACCGGCTCGCACGCCTACTTCGATTCCGACGGCGGCTTCGAGGGCGCGCGCGACGATACCGACAGCCGCATCGGCATCTCCCTCAGCGTTCCACTGTACGAAGGGGGCATGGTGCGCTCGCGGGTCATCGAAGCGCAGGCGCGCCAGCGCGCGGCCGCGCATCAGCGCGACAGCGCCGAAACCCAGGCCCGACTGGCGACGCGTACCGCCTTTCTGAACACCCGCGCCGCCCTCGCCCGCGCCGATGCGCTGGTCAAGGCGGTCGACTCGGCGCAGGCGGCCGAAGCCTCCGCACAGATCGCATTTGAGGTCGGTTCGCGCACGTCGGCGGACTATCTGGCCGCGGTGCGCGAGCGTTTCCGCGCCCAGCGCGATCTCGCCCGCGCGCGCTACGACTACCTGCTTGGCCTGCTGCGGCTGCGCAAGGCCGCCGGCGTGTTGCGCATGGCCGACCTCGAAGAAATGAACCGCGTGCTGCAATGAGGCGTCGCGCCACCGGACCGCATCCTTTGCTTCCCTGTCCACCCGCCCTGCAGCCCAGCCCGCGCCGCGCCATCGGCGCCCGTACTGATTCTGGAGTGAACTCTCGGTGACCGCGTCTTCCCATCTTCGATTCATCGGCCGCATCGCCGCGGTTCCCGCCACCAGCGGCAGCGTCATCGTCGAGGCGGGCGTAGGCGGCCCGCGCTACCGACTGAGCGAGGCGGAGTATCAACTGGCGCAGCTCTTTGACGGCGAGCGTGACCGTGCCGCGCGCATGGAGGCGGCCGGTGACCGTGAAGGCGATGCCATCATCGACCGCCTTGCCCTTGAACTCTCCGAAGCCGGCTTACTCGAAGCCGGGCGCGAGGAACCGCTGCCCGTTCCGCCGCAATTGACCGACGATGGAGCGCCGCCCCGCGGCGCGCCGGAGCAGCACCCGCCTTCCTCCACACCGGGTTCCCTCGCCGCCCCTGGCTTGCCGGGGGACTATGGTTCGGCGGCCAGCCGCGAGCGTGGGGGCACTGCAGGTGGCTTTGCGGTCCCGATCGGCCCGCTGCGCCACCTCGGCCGTCTGATCAATGTCTTCGTGGCTCAACCTGCGCTGCGCTGGCTGCTGTGGCTGCTGGCCATCGCCGCCGCCGGCGCGTTGTGGCATCTGCGCGATGACGCCGCGCTGCATATCACGGGCATCCTGTCACCGTACTGGCTGGCGCTGGTCGGTCTCCCCGCGGCTCTCGCCATCAATCTGCTGTCGACTTCGGCCCGGGCTGCGGCCATCGAAACCTGGACTCCCGAAGGCGCCACTGTACGGCTGCGCTTTGCGCTCGGCTTCCTCCCGCATCTTCACGTCGACACCGAAGGCCCCGCCGAACGGGCAGACCTTGGTGCCCGCCTGCGGATTCTCGGATCCAGCCTGCAGAGCGGCGTGCTGCTCTTTGTCGTTGGTGTCGGCGGCTGGCTGATGCTGCGCAGCACCGGCGAGTTGCTGGCGAGCTATCTGCTCGCCTTCGGTTTGATCGCGGCAGTCGGCACCTTGTTGCGCGCCAATCCGCTGGTGCCACGCGAGGGGTACCTGCTGCTGGCTCATCGCCTGGGTGTTCCCGACCTGCGCGACCAGGCGTGGATGTCCATCTTCGGTTGGGACCGTCCGTGGGCGCGGACGGCGCCGCCCCCACGTCGCGCGCTGCGCATCTTCGCCGTGCTGGCCGTGCTCTATGTGGTGACGGTGATCGTGCTCATCCTTGCCTTTCCGGCACGCTGGCTGGGCATGGTCTGGGGCGGTGTCGGCGTGGCGGTTGTGCTCGCGGCGCTGCTGCTGGTCTCGGTGGCCCAGATCCGGCGCGTGCGCTCGCAGCGACGCGTGCTGGCCGGCACCTGGGGTCACAAGGGCCCTTCCGGCCCGCCCAGCAGGCGCACCATGGGCTGGTTGGCGGTGATCGCGCTGGTCATGGTGCTGCCCTACCGCTACGACGCCAGTGGCCATCTCACCGTGCTCCCGGCCGAGCGGGCGCAAGTGCACGCCCTGGCCTCCGGCGACATCCGCGAGGTCTTCGTGGCCGAGGGGGATCAGGTCGAAAGCGGCGACGAGCTGGTGCGGCTGTACGATGCGGCGCAGCGCGCCGAAGTCGCCACGGCCAAGGCGGAGGTCAGCCGCCTCGAAGCCCAGCTGGCGCTGGAGCAGGCCGGTGCGCGGGCCGAGTCCATCGCCCTGGCGGAGCAGCGTGTGGTGACGTCGCGGGCGCGCCTGAAGGCGGCTGCCAATGAGGCAGAGCGCGCCGAGGCCGCCTACCGGCGCAAGGGGATCTCGGCACAGGACTACGAACGCGCCATCAACACCGCCCAGGTGCGGCGTGAGGAGCTGAAGGAGGCTGAACGCCAGCTCGAAGTCACCCAGGGCGGTATCCGTCCGGAGCGGCTCGAAGCCTTGCAGGCGCAGCTCGAAGCGCAGCGGGCGGAACTGGATTTTCACGAGCAACGATTGCAGGACACGCGCCTGCGCGCGCCGATCAGCGGCACCGTCATCTCCGATGAGTTGCGCTACGCGCGCGGCCAGTTCCTCGACGTGGGCGATCGCATCGCCACCATCGAACAACAGGGCCGCATGCTGGCCCGGCTGGAAGTGCCCGAAGCGCAGATCGCCATCGTCGAGCAGGGCGCGGAAGCGCGCGTGCGTGTCTGGACAGCGCCCACGGAAGTGCTGCCGGCACGTGTGGTGTCGATTGCGCCCAGCGCCGAGGAAGCGCCGTACGGCCGGATCGTGCGGGTTCTGCTCGAGGTTGAGGATCCCGGCCATCAACTGCGCTCGGAAATGACCGGACGCGGCAAGGTCAACGGCGTATATGAGCCGGTCATCGTGGTGTTCACCAAGGCCATCGTCCGCTTCGTGCTGGTGGAAGTCTGGTCCTGGCTGCCGTGATTCCGGAGGCGACACCGCTACAACAGGGGCACTTCCGCCTGACGGCGCCGAGCGGCTTCGGCGACGGTCTGAATCACTATGGTCATAGCATGGCCTGGTTCCGCGGCAAGCTGTTCGTGGGCACCACCCGCGGCGCGATGCAGATGAACAAGACCAATATGCCGCGTCCGGATCTCAAGCCATGGCCGGTGGACTGTCCCAATGACATCTACGAGGTCGACCGCCACGCGGAAATCTGGTGCTACGACCCGGCGACACGCGGCTGGACCCGTGTCTATCGCGCCCCGGAGGTATCTGGGCGCAATGGCCGCATGGTGCCGCGCTACATCGGCTACCGGGGCATGGCGGTATTCCAGGGCGCCTCGGATGATCAGGCCTGCCTGTATGTCTCCACCTGGGCGCCCGCCGCCACCGACCCACCCGAGATTCTGCGATCGGAGGACGGACAGCATTTCGCCCCGGCCGCCCGACCGCCCTTCTCCGATTTCGTGCGCAGCTTTCGAACACTGCAGCCCTATCGCGGGCGCATCCACACCAGTCCGACGAGTTCACGCAACATCCATGATCCGGAGCAGCGCGCGCAGGACAGCGTCGGCAGCGACGCCACCATCTACGCGACGCACGACATCCTCAGTCAGGACTGGCGACCGGCCAACGAAGCCGGCTTTGGCAGTCCGGCCAACCTCACCATTTTCGAGATGGCCGAATTCGCCGGTCGTTTGTACGCAGCCACCGTCAATCCGCAGGGATTCGAGTTGTGGCGTACCGAAGACGATGGTGTGGGCGAACCTCCCTATCGCTGGAAACGTGTGCTGCACCATGGCGCCGGCCGCGGTCCTTACAACGAAGTTGGCGCCAGCCTGTGCGTCTTCAACGGTGCGCTCTATGTGGGCACCGGCGTACTCAACGGTGGCTTCCACCGCAATCTGCGCATCGGGCCCGCAGCGGCTGAAGTCCTGCGCGTCTGGCCTGATGATTCCTGGGAGCTACTGGTCGGCCACAGCCGCGTAACCCCGGACGGCATCCGCTACCCCCTGTCCGGGCTCTCGCCCGGTTTCGACAATCTCTTCCAGGGATACGTCTGGCGGATGTGCGTGCACGACGGTTGGCTCTACGTCGGCACCTTCTGCTGGGCCAACATGCTTCCCTACCTGCCGGTCCATGTCTGGCCCGAGGACGTCATGGTCATGATCCGCCGCTGGGGCATGGACCGACTTGCCTATCAGCATGGCGGCAGCGAGCTCTGGTGCACGCGCGATGGCATTCGCTGGCAGCGCGCCGTGCGCAACGGCTTCGATAACCCCTATAACTGGGGCATACGCAACATGATGTCGACACCCCACGGCCTGTTCGTTGCCACGGCCAACCCATTTGGCCCCACGGTGGCGCAGCGCCGAGAGGGCGAATGGCGCTATCTGCCCAATCCCCGCGGTGGCACCGAAGTCTGGCTCGGGAACGCCGTCGCGGGCGCGGCATGACGCCGACCCCGCTGCTGCTGTTCGCCCCACCCGGTGGCGACATCGCCTGGGGCGCGGCCAGTATCGGCCACTGTGCCGGCATGCTGGCGCTGCCGGAACTGCGCCTGGGCTCGGCGGCTACCGTGGACGAGGTGTTGGCGCTGCACGCGCGTGCCGAGGACCGCGCCGGTGATGGTCTGCTGCGTACAGTGGCTCAGCTGCGCTTCGGCGCGCAGCAGCCTGACACCATCGACGCCGCCGCCCATTGGCTGCAGCGGCGTGCGGAATGGACGATCGCCCAGTTGCTCGACTGGCTACTCAGCCATGCCAACGGTCGTCACCTCGTCCTTCATGAGCCCCACGACGCGCTGCGCATTGATGCCATCGAGGGTCTGTTGCGCGCCCTGCCGGATGCACTGGTGGTCCAGTTGGTCGAAGCCGTCCCGCAGTTTAGCGCGCACGTCCACCACGAACTGCAGGGCCGTCTCTTCATACCGCCCGAGGCGCAGCATCACGCCGACCGGTATCCGGTGCTCGCCCCTTCGTTGATGTGGTTTCGCGTGCACGACACGCTGCTACGTGTGCAACAAAGCAACCCCGATGTGCGCTGGCGTCGGCTGCGAAGCGATTTCCTGCGGGACCGCCCACACCGGGTCCTCCCACCTTTGCTGGCGGAGATTGCAGCGCGAACGACACCCGGTGATTCGGGTGTCTTGCCCTTCGCCATGCCGGGTCCGCCCAATGCGCCGCTGGGCGACGATGTCCGCTTTCTGCGCACCCCAGGGCATTGGCCGGAGCCGGAATCCGTTCCGGCCGACCCCGGCCTTGACCATCCCGACCTGCTGGCACTGGCCGAGCGCCTGGGTGTCCCGCTGCCTCAAGGAGCACTGTCATGACCGCACTCACCAGTCTTCGCGTTATTGAGTTGGGAGGCGACGTGGCCAGCGCCTACTGCGCCAAATTGCTGGCGGGATTTGGCGCTGAGGTACTACGCATCGAGCACCCCAGCAGCCGGCGCAGTGGCCCTCTGGCCCCGGCCGATGGCGACAGCGCCGACTGGCTCGACACCGGCAAGCAGCGCATCGAATGCGATGACGACGCACTGCGCGCCTTATGCACCAGTGCCGACCTGATCATCGACGGGCTGGGCGCCGGTGGTCTCGAGGCGCTCGGCGTCGATACCGCCCTGGAGCAGCAGGCGGCCGCCGGTCGCATCCTGCTACGCATTGCTCCCTTCGGTCTGCATGGCCCCCTGGCGACGGCCCCGGCGTCGGATATCACGCTGTACGCTGCGTCCGGCCTCATGCAGTCCACCGGCCGAGGCGACCGGGAACCCCTCAATGCCGGTTTCCCGCTCGTACAGCTTGGCGCCGGTCTGCGCGCCTGTTGTGCGGTCTTGATCGCACTGCATCGGCGCGCCGGCGACGGGAAGGGAGATGTCATCGAAGTGTCGATGCAGGAAACGGCATTGGACACCTACGAGATTGCGCTGATCCAATATCTCCGCAGCGGCAAGGTAGCGCGGCGAAACGGCGACGAACACGACCTGGTGCCCTGGCGCACCTTCCGCTGCCGCGATGGCTGGGCGACGGTGGTCGGTGGTCCCATGCGCAACTGGCAAAAGGCCTGCACGCTGTTCGAGGATGCGGAACTCGCGTCGTCGCGGCTGGCCCACATGGGCGATCGCATCGCCCACCGCGACGAGGTCTATACGCGCATGCAGCCCTGGCTGTCGCGCACCGACAAGAGAGCGGTCTTCCACCTGGGCCAGCAAGCGGGTCTGGCATGGACGTATCTGGCTTCACTGGAAGAGGCCGCCAGTGACCCTCAGTTCGAGGCACGGGCCTTTTTCGCCGAAGCGGCTTCCGACGACGCACATGACAGAGGCCGCATGCCCGGCGCGCCGTTCCGCCCGGCGCGCAGCCCGTGGCGGCAGCTTGCTGCGCCGCGCCATTCCCGTCCCGGTGCCGAGGTGGCGGGCGCAGCATCCACCCGCTGGCGCGGCAATGCCGCGACCAACGAGCAACCGCTGGCAGGCATCACCGTGCTGGATTTCACCCACGACTGGGCCGGCCCGCACGCCGCGCGACTGCTTGCGGATTACGGCGCCCAGGTCATCAAGATTGAATATCCAGCACGACTGGATGGCATGCGCGGGGGCTACAAAGCGCGCATCAACCAGTACCCCCGGGTGCATCAGCTGCACCGCAACAAGCAATCCATCACCCTCGACTTGCGTATCCCCGAGCACCGCGCAGCCTGTCACCGCCTGGTCGCACAGGCCGACATTCTGCTGGACAACTCCCGCCCCGGCGTCATGGCGCGGAAAGGACTTGCACCAGAGACGCTTCGCCAGCTGAATCCCCGACTGATCGCGGTGTCTCTGTCGGCCTTCGGGGCAACAGGACCCTATGCCGCCTATGCGGGCTATGGCGGTAGCATCGAATCGATCAGCGGCCTGCAGGAGCTCACGGCCTACGTCGACGATGACAAGCGCTTTCGTGTGCGCGAACTGGACGTACTCAATGGCGTCTTTGGCACGCTCGCCGCCCTGCTGGCGCTGGTTCAGCGCGACGACGACGGAGAGGGACAATGGGTCGACGTTGCTGAAACCGAAACCACAGCCTGGCTGATCGGCGAGCACTTCCTGCGCTACTTCCGTCACGGCAGCCAGCCGCAGCCCCAGGGCAATGGCGATGCCCGCTTCGCGTTACAGGACTGCTTTGCCTGCGCGGGGGAAGACCAATGGCTGACCCTGACTGCTGCCGATGAGGCACAGGTCCGCCAGCTGCGTGCCCTAGTGGGCGGACACGACCGCTTGCACGAAGATGTGGCGCGCTGGTGCGCCAGCCGCGACGCGCAACAGGCTGAGCAACAACTGCATGCCGTCGGCATCGCCGCCGCCCACGTGCGTAGCGCCGCCGCATTAGCGAACGACGCGCACCTGCAAGAACGTACCTGGTGGCTGGATCTGGAAGGTGAGCGCTTCCCTGGGCTGCCATTCCGTTTGGGCCGTGGGGGTGGCGTGCTGCACCGGCGCGGCCCGGATCTAGGCGCCGACAACGCCGCCGTGCTCCCCGCAGTCGGTCTGCCGCCGGAACAATGGCCTGATCTGTCACCGCAGGCCCTTGGTACCGCCTATGACAATGAAACGGAGCCGAGCTGAGCGGGTCGATCCGCGCCGCTACGCCTGGCTCCCCTGCGGCTCCTTCTGCACGGCCGCGACAGCAAAGCCATCTACGCCGGGTGTCACCCGCAACTGCGGTAGCGCCAAGGGCGCCAAGCGACCAGCCGCCAGCGCCTCTTCCAGATAAGCCGTGGTGCCCTCCGCGTCACGAAAATCGACCTCGTGCTTGTGCGGGGCAAGATCGTATTGCCACCACTGCAACGCCAACAGGCGCTCGATGAGCGCGTCGTCGAAGCGCATGCGCTTCACGGTAGCGGGTATGCCGGCGGCGATCGCATACGGCGGTACATCGCGGTTGACGACGCTCCCCGCACCGATGATGGCGCCATCCCCAATGCGGACACCGCGCCGCACAATCACGCCGGCCCCAATCCACACCTCGTGGCCAATAACGGTCGTCAGCGGCACGCCATCGGTGTAGCGGTAGGATTCGCTGTCGTCCGGCCCGAGCCGCGCGAAATCAGCGTCGTCGTAGAGCGAGGGAAACTCTTCGGGGCGGGTGAAGCCGAAGGGGTGCGTTGTGAACCAGTCGCGCGGATGATCCGGAGCACCGATGATGGTTGATTCGGCGCACTGAAAATAGCGCCCGGTGTGGACACGATAAAGGCTGGAACTGCCACGACCGTTCACGTAGCTAAACGCGCCGAAGCGGCAGTGCCGAATATGGCGCGGGCTGAACAGCCAGAGCGGGCGCTCGAACTCCAGGTGACCGGCGATACCGTTGCCGTCGCCGGCGTGGAGCCCGAAATCGCGCAGCTGCGCCACCGACAGTCCGTGCGCCGGCGTCACCTTGTCGAGCGATGCCTCCATCGCGCTACGCGCTCCTGCGCCCGGCTTCAGGCCGTTGCAGGCTTGCGGGCGCTGACCAGCACGTAGTCCTCACCGGCGTCCACATAGAATTGCAGCCGTTCGCACACGCCTTCGAGGGCTGCGCGTCGCTCGCCTTCCGCCTGTTCCGCATAGCGGCGCAGCGCCGAGATGAAGGGGATACGGGTTTGCTCAAGGATGGATTCGACGCGCACCTCCTCGAACCCGATATCGCGCAGGATGCGGCTGTACGCATCCGCATCGTAGGCGTTCACGGGCATGTCCAGATACTGCCCGCTTAGCAAGGCGCGATTGCCGCGCATATAGCTGCGGGGGTCGACGCCGCGCTTGGGGATCATGTCGGTCAAGGCAAGCCGGCCACCCGGCGTCAAGACGCGGAAGGCTTCCGCCAGGAAGGTCGCGCGCGTGTCAAAGTGAAAGGCGCATTCCACCGACACGACCGTGTTGAAGCTGCCGTCTGCGAAGTCCAGCGCAGTGGCATCTCCTAGCTGCAGACGAATGCTGTCGGCGAAACCGCATTGTGCGACGTAGTCGCGCCCCGTTTCGATACGCACGTCCGTGACATCGATGCCGATCACGCTTTGCGGCTTATGGCTGCGCGCGAAGACCACCGGGCCGGCGCCGTAGCCGCAGCCCACATCGAGTACGTGCGACGAGGGCCCCATTTGCGCAGTGCTAGCCACCAGACGCGTCAACGCCTCGGCGGCGCCTTCAATGCTTTGATTCGGCTCGACCCAGTAGCCGTAGTTGGCAAAGGGCTGTTCGCCGAAGAGATCCCCCCGCGCAGTATGTCGCGCCCTGTAGTGCGCGATCACCGCCTCGCGTGATGCGTTGTTTGCTGGGCTATCGTCGGTCGTTGAAACGGGCATCGTGCTCCCCTAAGTGCTCTTGTCTTTCGGCCCCGCTGTCGCCTCAGCGCCGCCCGGCAGCCTGTTGCAACAGGTCGAACCCCTGAATCGTAGCGTCGAAGTCCCGGCTAAGCGGCCCGAAAACATTGAAATCGATGCTGCTCTGATCATCGTAGCCAGGCCAATGGTGGCCACCGTTGCTGATGGTCACGAGCAGACTACTTGTTCCGCGACCGTTGTTGCATTCATCGAATTGTTCAATGATGACGTCGCCCGCTGAGTCCCCGCCAACGGTGTCGCTGCGCACCACCGTCTCTCGCAGCGGCCCTTTACAGCCATTATTGGGACCAAAGACATCAATAAACAGACCCTCGTCACTCCCGAGCACCGGGATCAGGGCGCTGAGCCCCAAAAGAGTATCCAACAGGCTCTGGTTCTGGGCGCTCTCGAAGGAGTCGGCGATGTCGGCGGCTGCCGGATCCTCGAAGGATTCCGCGGAGATATCGGTGGGCACACCCAGCCCAAGCAGGTCCAGGCTCCCAGGGCTGAGCAGCCCGGACAGCAGCCCCGGTCCGCCGCCACCCCGCACCGGGTAGGTCAAGCCGCCGCCGTAGGGGGCCAGCACATCCAAGGTGCCATGGACCTGGACCGTGCCAATGGGCGCGCCATTCTTGCAGCCTTCGCCCTCCCCCGGTCCGACACTGCCGGCCACGATCAGCGCTGCATCGAAAACATCCGGACGGCGACAAGCGAAGCGCCCGGCATAGATGCCGCCGTTGGACAAACCGCTGACGTAACGCGGCAGATCCTGACCGCCGAAGCTGGCAAAGGCGTCGAACATCGCCAGTTCGATGTAGTCGAGGTTGTCTTCCACCGATGCAAAGTTGAAGGCAAGACTGCCAAGCAAGCCCGGTAACAGGCCCTGCGTCAGGCCGTCAAGCAGACTACCCAAGCCGCTCAGAGGGAACCCAGCATCCTCGGCGGCCGAAAGCAGTTCGTTGTCTTCGTTGAGCAGCCCCAGCTGCGCCAGCGCATCATTCAGCGGCAGGCCGCTGAGCTGATCGTTGATGGTGTCGGTTATGGTGCTTTGTGGCCAGTTGCCCGTGGGAGAGCCGGGCAGAATGATCATTACATTGCGCGCCTTCACCAGCTCGGCCTTGCGCATCAGAGCGGCGTAGGTGGCAGCGGCCGTCTGCGGATCACGGCCGAGCTGACGGAAATGCAGGCTGACCAGCACGCTGCTTGGCGCACGCCCGACGGGCTTCAGGACGATGTAGTCCAGCGTGTTCGAAAAACTGTTTTCGACCCCCGTCTTTGAGACAACCTCAACCTGGACGCCGTCGCAGGACGGCACCTCGTCAAAGCCAAAGCCAAGCTGGCTGGACTCACTCTTCGGGCACTGTTCGTGGTAGCGCGGTGCGCAGTCCTCGCCGCTTTCCACGCGCTGCGTTGAGAACTCGCTGTGGCAGCTGCGCGCACTCGAGGGACCCGACGGCGCGTCAAGGCCACCTTGCCCCGGCGCAGAAGGGCCGCCGCTGGCACCACCGCCGCCGCCACCGCAAGCGGCCAGCATCGACGCCAATGCGACCCCCAACAGACAACGTCGCCAGGCGCCGGCGGGAGGGGGAAGCGTCGATACGAGCTGTGTCATGAGATTCCTGTCTGGTGAAGGGCGGCACACATGGCGCCGCCGCCGTGACGGTGCCCGCACACCCCGGCGAGAATGGACCGAATTGTAGCGCCGGTCACGGGCATCGAGGGCTTATTTACTCGCGGAAAAAAAGTTGAGGATCGTGGCGGTGGCGTCGAAGTCCGCGCGGTTGGGCCCCAGCAATGCCTTCAAATAGGTCTTGCCGCCCGGCCACTGGTGTCCGACGCCGTCCAGCACGCACCACTGCACGGCGCCCTGTGCGCATCCACTGCGCTTCTCGCAGCCGCCCCCAAGGCTCGCTGCCTTGGCCACGTTGTCATCACAACGGTTACGCTTGGCAAGCACCTTGACCTGGTCGGCGATCGAGGGGCGATAGTTTTCCTTGAACATGCCGCCTTGCCAGGGAATGCGCTCGTCTTCTTTGCCGACGATGAGCAGGGCCGGAATGGCGGCCGCGCCTGGACAGTTATCGATCATGGGACCGCCCGCCACCGGGGCGATGGCGTTGAATAGCGCGGGGGACTCACAGGCAATGCGATGGGTCATCATCGCGCCATTGGAGAAGCCGGTGCCGTAGACGCGATCGTCATCGATGCAGGCCGACTCGCCCAGCTTGGCGACCAGCTTCTCGACAAAGCCGACATCGTCAATCTTCTGCTCCATCGGCTTACCGCAACAGCTACCGGCGTTCCAGGCGCGCGAGACGCCGTCCGGGTAGACCACGGCAAAGCCATGCTTTGCCGCCGCCTGGTCGAGACCGGTCTGCTCGGCCATCAGCTCACCGGTCCCCCAACCGCCGTGCAGTGCGACGACCAATGGCAGCGGCTTGTCCGCAGAGCCCGTTGCGGGGACAAACAGACGATAACTGCGATCCCTGCCTTGATGTTTCACGCTGCCCTGCTGCGCCTGATCGCGCGCCGCACAGACGTCCGCAGCGGAGGCCGGACCCGTGTTGACCGCACAGGCCGCCATGCCGAGGGCAAGCACGACGCCGCCCATGCTGCTCTTGAGTGTCGAATACTGGATCAAACCGTTGTCTCCTTGCGTTGTGCGTCCAGGAATTCCGCGACCAAGCGTGCGACTTCCGAGGCATGGCTGAGCGGAAAGAAGTGGCCCGCCTCGGCAATGCGTTGCAATGTGGCATCGGGCAGACAGGCCGCCAGCGCCTCTCCGCTGGGCAAATTGCGCGAATGCGCACCGTAAAGCAGCTGCACCGGGATATCGAGGCTCTGTAGCTGCTCACGCTCCGCGCCGCGCTGCAGAAAGTCGTCGCGTGCCGTGGTCCGGTCGAGCAAACGACAAAAGGCCATCGCGCCGCGCTTTCCGCCTTTGCCGTCCGCAAAGGGGGTGAAAGGGTCGCGCTGACTGGGTGTGAAGCCCGCCGTACGCAACCGTGCCATCGCCTCCAGAAAGGCAAAACCGATCTGTGGCTCCTGATACCAGTCACGACCATCTGCGCGCGCCACCTCCTGCTCGAAAGCAGTGAGGTGCGGCGCGTCGGCGAGCCACTGTTCCGGCTGCAGGCTGTTGATGCGAGCATCCATCAGCACCAGCGCACGCAGCCGCGCCCGGGGCGACACCGCATACTCCAGCGCCACCGAGCCGCCATAGCTATGCGCGATGACCGCGAGCGGATCCAGATCGAGGTTATCGATGACCGCCGCAAGATCCTGACCCATGTCACGCGCCGCATAGCCACTGGGCGGCATATCCGAATAGCCATGGCCACGCAGATCGAACAGGGTGACGCGATAGTGCGTCCGAAGCTGTTGCGCCAGACTGGCATACCAGAAGGCGCGGTTGGTGGCGAGGCCGTGCACCAGCACGATGTCCGGTCCCTCGCCCAGCTGCTGCCATGCAAGCCGGGTACTTCCGGCCTGCACGAAGCTCATGAAAACTGCCCGTGCAGAAAGTCGGCGATGGCGCCCACCGAGAGATCATCGACATAGCGCCCGTCCTTCATCAGCACTTGCTCGAAGGGCAGCTTGCGCTTGCCGAAGGTCTCCTCAATGGCGACCACGAGCTGGATGATGTCAATGGACTCGAACTCCAGATCGGCCAGCAACAGCGTATCGCGACCGATCTCTTCCTCGAGTTCAATGTCCCAGTCCTCAATGAAATCCTCCAGCACATCCTTGAGTCGCTGCAGGATGGCCTCAGGCGGGATGCTTGCGTTACTGGTCGTTGTCATCGCGGGAGCCTACTCCATGTAGCCGAGCATCTGAAGCTGCTCGATGATCTGTTGTTTCTCGCTCTCGTCCATCTCTTCGATGTCGCGCTGACCCGCCGCAGCCACCGTGGCGGCGCCAACGACGATGGGGTTCGTGGACAGCCATTCACGGTCGTAAAAGGGCTTCGGCACCTTGCCTTCCAGGTCCTCCGGCACCGGCAGGCCCATGCTGTGAAGCAGCATGCTGGGCACGTCCGCAATCTTGCGCCGCGGGGTCATGCCCTTGGCGGCGATGCCCTTGCCATAAGCCATCAGGATGCCGTCCGGGTGGTGCGTGCCGGCCGGGCGATCGCGCTTGACCACTGCCGGCTCGCGATGACGGATGGACACAAAGCCATGGTCATGCAGCACCAGCGTCAGATCGGCGGCGTGTTTCATATACGGCCCAGGGAACCAATCCTCGCGCTTGAGCACGTCAATGATCATCGGCTCCCCTTCGGGATTCTTGAGCGCCTTGAGATCCTCGATCAACTTGTCGCGAAAGGTCTCGTATTCCTCCGGCTGAATCCCGGGGTCGCCTTCCTTTTCTGCGACACGGATGTGGATGCCGTTGGAGCTGGGCGTACGGCAGTAGGCCAGCGTCTGGTCCCAGTCCAGATTCGCGAAATCGGAGGCCTCGCGCCGCTTGGCCTGCTCGGAACCGTCGTCCTCGGCCCACTTCAGATAACCCAGATCACCCAGATAGGTATTGATGCGGAGCTGGTCGAACTGCGCCGTGAACCCGTGATCCGAACAGAAGAAGACGCGCGCTTCAGGCCCCGCGGTTTCCACCAGGCTCTGAATGAAGCCGTCGAGCTTACGGAAGTACTCGACACAGACGTCGCGCATACGCTGCTGCCAGGGCGTCGGTGTCTCGGACAACAGTGCCGGATCGAGAAACTCCCAGGCCTGGTGCTGGATCTTGTCGACGCCGTCGAACATCACCGCCAGCAGGTCCGGCTGCTCGTTGCGCAGCACGTAGTCAGCAACCCGATACCACTGCTCTTCGCGCGGCAGGTGGTAGCGCACCCAGTTTTCGGTGGCGTCCTCGTCCAGCGACTCCATGGCCTGCTTCTCGGATTCGAAGTCCCAGGCCAGCTCCTTCGGGTCGAAACCCGGAATATCCTGCTTCATGCGCTCGAAGAGCTCACGCGGATGCGTGTTGCGGCGCATGTGCTTGGCCGGAATGAAGCCCGGCACGCTGCACCCATTGATGTTTTCGGGCGGCGGCGCAGTCAGCGGAAAATTGAGACAGGCCACCTTCTTGCCCTGGCGCGACGCGATCTGCCAGATCGTCTCCGCGTCGATGTCGCGGCTGTCATACAGCGTCCAGTACACCTCTCCGCCGTGATCCTCGGAGCGGATGAAGTCGAAGACGCCGTGTACACCCGGCCCCCGTCCGGTCTGCATCGTCGTCCAGGCCGGCGGTGTCAGCGGGTTGGGTGTGCTGCGCAGCTTGGCGCGCGTGCCACCTTCCATCAATTGCTTCATGAAAGGCATCACAACACCAACGCCCGGTTGCTCCGCCGTCAGGTGGTCGAGAACCGTGTAGGTACAGCCATCAAGGCCGATAAAGAGCGTTGAAGTCTTGCTCATGACGTAGGGGATCCTTGCACAAATAAATGATGGTATGTGGTTGCCTCAAACCGAAGCGACATGCGCGGTCGCGGCAGAATGGGCCGCGGCGATAACGGCCAACGCCATGCTGGCGTTATCGCCCTTTCGCATGATCAGCACTGGTATGCGGTGCGCACCGATCTCGATATCGACACTGCCATTGCCTTGCGCATCCAGCGTAGCGCGGGCGACACGCCAGTCTTGCGGCCGGCCCTGCAGGCCCGTTCCCAACGCCTTGGCGGCCGCTTCCTTGGCGCTCCACAAGGCGAGCACGGTTCCGGGGCTGTCGCTACCGGCAACCTGCAAATCGTCCGCCGTCAGCCCACCGTGCGCAACGTCACTGATTGCAACACCGGCTTCCGGTTGGTAATCAATACCGGGCGCGATACCTGGCGGCGCAGCACACGCCACCGCGTGTCCGCCAGCGTGGGCAATGCTGATTGTCGGCGGCGGCCGCTCGCCGAGCAACGCGCACTGCAAGCGCGGCGCACCGCGTTCGTCGGCGACGATGCGGATATCCGCGCTGGCCAGTTCGATGCCGTAATGCTCACTGATCCACAATCGCGCAGCCTCTTTCGCCGCAATGCGGCCCATGAGCCATTCGCCACGGCGCCGGCCCTTGTTCGGGAGCGCGTAGAAGTGCGCGCGCTCCTCCCGGCTAAGCGCCAGATGCGCCAGCATGTTTTTCCAGATACCGCCGCCGCCTTCCAGGAAATTGCCTTCGAGTACCGGGATCTCACGCAGTACCCAGCCCTCCGGCGCGGGCATGGCCACACTTTCGGAAAGCATCCGCGTCGACGGCGACAAACGGTAGGCAAACAAGCGTTGCGGCACCGCGAAGGTACGACTTTGCCACGCCTCTACACGCGCGTAGAGCGTGCCGTCTGGGAGGATCAGGTCAAACTGAGCGCTGAGCGATTGCGCATCGCTCAAGCCGATGCGCCCGCGCCCCGTGATCGCTGTGCCCGGCGCCGGCGGCGGTCCAAAGACCTGAAAGGCGCCGACACGGAACGGGAAACAGTTGTTGCGCCAGCCGTAGTGCTCGCTCAGCCAGTAGCCCGCAAGCTGACCGGCGGCATCCAGCAGCGCCGCGTCAAAGCAGAAGCGCGGCGCCGCGGTATGCGAAAAGTAGTCATCCGTGGGCAGGCACGTCATCTGCGCTTCAATCGCCTCGGGGGCCCAGCGCAGCAGCTTCTGCACCCCGCGCAGGCGCGGCCCGTGGAACATGCCGTGCGTATACAACTGACCTTCCGGATTTGCCACGGCGGGCCATTCCGCACTGCCAGACCACGTGATCGGCGTAGGTGATGGCGCATAGGCCTCGGCAAACCGCACGCGCGCCTCGAAAACCAGCACGCCACCGGCCGGACCATCGGCAGCGTCAAGGTACACGCGCCCGTAGGCGCTGTCGTCCGACTCACGCTGAACCGTGACACGCAAGGAAAGCTGACCGTCGTCAAGCGTGAGCCAGCGATGCCCGCGCGATTCCTCCATGCCGGTGATTACGCGGTCAGCCCCCATCAGTTCTGCGGCCGCCTCCGCCACCAGCTCCATCGAGAAGGTGAAGGGCATGACCGGGATCGGCAACAAAGACGGATCGCGCTGGCTCGGCGGATCGCCGAAGGTGTGGTCCCGCAGGAACAAATCATGGTTGATGTCCAGCGTTCGCTGGACCTCCAAATTTTGCACATCCCGCGAGACAATCCGGCCTAGGAGTGGCCGCGTATCCACCGCCGCCGGGACCGGTGGCGCGCCGCTTCCGGGTCCCGGCAGCGTACCGCCGGTGGCGGCGGCCCATACGCGCTGCTGGTTCTCCAGAAAGGTCTGCATCAGCGCGAAGTGGCTCCGCACCCATGCTCCCCGCGGGTCCTCGGCCGTGCTGGGCTGCGCCGGCGCGGCCATCGGCGCAGCGTCAGACACGTCGCGCGCGGGTGCCTCGGCAGGCGCCGGCGACGCGCTCGGACTGCGCGGCAGCGCCGCTGCCGGCGCATCATCTGCCTCGGCGGGGGGTGCCACTGGCACCTCGGGTTGCGGCAGCGCGGGCAGCATGTCCGGCGTCAGCTGGACCTGCGGGATCTGCAGATTCAGGTGCATGCGCGGCTTGGCTTTCACCGAGGGCGCATCAAGATCCGCAGCCTCTATCGCGCGATGTGCGAACACGGCGCTTGGCGTGGCCAGCGCGCCCAAGGCCCAAAGTTGGGCCAGCGCGTTGTGATACTGCTTGACGTCCGGCTGGCGGCGACTGTTGGTGGCTACCGCGGCGACGTCGTCGCGGCCCGCCAGAATATCCCCGATGAAGGCGCTGAGGTTGGCACTCGGCCCGACCTCGACGAACACCCGTACGCCGTCTTCGTAGAGGCGTTCAATCGTCTCGACAAAGCGCACGCGCCGCGACCATTGACCGCAGGCGGTATCGCGGATCGCATCGGGCTCGGTCGGAAACGGGGCGGCCGTGCTGCAGCTATACAGCGACACGTCACCCGGCCCCATGTCCAGTTCGGCGTAGAAGGCGCGGAAGGCCGCTTCCACCGGCGCGAACCAGTGCGTGTGGTAAGCGCGGCCGAAGGGAAGTTCCGAGCAGATGCCGCCCGCCGCGCTCA
>JALEHA010000257.1 GCA_022763315.1 Algiphilus sp.
CGCTGTGACCACGCCGTGATCGATTGCACCAGCACGATGCCGGCAGCCACAGCCCCGCACAGCGTCCACACGTCCTGCGAAGCGAAGACCTGGCCGCGTGCAAGCAGAATCAGCACCACGATGTAGGTTGTGAGCAGCGCCAGCATCATGGCGCCGTCCAGGCGCGACAGCTCATAGCCGATCAGGAACATCGGCACGCACAGCAGCGAGACGGCCACCATCACCGGCATGTCGAGCTGGACCGCCTGCGCCGAAATGGCCAGACCGCCGGGCGCGACCAGCGCAGTGATACCAAGCACGGACAGCAGGTTGAACAGATTGCTGCCGACGATATTGCCCACGGCAATGTCGCGCTCGCCCTTGAGGGCGGCGACCACCGAGGTGGCCAGCTCGGGCAGCGAAGTGCCGAGCGAGACGATGGTGAGGCCGATCACCAGTTCCGATACGCCCAGCGCCCGTGCGAGCTGAACCGCCCCCTGCACCAGCCAGTCGGCCGCGATCACCAGGCCGATAATGCCGCCGACCAGGCTGAGCAGATCGATCCACAGCGCGCGTGGTGGCTTTTCCGCGGCCTCCATGGCTTCCGGGTCGAGTTCCACATCGGCGCGCCCGCTGCGCACGCCGTAGTACAGCCAGCCGAGATAGGTCACGAGAATGGCGGCCAGCACGGCGCCGTCCACGGTAGACAGCCGTAGATCGCTGGCCATCCACCACACCAGCAAGGACACAGCGATCATCAACGGGACGTCGCGCTGCATCAGATGGCGGTGTACGGCCAACGGAAGCACGAGCGCAGAGAGCCCGAGAATCAGCAGCACATTGAAGATGTTGCTGCCCACGATGTTGCCCACCGCGATATCGGCGGAATCACTGAGGCCGGCGCGCAGCGAGACGGCCAGCTCCGGCGCACTGGTGCCGAAGGCGACCATGGTCAGGCCGATGACGATGGCCGGAATGCCCAGGCGCAGCCCGAGCCGCGCCGCCCCGTCGACCAGATAGTGCGCGGCCACCACCAGTCCCACCAAGCCACCGCCGATGAGGAGCCAGGTCATGGCGATCAGGTCTCCGAGGGCGGCAAGGATTCCTGCTTCAGGATCTCGATGGCGTCATCGAGGCTGAGGACCTGTTGATCCTTGTTGCCCAGACGGCGCAGCGCGACGGTGCCCTCCTCAGCCTCGCGCCGGCCCACAACGGCCATGGCAGGCACCTTGGCCAGCGAGGACTCGCGCACCTTGAGGTTGATCTTCTCGTTGCGCAGATCGGTCTCGGCTCGGATGCCGGCGGCCTGCATGCGCGCGCAGACGTCGCGGGCATAGTCATCGGCGTCGGAGACGATGGTCGCCACCTGCACCTGTACCGGCGCCAGCCAGCTGGGCAAGGCGCCGGCGTGATGCTCGATGAGGATGCCGAAGAAGCGCTCCAGCGAGCCGAACATGGCGCGGTGGATCATGATCGGCGTGTGCTTGGCGCTGTCCTCACCGACGTACTCCGCATCCAGTCGGCCGGGCAGATTGAAGTCCAGCTGCAGGGTGCCGCACTGCCAGTCGCGGCCGATGGCGTCGCGCAGCACGAACTCCAGCTTGGGCCCGTAAAAAGCGCCCTCGCCTTCAAAGACGGTGTATTCGAGGCCGAGATCGCCGAGGGCGTTGGCCAGGGCGGATTCCGCCTGGTCCCACAGTTCGTCGGCACCGATGCGCTTCTCCGGCCGCGTCGACAGCTTGATGACGATGTTGTCGAAGCCGAAATCCTTGTAGATCGCCAGGGTGAGCTGGGTGATGTGGATGCACTCGGCGTGCATCTGCTCGCGCGTGCAGAAGACGTGGGCGTCGTCCTGAGTGAAGGAGCGCACGCGCAGCAGGCCGTGCAGCGCGCCACTGGGTTCGAAGCGGTGCACCTTGCCGAATTCCGCCAGGCGCAGCGGCAGCTCGCGGTAGGAGCGCAGGCCCTGATTGAATACGGCGACGTGGCCCGGGCAATTCATCGGCTTGAGCGCCAGGATGCGGTCCTCGTCGCGCTCGGTGGTGAACATGTTCTCGCCGTAGTTCTCCCAATGGCCGGAGCGCTTCCACAGCGAGAGATCCATCATGTCCGGCGTGTTCACTTCCTGATAGCCGGCGCGCCGCTGCTGGCGACGCATGTAGTCGATCAGGCCCTGAAAGACGGTCCAGCCCTTGGGGTGCCAGAAGACCGAGCCCGGCGCCTCTTCCTGGAAATGGAAGAGATCGAGCTGACGACCCAGCTTGCGGTGGTCGCGCTTCTCGGCTTCCTCCAGCATGCGCAGATGCGCCTTGAGCTGCTTGTCGTCGGCGAAGGCCAGGCCGTAGATGCGCTGCAGCTGCGCGTTGTTCTTGTCTCCGCGCCAGTAGGCACCGGACAGCTTGGTCAGCTTGAAGGCCGTACCCAGCCGCCCCGTCGACGGCAGATGCGGACCGGTGCAGAGATCCTTCCAGTTCTCGCCCTGGGTGTAGACGGTGATCTCCTCGTGCGGGTCGATGCCCTCGGCAATCCACTGCGCCTTGTAGGTCTCGCCGAGCTGCTTGAAGTGGGCAATGGCCTCGTCGCGATTCCAGACCTGCCGCTCGATGGGTAGATCGCGCTGCACGATGTCGCGCATGCGCTGCTCGATGGCTTCCAGATCGTCCTGCGAGAAGGGCTCGTCGCGCACGAAGTCGTAGTAGAAGCCCGTATCGGTGGACGGGCCAAAGGTGATCTGCGTCCCAGGGAACAACTCCTGCACGGCCTGCGCCAGCACATGGGCGGCGTCGTGGCGCAGCACCTCGACGCCCTCCGGGCGGTCGCGCGTGACAATGTCGATGCGGGCGTCGTGCTCGA
>JALEHA010000258.1 GCA_022763315.1 Algiphilus sp.
GCCGCTTCAATGTCGCCGTCAACGGCGGCACCTCGGGCCCCGGCACGGCTGCCGCCGGCCTGATCGGCCCGCAGGACGCGTTCTACGACGAGAGCGGGGAACCGAACGCGAGCGTCTTCCTCAATGCCGAGGCGGACGACTACCTGGATGTGCTGTTGAATGACGATTTCGAGGAACCCGAATTCGTCACCGACGCCATCACCAACGTCTTCGGTGAGGACTGGTATCGCTATAACTTCGCTACCGGCAACATCACCGCCGAACCCGACAACGGCTGGTTGCTGCGCAGTGGCGAAGGCAACAGCTATGCGCGTATGCGCGTCAGCGAGATCGATTTCCCGACCCGCATGGGCCAGGGCATCCGCAGTTTCGAGGTGACCTTCGACGTACAGCCCGAGGGCGTCAGCCAATTCACCGACAGCGCCACATTCACCGGCTCGATTCCGGGGGAAGGCGGCCTGCGCTGTTTCGATTTCGATACCGATAGCAGCGTCGACTGCACGGGGAGCAACTGGGATATCCAGATCGGCTTTCAGAGCCGGGAGTTCTTCATGCGCAGCAACAGTGGCCCGAGCGGCGCTGGCGGCGCGGCCGGCCTCGGTCCGTTTCCGTGGGAAGAACTCAAGGACTATGCCTCGGCGACCATCGACCCAAGCGGTCAGAGCATCGTCGGCATTTATCAGCCCGATACCAGCAGCGGCATCTTCGCCACGAGTGACTGGTATGCCTACAACCTGCAGGGGCAGCGGCAACTGTGGCCGAACTACCGCGTCTATCTGATCGATAGCGATCCGGCGGACGACACCGCCGCACGTTTCGCCGTGCAGTTCATCGACTACTACGACGACATCGGCACCAGCGGCAATCCCTCCATTCGCTGGCGGCAACTCAACGCGGAGTAAGACATGACCACCACCATTCAAGAACGATCGCTCCATCAACGCTGGCAGCAATTGCGCGCCACCCAGCCCAAGCTGCGGATCCGCAATGCGGCCGAGCAGCTTGGGGTGTCCGAACTGGCACTGCTGCGCACCGAGCCGGAGCGCATTCAACCGCTGCGGCCCGATTTCGCCGCCTTGTTCAATCTGCTGCTGGATGTTGGCCCGGTCATGACGCTGGCGCGCAACGACGAGGTCGTCCACGAGACCACGGGCCTGCTGGAAAACTTCGAGCACTATCCCGGCAGCGGCATGGGGCTTTCCACCGGAGCGCTCGATCTGCGCCTGTTCTTCAAGCAGTGGCGTCACGCCTATGCAGTGGAGGAGAACGGTCGCGAAAGCATCCAATGTTTCGATGCCGCGGGGAATGCCGTGCACAAGATTTATCGCACCGAAGCCACCGGCGCCGACGCCTGGAAGGCTTTGGTCGATCGTCTTGCGGATGACGCGGCGGGCAATACGCCGCTGGAATCCGTCGCACCGCCGGAAGGGCGCAAGCCCTGTGCCGATGTCGCGGCGCTACGCCGGGACTGGGCCGCGCTGCGCGACCTGCATCACTTCCATGCCCTGCTGCGCCGGAACAAGACGGACCGGCTCAGCGCGCTCGAAGCGGCGGGCGAGGAGTGGGCCCGTCCGCTGCCGGTGGAGGCGCTGGAGCGCCTGCTGCAATCCGTCGCGGATGACACCCCGATCATGGCCTTCGTCTACAACCCCGGCGTGGTGCAGATATTCAGCGGCCAGGTGCACAAGCTGGCGCGCACCGGCCCCTGGTACAACGTCCTCGACCCGCACTTCAATCTGCACGTGCGCACCGATGGCCTGTCGCAGTGTTGGCGCGTGCGCCGTCCTTCCGACGACGGCGACGTCAACGCGCTGGACTGCTTCAACCACGAAGGCCGACTGGTGCTGAGCTTCTTCGGCGCCCGCAAACCGGGTATCCCGGAGTTGGAGGACTGGCGCGCCCACCTGGATCAGCTGGAGGACGCATGCGCCATTGGCTGAGACGCCTGTCCATGGCCGTGGGCGCGCTCAGCGCCCTCGGCCTGTCTGCCCCAGCCATGGCCGAGTCCGCCACGGATGAACGGCTGGTGGTGGCCGGCGGCTGCGCCACCGAGATCGTCTACGCCCTCGGGGCCGGTGACCGCGTCGTGGCGGTGGATTCCACCAGCGCCTGGCCGCCGGAGGCGCGGGATCTGCCGCGTATTGGCTACGTCCGTGCCTTGCCGGTCGAGGGCATTCTCTCCATGGAGCCCGACCGCCTGCTAGCGGTGGCCGAGGCCGGACCGAGTACGGCCATCGACAAGCTGCGCGCTGCCATGCCGGTAGACGTGCTGCCGCCGCTGCGCGATCCGCGTGCCTTGCCGGATCAGGTCCGTCGTGTGGCCGCGCATCTCGATCTGGAGGAACGCGGCAAGACGCTGGCCGATGCGCTGGAAGCACGTCTGGCGGAGATCCCCGCGGGTGTCGACACCGATGCAGCCCCTTCGGTCCTGATCCTGCTCGCCGCCGGTGGCAATCAACTTCTCGCCGGTGGCGCCAACAGCTCTGCCCACGCTCTCCTCGATGCCCTGGGGCTGCGCAATGCGGCGGCCGGGCTGGAGAGCTTCAAGCCGATGAGCCGCGAGTCCCTGCTGCAGATCGACGCCGACCTCATCGTCATCGCGGAAACCGTGCCCGGCGCCTTCGACCCGGCCGCCTGGCCGGCACTGGCACACACCCCAGCCGGGAAGGCGGATCGCGTGCTGGTGCGCGATGCGATGTATCTGCTCGGCTTCGGCCCGCGCGTGATTGACGCCATGCAGGAGCTGCGCGCGGCCGTGGTCGACCCGAACTTCACGGCATGGAAGCGCAGCTGACCCGTATCCCGGCTTCCGCCGGCCTGTGCGCCCTCACTGGCACACTGCTAGCGGTCGCGCTGGCGGCGCTCGCCATCGGCCCGGTCGCGATCAGCTTCCGCGAACTGCCCAGCGCACTGTTCGGGGAAGCCGCCGGTTCGGCCAGCTTCGTGGTGCAGGAACTGCGCCTGCCGCGCATCGTGCTGGGCGCCATGGTGGGCGCCGCATTGGCGGTGGCGGGCGCGATTCTGCAGGGCCTGTTCCGCAATCCGCTGGCCGATCCGGGCCTCATCGGCGTTTCCGCCGGCGCGGCGCTGGGAGCGGTGGCGGTCATCGTGCTGGGTGAGCGCGTCATGAGCCAGTTCGGCATGGGCGTGCCGCGGCTGCTGTTGCCGGGCGCCGCTTTCCTGGGCGCGCTGGTGGCCACACTCGCGGTATGGCGCATCGCCACCCGTGCCGGGCAGACCTCAGTGGCCCTGCTCTTGCTGGCCGGGATCGCCATCAACGCCATCGCCAATGCCGGGGTCGGGGTACTGACCTTCCTCGCTGACGATACCCAGCTGCGCACACTGACCTTCTGGACCATGGGCAGCATCGCCCACGCCAGTTGGGAGGACATCCGCATGCTGCTGCCGTGGATGCTGCTGCTGGTCATCGCCGTGCCGTGGCTGGCCCGCCCGCTCAACGCCATGCTTCTGGGCGAGGCCGTGGCCGGGCATCTTGGCTTTCCCGCCCACCGCATGAAGCAGGCGGCCGTGCTCGTCTGCGCATTGGCCGTGGGCGCCGCGGTGGCGCTGACCGGCCTGATCGGTTTTGTGGGGTTGGTGGCGCCGCATATCGTGCGGCTGGCCGGTGGCGTGGACCACCGCTGGCTGTTGCCCGCCTCTGCATTGCTGGGGGCGGCGCTGTTGATCGCGGCGGACACCCTGGCGCGCGTCATCGTGGCGCCGGCGGAGCTGCCCATCGGCCTGGTCACGGCCCTGATTGGCGGGCCCTTCTTCCTCCTTCTTCTCATGCGCCAGCGGATCCCCTGATGGACGGCACCCCACATCGCGGCCTTGCATCCGAAGCAGTAACTGCCAAGGCACAGCCCTTGATGGTCTGCGCCGGTCTGAGCCTCAAGGCCGGCAGCAAACCCCTGCTGGCCGATGTCTCCCTGCGCGTGCGCACCGGCGAATGCCTGATGTTGCTGGGCCCCAACGGCGCGGGCAAGTCCACCGTGCTGCGCGTGCTGGCCGGTGAA
>JALEHA010000004.1 GCA_022763315.1 Algiphilus sp.
AACTTGGCGTCCGGTGTGACGATGGGCGCCAACCGGGTCGGTTTTTCTTCGTTGCTCATGAACGCCTGTGGTGGTGGTGTGCGTACAGCGGTGGACCGGGCCGCGCGCGTGGCGCGGCCCGGTTGCGAGGCCGACTAGGCCGCAGGGCGGGTCGGCATGCGCGGCATGCCGGCGTAGCCGATGGCGAACTGTTCTTCCAGCTCGTCCATCTGCGCTTCGGTGTAGCCCATCCCGGCCAGGATTTCCTTGGTGTGCTCACCAACGATCAGCGGCCGGCTCCCGATGCGGCCCGGCGTATCGGAGAGATCGACCAGCAGGCCGATCTGATCCAGCTTGCCGACATGCGGATGGTCGAAGGAGGTCACCCACTGCCGCTTCTTGAACTCGGGGTTGTCGTGCACCCCGAGGGAGAAGGTCTCGGAGACGATCTCGACCGGCACGCCGGCGCCATCCAGGCGCTGGAACCACTGCTCGGCGGTATCCGCCGCCAGCCGCTCGCTGATCAGACCGGCGAGCTCTGCGTCGTTGGCGGCGCGTGCCTCGGCATCGGCAAAGCGGCTGTCTGCGGCCAGCTCGGCCAGACCCAGGGTGGTGAACAGCGCATCCCAGTGGCTCTCGTTGGCCAGCACCATGCACAGCCATCCCTGTTTGGTGGCGTAGACGCGATGGCCGGCCGAATAGCCGAACTGCTGACCGTCGATCTTGGGACGATCAAAGCCGGTGCCGTCGGGCTTGGCCACGGCATAAGAGGTGTTGAGCAGGCCGGCATTCACGATCGAGGTATCCACGAACTGACCCTCGCCGGTGCGATCACGGTGGTACAGCGCCTGGATGACCGCCACCGCCGACAGGAAGCCGTTGCCGGTATCGCCGAAGGAGGTGAAGCTCCACAATGGCTTGCCACCGTGGTGCATGCCACCATCTTCGTACTGGATGCCGGTCAGGCAGGCGCCGGTCTGATCGTTGCCCGGCAGCGGCTGACGCGGGCCAGTCTCGAAGCCGCGCGTATGGCAATAGATGATCTTCGGGTTGACCTGCTTGAGGCTCTCGTAGTCGATCTTGAGGCGCTCGGCGGCGTCGTAGCGCATGTTGTGATGCACCACGTCGGCTTCCTGCACCAGTTTGTGCAACACCTCCATCGAGCGCGGATCCTTGACGTTGAGCGTGATGCTCTTCTTGCCGCGGTTCGACATGTAGGCGATGTGCACCCGGTGCCAGAACATGTCGTAGAGGCCGTTGACCTTGATGACCTCGGCACCCAGATCGGACAGCAGCTGACAGCCGAAGGGCCCGGCGATGGCCATGCCCAGGTCGAGCACCTTCACGCCCTCAAGCGGCGCGCGCAGACTGCCACCGGCCTTCTGCCCGGCCGGCGCTGGCGCACCGCCAGTCTTGGCCAGGCGCTTGATCTCGTCGGTATGTTCGCCGACCTTGGCCACCCGGTGATTGATCGTCGCCGGGTTCTTGCTCATCTTGTAGGTGGCGCCGACGCTGCGGATGGTGCCCAGCTCGGGGTCTTCGAACTCGGCCACGCAGCCGTCCTTGAGGAACAGCGAGTCGGCTAGTGATTGTTCCACCGAGCGCACGTCCTGCATCGTCATGCCGCCCTTGGCGGCGGCCTCGACCCACTCATCGGCGGTGAATTTGGAGACCGCCTCCTGCAGGATCGGGTGGTAGTGCGCCATGACCAGAAGCTCTTCCGGCCCGGTGCCAAAGCGGTCCGGGTCGTTCTGCACGGACAGGTCCGGATTGGACTCCAGCGTGTCGCCTTTGGAGGCTTCAAGAATGAAGCGCGGGTTCGGGACCCAGTTGTGAATCCAGCGCTCGTCGCGGCACTGGAAGTGCCCCTTGGGCGAACGGCTGCACAGAATCCAGGAATCGAAGCCGTCAACGTCGATATTCTCGGCGCGCTGCCAGACACCGGCACAGCCGGCGAAGACGCCCTGCAGCAGCGAGGTCTCGACATGCTGCCCGCGGCCGGTGTGCTCGCGTGCGCGCAGCGCCGCGTTGATGCCCAGCGAGGCGTTGAAGAAGGCGCCCAGGCTCGGCCAGTGCGAGGCTGGGAACAGCGGCCCCTCGCGGTCGGCGCCCTGCGTCCACTCGGTGGGAATCTCGGCATCGGCAAAGGGATCGGGGCGGCCGGCGAGATGGTTGAGCGCGCCTTCGGGCCAGCCGCGCTGCTCCCACATCATGCCGGTGCGCGCCATGACGAGGGCGTCGTAGGCCGGTCGGTCGCTGTGCTCGGTCTCACGACCGTAGCCGGTGATGGAGCAGTAGATGAGCCGCGGGTTGCGCGCCTTGAGCGTGTCGTAGTCGATGCCCAGGCGCTGCGTCACGCCGGGGGCATAGCTTTCGACCAGCACATCGGCCTGATCGACCAGCGCCAGGAAGACGTCGCGGTCCTCCGCATTCTTGAGGTCCAGCTCGGCGCGCTTCTTCCCGCGCTGCCAGACCTTGTAGCCCATCTGGTTGCGATAGGGATCGCCACCAGGGGGCTCGATCTTGGTCACGTCGGCGCCGTGATCGGCCATGAGCATGGTCGTCATGGGTCCGGCAATACCCCATGTGAGGTCGAGCACCTTGAGGTTTTCGAGGACAGCTGCCATCTATGTCTCCACCGTGCTGTGCGGTTGTGGGTTCCACCGCACGACCGGCGGGGTGAGCACAAGGCTACCCCTCCCCGGACGCGCGACATAGTGGGGAAACTAGCGGCCCCATGGCCCATAACGCATGCTGCAAATGGGTGAGGGCTCCGGCCGCGCCAGCGCGTGGCTGGCAACGGTGATGCCCGCCAAATAGTGGCCGCCGGGGTCTGCCCCCCAATGGCAGAGTACCGCGGGCGGCCACGATGCCGCTGACTTCAGGGCAGCGGACTTCAGCCGCCGGCGCGTCGCAGGCCCGCAGGTGAGAACTCCCCGGGCAAGGGCTCGCGACGGTTGAGCCGAGTCCCGATCGCCGCCTCGTTGTTGAGCTTCTCGATGCTGTAGGCACGGGACGTCAGATCCTGATAGATGGAGACGTTGTTGTAGTACCCCTCAGCGTCGTAGGCGTAGATCATGCCGTCGAAGGACACGCGCCACAGCTCGCCGCGGGTGTCGTACATGTCCCCCATCACCTTGTGCCAGCTGTCCTCCTCGACATAGAAGCGTCGCTTGCCGTAGACGTGGCGCAGATCCTCCTTGAGGGTACCCTCAACGATCCACACCCGGCGCAACTCGTGGCGGATGTACTGGGGATCCGGGTGCCCCTCGGTGACGATGAAATCGTCATAGGAAAGATCCCGCGACTCCAGCCGGTAGTTGTGGAAGGGCACGACCATTTCCCGCTTGCCGACGAGCTTCCAGTCAAAACGTTCCGGGGAACCGTTGAACCCATTCTGCTCATCAACCACGCGCGGCCCCTGCGGAACCGGATAGTCGAACTGCACATCCGGCGTCTTGCGGACGCGGCGCGTACCCGGGTCGAACTGCCAGGCATCGCGTGGCGTACCGGAGTTGTCATAGGTGTTGGACGACAGCGTGATGCGCCCAGCATTGCGCGGTGGCGCCCGCTCCTCGCTCAGGCTGTAGGAAAAGACATCGCCGTCTTCCCAGCCCTCGCGATCATCTCCCCGCGCATACGGGTTGTAGACCTTCAGGAAGACTTCGGAACGCGTCACGCTGCCATTGGCGTGCTTGAAGCGCGACACCTGCGGCGCCTCAATGAACCAGGGCGCGCTCGAGGTCAGAATGTTGTAGACCACTTCAAGGCCATTGTCCGGTATCGGGAAGGCCACGCCACCGTAGGCGCCCTCCAGAGTCAGGCCATCATTGGTGAGTCGTGCCTCCTCGGCGTTGCGCCGCACGTTCTTGTAGACCAGCTCGGGCCGCCGAAAATCGCGGCGCGTGGGGTAGACGTGTATGCGGTAGGTCTCCGGGTAGGTGCGTAGCAGCGCCTTCTGCCCAGGTCCAAGAACCTCGGCGTACTCCTCCATGTTGTCCACGGAGATGGTGTAGAGCACCTCGTCATCAGGGTAGGGATCCGTGTTGTAGCGGCCGTCGTAATCGATGTGCGGTGGCGGCCCCTGCCACTTGCCGCTCCAGGGTGGGATCGTGCCCGCCTCGTTGCCAGCTTTGATGGCTCCCATGGGGGTCAATTCCTGACCCAGCGCTTCGGGCCCGTAATCGGCGGCAGTGGCCGAGCCCATGGCGGCGACAAGTGCGCCGAGCAGGGAAATGGATAGGCGCTTATGCATGATGTCTGTCTCCAAAGGCACTGTTTAGAAGCTGTATTTCGCGCTGAAGGAGGCGAAGCTGCGATCCGCCAGTCCTCTCCGGTTGGGTTCCGGACTACCGTCGAAGTGGTTGTAGGCGACCTCGAACTGGAGATTGGCGAGATAGGTGAATCCAAAGCCCAAGCGGTAGCGCCGGTCGCCCTGCCCGGTCAGACTGCCGAGCGAAGCATTCAGAGATGTGTTGCCCTCAAAGGCATTGGCGTGGGCCAGCGTCACACCCAGATCCCAGCCGGGCAGCACTTGCAGATAGGTCAGCACCATCTGGCCTTGAAAGGCGGCCGCGTGCTTGCTGCGGCTCAGCTCGTCGAAATCCTGGCCGCCGGCACGCACCGGATCGACCTCGCTGACATGTACGCTGCTCACCTCACCAAGCACCACGAGCTGGTCCCACAAGGCGGTAGGCAGGAAGATGTGGAAAGCGCCCAGGTTGGCCTGCCAGACATCGCCAGTGGTCGGCGTTGGCGCGGGTGCGCCGGCCAATGCGGGCGCATTCACCGACACGCCCGCATCCCAGCGACGGCTGACTTCGGCGGTCCACGCAGTACCGGCGATATCCGTATTCATGCTGATCGAAGCAAGCCGGACGTCGGGCGTGTAGAGAATCTGATAGCTGCTGTTGCCGCCGACGATGTCTGCCGGCCCCGGATTGTTGAACACCACGCCGGTAGGGTTGGGATCGTGATAGCGCAAATACTGCACGGCGATTTCTGTCCCGAGCCCGAACAGGTATTTGGCCGAGACCCCCCACTGACGTCCCTCTGCCGGCTTGATATCCGCGCCGCGCGGCACCTGCAGCGTGCCCACCTGCGGAAATTCCACCAGCAGAAACTCAGCGCCCGGTCCAACGGTGTCCGAGGTGCTGAAATAGGCACCGACCGGGTTGAGTTCGGTGTAGTCGTTCTCATACTGAACGTAGCCGGAAAGCCCCAGGCGCGAGGTCAGCCCCCACTGGACGTAGACCTGCCCCACCGGCAGCAGGACTTCCTTGACTTCGGTCCCCGGCACATTGGAACTGGTGGCGTCCGCGGGGCTCTGCGCGCCGCTCGTGTTCGGGAAGAACAGGCTCTCGCCCCACGACACCACCTGCTCGCCCGCCCGTACCGACAGGCTGGTGCCAGCAACGCGCCAGGTGCCATAGGCATAGGCGTCGAGCACGCGCGCCCGTCGCCCGAGCAGACTTTCCATGGCATCGCTGAAGCGGTCGGGATTGCTTGAACGATTACGACGACCCGGTGCATCGTGATCGGGGTCGCTTCCGGCAACAGCATCGTCATAGAACGCGCTGCCACGAAGGAAGACCCCCATCATGTTGCGCTCGTAGCGGAACTCGCCAAGCGCTGCGACGCGATTGTTGATGAGCGAGCCGGCATTGAAATTGCGATTGCCATCGTCGCCGTTGATGTTTGCCTCCAACCGGTCGGACGCGTCGTCGACGCGCATCGCCGCGCTGTAGGTGAGATTCAACAGATACTCGACGGTACTGCCATCGGCGAAGTCAATAGTGCCCGCGTTGACGCTGCCTGCGCACAGCAACTGCAGCACGCCGCCAGTCACGCAGTACCGCCAGCCGGCATGTCCACGCTGCCTTTTCGTTTTTGTGATCGTCATTCGTCTCCTCCTAAGTGGGAATGCGACGTGCTCCGTGTCCCCGGAACGACGGTCGCGGTCTGCTCATCGTGTTGCTGGGGTCATGCAGTCACCCATGACGCTGCGGCCGTCGAGGCCAAGGACCGGAAGCTGCCAGCGATAGAGAAGCTCGCGACTGCTGATGACAGCACCGGTGCATCCACGGGCGATTAATTGGTAGGCCGCCTCGGCCATGGTTTCCACCGGCTCCACCCACTCCGGCCGTGTTCGAGCCATCTGGCGCGCGACGCCTTCGGCGCTTTCGGTATGGACGATGCGGCTGGGGGCCAGCGCGTTGACGCACACGCCGCTGTCGTGGAGTTCAGCCGCCAAGCCTTCCGTGACGCGCTCCAACGCCGCCTTGGAGGCACCATAGACGGCCAAGGCGTGCACCATCTCGGCCTTACCCGCATAAGGGACTGGTGGCTGACGCACGGTGTCGCTACTGATATTGAGGATGCGGCCCCAGCCCCGCTCACGCATGGTCGGCAACGCCTGCTGGATCAGATCCAGCGGCGCATCCAGGTTGACGGCGAACAGGGACTGACGCATCGCCAACGGCATGGTGCTGGGTGGCAGGAAGGCCGGAATCGCGGCGGCGTTGTTGACCAGAATGTCGACCGTGCCAAAAGCCGCCACCGCTTGCGACACCACCTCGGCGCGCGCACCAGCATCCGACAGATCTGCCGTCAGCGCAGCCGCTTGTCCGCCACCGTCGCGCACCTCGCTGCACACCGCCTCCAGCGCCTCGGCGGAACGCCCGGAGCTGGTCGCCACGATGGCTGCACCATGCGCAGCCAAGCGCAGCGCAATGGCGCGACCGATGCCGCGACTGGCGCCCGTCACCAGCGCCACGCGCCCCATAAGATCGGGCACTGCCACATCCTCCATTTCGGACCCCCGGGTCGTTCTATGCCGCGGCTGCTTCGGAACGGGCGGGCGCCCGCGGCCGGTTGCCCACCGCGGCAATCAGCAGCGCCGAAATCAGCGCAAAACCGATAAAGGTCCAGAAAGCCAGGTCATAGCTGCCCGTGCGATCAAACACTTCCCCGATATAGCGCACCGAGAAGATCGACAGTGGCATCACCAACAGGCTCATCGTGCCCATCACCGAGCCGAAGGAGGCCGGTCCGAAGGCGTCTGCGAGCAGGGTCATCCACAACGGGTAGGCGCCACCCACGGCCAGACCGACAGTGGCGCTGGCCACAATCAGCCCGGCATAGCCGGGCTCGACCAGCAGCACGCCGAGGAACACCAGATGACAGAACGCGACCAGTGCGAACAACCAGCGCTTGTCGACGCGATCGGCCAACGCGCCGATCAGCAATTTGCCGGCGATCGCCGACACTGTCAGACAGGAGACCAGCAGGGCCGCCTGTTGGGTGGACAGACCGGCGTCCTCGCCATAGGGAATAATGGAGGACAACAGTGCCTGATCGGCTCCGAACAGCAAGCCCACGCCAAGCCCGATCAGCCAGAAGTTGCGGTTGCCCAGCAGTTC
Organism: Algiphilus sp.; assembly: GCA_022763315.1. Classification (GTDB taxonomy): domain Bacteria; phylum Pseudomonadota; class Gammaproteobacteria; order Nevskiales; family Nevskiaceae; genus Algiphilus. The sequence continues at coordinate 7,401 of JALEHA010000004.1, forward strand.
CTTCAACGTCCAGCGTCGTGCCGCAGCCTGCGCCGCATCAGAACCGCCAGCAATGGGGCTGTCCGACCCGTCCGGATGCAGCCCAACACTTTCTGGCCGATCGCGGATCAGCCAGAGCACCAGCAGCAACATCAGCAGGGCAGCGACCACGCCATGTACCGCCAGCGCCTGACGCCAGCCCAGATCGGCCATGAGCAGGGCCAACAGTGGCGGGACCACAAACCCGCCGGCGGAGGTGGCGACCGCCAGAGTGCCCATGGCGCGGCCGCGCCGCCGGTGGAACCAGCGTGAGGTCAGCGTATTCGCAGCCAGCGCGCCGCAGGCCACGGTCGCAAAGGCGACCGGCGCGAAGATCGCCACACCCAGCATCCAGGGTGCGGCGGCCACCGCCATCAAAAGGAAGCCAGCGCCAAAGCTGGCTGCACCGGCTGTCATGACGGCGCGCGCCGGCAGGCGGTCCATCATCCGCCCGACGATGGGTGACCACGCCGCCATGCCCAACAGCAGCAGGATGAAGCCGAGGTTGGTGTCCGCGCGGGACAGACCGAAGGTCTCGGCCATCGGCCGCACGAACAGGCCGAAGGCGTAGGTGGTGCTGCCAATGGCGAGCATGGTGCAGCCGAAGCCGGCCGCCATGACCCACCATCCCCGAAACAGCCCGCTGGCGCCACGCGCCGAGTCTATGGGGTTCATGGCCCTGCCCTAGAGTGCGAAGGTGCGTAGCGCGTTGTCGCAGACGATCTTGCGGCGATCCGCCTCCGGAATACCCGCCTCGGTCAGCTGGCTGACCACCTGCTTCTGCGAGTGCGGCCAGCAGGTCGCCGGATGCGGAAAGTCGGTCGACCAGTACAGGCAATCCGCGCCAAAGTAGTCATAGAAGGCCTTCAATCCCTTCGGCTCATACATGAAGGTCGCGCCACACTGCTGGCGGAAGGTCTCTGACGGCGGGCGGTTCACGCCCGGGAATTCGTAGTGCTCGTGCATGCGCGGGTCGAGCAGGAATTCGAAGAACCACGGAATCCACCCCAGGCCGGGCTCGACGAAGACCACGCGCAGCTTGGGGTACTTCTCCAAGGTGCCGGTGAGAATCCAGAAACAGATGGCCTCCGCCAGCGGCGCCCAGGCCATACCGGTGAAGATACCCTTCTGCGGCGTGGGGTCGCGCCGGAAGATGCTCCACAGCTCGGTCTTCGGTTCGAGGTGATTCATGATCGTCACCCCGGTGTCCTCGATGGTGTGCCACAGCGGCGCATACACCGGGTCGTGCACATCGGGCAGACCCATGTCCGCCGGAAACGGTGTGATCTGCACGCATCGTGCCTTGTGATCCCGGGCCAGTCGCTCCACCTCCTTGCAGGCGAAGTCCACATCCATCAGCGGGATCTGGTAGGCGCACAAAAGGCGGTCCGGGTCGTGTCCGGCGAAATCGCTGAGCGCCTGGTTGTAGCCCTGGAAGACCTCCTTCCAGTCATTGCCCATCAGGCTGGGATGACAGATCTTGGCGCCGCCCAGTTCAGGGAAAAGTACTTCTGCCTGAACGCCGTCGCGGTCCATGGCCTTCAGCCGCGCGGCGGGTTCACTGTATCCCGCATCCTGCGAGGCTTCCGGATCGACGAAATCACGCAGGTCCAAATTGGGCTGCCCGCCGCGCAAGTGCTCGGCGGCATAGGCCTCGGCCTTGCTGCTTGCCTCATCCCAGACGGCGTGCAAGTCGCGACGCAGCCGCTCCTTGACCCAGTCCCCGGTCAAATAAACGTGTGAATCGGCGGAAACCAGTGTCTGTGCGGCCTGCATGATGTCTCCTTACGTCACAGTGATGACTTCTTTTCCTGCAACGCTAGACTGCTTCCCTGTACGGCGACCTCGCCTATATGGACGAGTCTGCGGAACGCGCGCGGTCCCGGAAGAACCAGGTACCGAGCGCGGGCAGCAGACAGATGGCGCCCAGCATGTTGACCAGGAACATGAAGGCCAGCAGCAGCCCCATATCCGCCTGGAACTTGAGGGCTGACATCGTCCAGGTCGCCACGCCGATCGACATCGTCATGGCGGTGAACATGATCGCCGCGCCGCGTTCACGCATGCCATGCTCGAAAGCGGTACGGAAGTTCTCGCCCTCGCGCATGTGGTGCTGAATGCGCTCATAGAGATACAGACCGTAGTCGATGCCGACGCCCACACCGAGCGCAATGACCGGCAGGGTCGCCGTCTTCAGACCGATACCGAGCACTGCCATCAGCGCGTTGGCGAAGACGCAGACCATGGCCAGTGGCACCAGCACACAGAGCGAGGCAATCCAGGAACGGAACGAGATCAGGCAGAACAGCAACAACGCACCGAAGATGGCCAGCAGCATGCGCGCCTCGGCTTCGGCCACGGCCTCGTTGGTGGCCGCCATGACACCGACATTGCCGCTGGCCAAGCGGAAGGTCACGCCCTCCGTCTGCGTGCTGTCAATGAACTGCTTGGCCTCGTTGACAGCGTGGGCGATGTTGTCGCCCTCGTGGTTGTCCATGAAGACAATGACCTGGATGGCGCGGCAGGCTTCTGTGTTGAGGCCGAGTTGCGGATCGAAGCCGCGCGATCCCACAGACATGCCGGCCTGGCTGCGTGCCAGCGCCTGCCAGCGCGGATTGCCTTCGTTGAAGGCGCCGATGACGCGTTTAGTCACGCCACCCACACTGACGACGGACCGTACGCCGGAAACCCCGCGCATGTGCATCTCGAAGCGATTCACCGCGTCCATCACCGGGTAGTGCAGACAGGAATCCCCTTCGAATTCGGGCGCCTCGACGATCACCGACAGCACATCCGTACCCACGTCATAGGTCTCGGAGATCACGCGATCGTCATAGTTGTAGCGCGAGTCCTGGTGCAATTCGGGCGCGCCAGTGCCGGTATCGCCAATCACCAGATCGCGCGACAACCAGGTGGACGTCGCGAGCAGCACCACGCTGACCAACAACACCCAGCGTGCGCCCTGTGGCGTGGCGCACACCGACACCGCCCGCATCATGCGCTGCATGGCGCGCGAATCCGATGCGTCGGCGCGGTCAATGCTGCGTTGCTCAAGCTGCAGATGTGACAGCAGGATCGGCAGGATCATCTTGTTGGTAACGATCATCAGCAGCACGCCGATGCTGGCGGTGATCCCGAGCTCATGCACGATGGGAATATCGATCAGCATGATCACGCCGAAACCCAAGGCCTCGGTCAACAAGGCCACCGTGCCCGGCACGAACAAGCGGGTGAAGGCATTCTGCGCTGCGGTCTTGGAATCCGCGCCATCCAGAATCTCCAGACGCCAGGCGCTGGTCATCTGCACTGCGTGCGACACCCCGATGGCGAAAATGAGGAACGGCACCAGAATCGACATCGGGTCGATGCCGTAACCGATCAGCGGCAGCACCCCGATCAACCACAGCACCGGCAGTGCCGCGACAAAGGTGGCCACCAGCGTGATGCGCAGGGAGCGCGTGTACAGCCAGAGCAGGATCATCGTCAAGACGAAGGCCAGCGCGAAGAAGGCGATGACGCCCAGCAAGCCCTCGATGACATCACCCAGCAGACGCGCGAAACCGATGACATTGACCTCAATATCCTCGTTCTCGAAGTTGTCGCGCAGCTCCGCCAGCCGCTTCTGGACCTCCCAGTAGTCGACCCGCTCGCCGTTCTCGCCACGTTCGAGCAGATCCGCCTGGATCATCGCGCCCTTCTGGTCATTGGCAACCAGCTGCCCGATCTGTCCGGAATGCTCGACGTTGTGCCGCACCTTTTCCAACTGTTCCGGCGTTCCCGAAAAACGCGCCGGGATCACGGGCTCTCCACGGAATCCGAATTCCGTCACTTCGATGTAGATCGTGTCCGGTGTGAACAGCGAGGACACGGTGGTGCGGTTGATGCCAGGAATGAAGAACACCGCATCGGTGGCTTCTTCCAGCGCCGTGAGGAACTGCTCGTTGTAGATGTCGCCCTCCCCCTTCCAGCGGAGATTGACGAGAATCCGGTTGGCGCCGGAGAAGTCGTCCATGTACTCCATCATGGTGTCCATGTAGGGATGGTTCACCGGGATGAGCTTGAGGAAGCCGGGGTCGAGTTCGATGCGCGAAGCGCTGAAGCCAAGCGCCACCGTCACCATCAGGAACAGGATGGACAAGGAACGACGCCAGTTGACGATAAAGGCGCCGGTGCGGTCGACCAGGGAATTCGTATCGCGTTGCATCAGTTTCCTCCGGCCGGGGTAATGCTGCCGTCGGCGAGATCGACGACGTGCGCGCCTGGTTCTCCACCCACCAGGACTCGGTCACCGGACAAAGGCAGGACGGTCGAGAAAGTGCCCTGCTTGGTTGGGATCGCGCGCGTGAAGCTCCAGCTGCCCGGCTCGGTCACCAGTACGGTCTGCATGGCGCCGACCAGCACGACGCGGCCGTCGTCGAGGCGCGCGCCGTCAAACAATGAATCCTCGATGCCGGTGTCCAGAGCCTCCCAGCTGTCGCCGTCATCGCGGCTCAGAAAGGCGTGGCCGCGCATGCCGAAGACCAGCCACGCACTGCCGCCGAGGTGGGCTCCGCCGAACATCGAGCCCGGATACTCGAAGGAAAGCGGCGACCAACTGTCGCCATTGTCGCGCGAGCGCAGCAGCAGGCCGCGCTCGGCGGCAATCAGCATGGTGCCGCTATCCGCCACCAGCAGATCGTTGAGATGACTGCCCTGGAACGCGTCGACCGAGCGCCGCTGCCAAGTACCGCCACCGTCATCGGAGAACAGGTACTGCCCGAAGCCGCCGATGGCGACCAGACGGGTCCCGTCCGCCGTTTGCGCAATATCGAGCAGCGGTTCGGGTGTGTCCAGGTCGATGTGCACGTTCTGCCAGCTCTCGCCTGCATCCTCGCTGCGCAGCACCATGAGGTTGTGCCCGACTGCGAAGACCCGTTGCCCACCCATCGGCACGATGCGCGTCACCGGGGAGCCCTCGGTATTGCCAACCTCGGCGTTGCGCCACGGCCCGGGTGGTGCATCGTTGATGAGGATCCGCCCCTTGGCGCCACCGGCCAGATAGCGCCCCTCTACGCGCGCCAGGCCGTTGATCAACAGCTGATGCGCCTGCAGTTGGGTTTCGGGGAAATCGGGAAGGCTTCGGGGCGAAAAGGCGAAGATAAAGGCGCCGATCACCAACACCGCAAAAAGCAGGGAAGGCCAGCCATCCCGCACGCGTCCGCGCGGCCGGCCGCCACCGCTTCTACCAACAGTCTGCTGCATCCTGTGTTCTCCTCGAAGAGTCCGGTCTCATTCACCGCCGGATTCATGGCAGCCGGCGCGCAAGCTGGCGCGCCAAGCGCGAGTCTAGCCAGGGATCTCGAACAATCCAGCGGCGCCCATCCCCCCACCAATGCACATCGTCACGACCACATAGCGCACGCCACGGCGGCGCCCTTCGATCAGCGCATGCGCCACCATGCGCGCGCCGGACATGCCAAAGGGATGGCCGATGGAAATCGCACCCCCGTTCACATTGAGCTTGTCGTTGTCGATGCCGAGCGTATCCCGGCAATATAAAACCTGGCTTGCAAAGGCCTCGTTCAGTTCCCACAGCCCGATGTCCTGCACCTTCAGGCCATGGCGCTGCAGCAGCTTCGGCACTGCGAAGACGGGGCCGATACCCATCTCCTCGGGCGCGCAGCCCGCCACCGCGACGCCGCGGTACAGACCCAAAACATCCAGGCCGTGCGCAGCAGCCACGTCCCGCCGCATCAACAGCGCGGCGGCCGCGCCATCGGAGAGCTGCGAGGCATTGCCTGCCGTGATGTACTGGCCCTGCTCCACCCACTTGCCGTTCTTCCATACCGGCTTGAGCGCGGACAGACTCTCCAACGTGGTGTCAGCGCGGTTGCCCTCGTCCTTGGCCAGCGTCACGGTCTCGAAACCCGCTGGCTGCTTGTCCTTGTCGAACAACTGCTTGCGCGTGGTCAGCGGTACGATCTCGTCGTCAAAGCGACCGGCCGCCTGAGCTTCCGCGGTACGCTGCTGGCTCTGCAGCGCATATTCGTCCTGCGCCGCGCGCGCGATGCCGTAGCGGCTGGCGACCAGCTCGGCGGTTTCGATCATCGGAATGTAGGCGCCGGGTTCCTGCGCGATCACCGCGTCGGACACGAGGCGGTGGCTGTTCTTGTGGGCGTTCTGGGTCAGCGAGATTGACTCCAACCCGCCGCCGAGGACGATGTCCTGCTCGCCGGTCATGATGTTCTTGGCCGCGATGGCAATGCTCATCAGACCCGAGGAGCACTGCCGGTCCAGCGTCATGCCCGATACGCGCTGTGGAAAGCCGGCGGTGTAGACACACAGCCGGCCCAGGTTGTAACCCTGCGTGCCCTGCTGTGCGGCGGCGCCGATAATGACGTCGTCCACCGTCTCGGCGTCGACACCGGCGCGCTCAACGCAGGCGCGCAGCACGTGCCCGCCCAGCACCGGCGCCTCGGTGTCATTGAAGGCGCCACGATAGGCCTTGGCGATGGGCGTACGCGCGACGGAGACAATAGCTGCTTCGTGCAGAGACATAGAAACCCTTAGAAGTAATAGCGACTGATGGTGTCGGCGACGCAGGCGGGGCGATCCTCGCCCTCGATTTCCACCGTGACGCGGATCACGGCCTGCACCCCGCCGTCCTTGGTGGCTTCGGCTTCCAGCATCTCGCCGTGGCCGCGAATGCGCGCCCCCGCCTTCACCACATTCGGAAAGCGCACCTTGTTGCAGCCGTAGTTCACGCCCATGCGCATGCCGCGCACTTCGATGATCTCGGGCAGGAAGCGGCTGACCAGCGACAGCGTCAGATAGCCGTGCGCGATGGGCGCGCCGAAGGGCCCCGCCTTGGCGCGCTCGGGGTCGACATGAATCCACTGATGGTCGTCGGTGGCGTCGGCGAAGGTGTTGATGCGCGCCTGCGTGATCTGCACCCAGGCGCTGGTGCCCAGCGTCTGCCCGGCAGCGGCCTGGATGGCGTCGGCGGATTCGAGAACGGTAGCCATGCGTTTCCGTGATCAGGGATGTTGACTGGAGGCGGACAGCACTTCGCCCACCAGATAGGAACTGTAGTCGGAGGCCAGCATCACGATGCAGTTGGCGATCTCCCAGCACTCCGCCGCCCGGCCAAAGGCCTCGCGGCTGGCGAGCTGTTCGAGCAGTTCCTGCGGCGCGGTCTTGCGCAGGTGATCGTGGAAGGCAATCGACGGCGCCACGGCGTTGATGCGGATGCCGTATTCGGCGGCTTCCAGCGCGCTGCAGCGGGTGAAGGCCATCACGCCCGCCTTGGCGGCGGCGTAGTGCGCCTGTTCCTTCTGCGCGCGCCAGCCCAGCACCGAGGCATTGTTGACGATGGCGCCCCGTCCGCGCGGCTGCATGAAGCGCAGTATGGCGCGCGTCATGCGGAAGGTACCGGTCAGCGTGACATCCAGCACCCGCTGCCAGTCCTCATCCTTCATGTCGACCACACGGCAGCTGCCGCCCAGGCCGGCGTTATTGACCAGCAGGT
>JALEHA010000259.1 GCA_022763315.1 Algiphilus sp.
ATCGAAGTGGTCGATGATCTGGTCGTGCCCAACACCGTGCCGCGCAACCCGCCGGCGGAAGCTCCAGGCAATGACCCGACGCTCGACCGCGTGGTGGTGGCTGGACCACTCTCCGGCAGCACCCCGCTGATTGAGGCCATCGGCCTTGACTTGGTAACGGTGGAAGACGTCTCCGGTGATGCGATTGTGCGCACTGGCGCGGAGGCCTCAGCCGCCGTGCGCTTCACCCAGGGCGATCACAGCGTCGTGCTGACACCGCCCGACAGTCCGATCAACCAGGAGATGCAGAACCAGATCGTGAACTTCCTGGCCAGTGACGGCCAATGCCTGCCCATCCGTGGGAGCTGCCAATGAGCGCGCATGAGCCCATCGGAAACGCCACGCACGCCCACCGGATCAAGGAGCACGTCATGACCCATCTACCCACCCCGATTCTGCGGTACTCGGCCTGGGCGCTCGGTGCTGCGCTGGGGGCCGCCGCCATCAGTCCGCCCGCGCAAGCATGGAGCGCCGAGGTTGGCGACGTCACCATGCGCCTGCAGAATCGGCTGTCGGTTGGTATCGCCATCCGTACCGAGGATCCGGACCCGGACCTGGTAGGTATCGCCAACGGCGGTAACGCTTTCTCCACCAACTTCGACGACGCCAACAAGAATTTCGACGAGGCCTGGGAGCCCTTCAGCGCCCCGGTGAAGCTGCTCTCGGACTTCACCGCGCAATGGGGCGAATACACCCTGTTCGCACGCGGCAACTTCGGCTTCGACGGCGTACTGCATCGACGCAACAACTTCGACCCGGACAACTATGGTCCCGGGCGCGAAGCCAGTCTTGCCGAGCTCGAAGACAAGAACGACGCGGTGGCCACCGAAGTCGGGCGATACGCTGAGGTACTCGACCTGCATCTCTCCGCCTCGCACGAGGTATTCGGGCGCTACATCACTTGGAAGCTGGGTCGCCAGATCATCAACTGGGGCGAATCCACCTTCATCCAGAACGGCCTCAACGCCATCGTCGCGGCCAATGCCAACCGTGCCGGCGTACCCGGTGCAGAGCTGGAGGAGGTTTTCATCCCCTCCAACAATCTTTGGGTGGCGGTGGACGTCAGCTCGAACATCACTGCCGAGGGCTGGTATCAGCTGGAATGGGAACGGACCGAACCCTTCGTCTCCGGCACCTTCTTCTCGACCAATGACTTCGTCGCCCGCGGCGGTACGCGTGCCAATCTGGGCTTCGGTCGTGTGACCGAGAACAGCCCCCCTGGAACGCCCTGCGAGGAACCCACCACACAGCCCAACTGTGTGGCCTTCGGCTCGAGCATTCCGAGTGCGGCTGACAACCATCCGGATGACGAGGGACAGTTTGGCGGCGCCCTGCGCATCTTCGTACCCGCGCTGGCAGGCGCGGACATCGGCATCTACGGGACGCAGTACCACAGCCGCCTGCCGCTGATCTCGGGCATCTCGCGCACTGATGGCAGCGCCTCCTCGCAGACCGCCGCTTTCCGCGTGGAGTATCCGGAAGACATCCAGATGTACGGCTCCTCCATCTCCATGCAGGGGCCCTTCGGCACCTCCCTGCAGGCGGAATACAGCTACAAGATGGATCAGCCGCTGCAGCTTGATGATGTCGAACTGCTGCTCGCCGGCCTGGGCGCCCCCAACCAGATCGTGAACAACGTGCCCCTGCCGACCTCGCTCGGCAATCAGTACATCCGCGGCTGGCGCCGACACGATGTGCAGCAGGGCATCCTTGCCATGACCAAGCTGTTCGCCCCGAACACGATCCCGGGTGCTGAATCCACGGTGGGCCTGTTCGAGATTGGTTACACGCGCGTGAATGGTTTGCCCGACACGGACGAGCTGCGTTACGAGGCCCCTGGCACCCCACTGCCCGGTGACGCGCGCGGCGCCATCGTGGGCAATCTCACCGATGCCAGCGGCCGGCCCATCGTGGAATCGGGACAGTTCGCCACCACCAGTTCCTGGGGCTACCGGGTGGTGTTGGCGGCGACCTACAACAATGTCTTCAACCAGTACAACGTCACAACCTCGCTACGCTACGACCACGACGTCAACGGCATGACACCCCAGCCACTGGGGAACTTCGTGGAAGGCCGCCAGCGGCTGGCTGCGGGTGTGACCTTCGACTACCTGGCGCGTTGGGAATGGAACCTGGGCTACACCGCCTTTTTCGGCGGCGGCAGTCAGAACCTGATCTCCGACCGCGACTTCATCCAGACCTCGGTGGGATACGCCTTCTAGCGCGACGCTCCGTGAGGACTTGAAGCTGGGGCCTTTACCACGCCCCAGCTTTTTTTATGGCCGAAGCCGCTGCGCCAGAAGGTCCTCATCACCAGGGCCTTCCGTCGGTAACCGCTCAGGCTCGCCGACGAACCGCGGCTCTGTACGCAACACGAAGAGATCGAGGATCGCCTTCACGCGGGCGAAGATCTCGCGCCATGGATGGCGGTACTGCGTTCCCGGTGCAATGTAGGCCACGGCCGGCACCTCCATCTTGCGCGCCAGAAACACCGCCCGATAGGTGTGGTACTTCTGCGTGATGAGCGTGTAGCGCTCCAGACCAAAGACCCGATGCGCCCGGGCCACCGTATCGAAGGTGCGGAAGCCGGCGAAATCCATGGTCAGCGCCTCCTGAGGCACCCCACGCTTGACCAGTTCCTGCCACATGCGCCGCGGCTCGTTGTAGGTGGCATCCGGGTTCGCCCCGGAGACGATGATATGCCGGATTTTCCCTGCATCGTAGAGCTTTGCAGCCGCTTCAATGCGGCCAAAGAAGTCGTCGCTTCGTCCGCCGCCGCGTGTGTAGGGACTGGTGCCGAGCACGATGCCCACACGATTCTCCGGCAGCAGACCAACATTGTCGTAGATGTAGGAGTCGGTGCTGTTGATCACCCAACGGTTGCCCAGCAGTACGGTGAGGGCAAACAGGAAGAAGGCGATCGGAATCCAGCGGCGAAGCAGTCGTTTGGCGCGCAGTGTCACGGCTTAGAGGAGGCGGAACAGCATGACCAGGAAGAGAATCAACTGTGCAGCGAAGAACCCGGCGCGGACCAGCACCAGCCAGTGATTCACGCCAATGAGGTGCACCACCGACTGCGCCATGCGGGCATACAGCACCCAGGGCGCCAACGCGTCGATCGCAGCGCCTTGGCCTGAGGCCACCCCGGCGAGAACCAAGGCCGCGAATACCGGGAGATTCTCCAGCGTATTGAGGTGGGCGTGGCCGGCCCGCTCCACCAGGCCGGGTTCGGATTCCTGCTGATGACCACGCGTCCAGGAGTTCGCTGCCTTGCCTTTGGTAAGCACCGCGACGACGCGATAACCCACGGGAATGAAGACCAGCAGCAGGGCCCAGCCGGCGAACAGTGCAACCGCAGTCAATGAAGGTGTCATCTCCGGTGTCTCCTTGGTTTGATGAGGCGATGCATGGCAGCGCCACGCATCTTACTTGCTCAATCGGCGCATGGCGGCGTCAAGGCCTTCCAGCGTCATCGGAAACATGCGGTCCGCGCCGATCAACTGGCGGGTGATCTGCACTGAGTGCGAATACTCCCACTGCGATTCGGGCTCGGGATTGAGCCAGATCAGACGCTCGTAGACCTCCATCAGGCGCTGCATCCAGACCGCACCGGCCTCCTCGTTCCAGTGTTCGACACTGCCGCCAGGATGCGTGATCTCGTAGGGCGCCATCATCGCGTCTCCCACGAAGATCACCTTGTAGTCCGGCGGAAAGCGGTGCAGCACGTCGAAGGTCGACAGGCGTTCGTTGTGGCGTCGCTTGTTGTCCTTCCACACCGATTCGTAGAGGAAGTTGTGGAAGTAGAAGTACTCGAGATGCTTGAACTCGCTGCGCGCCGCGGAGAAGAGTTCTTCGCAGACCCGGACGTGCGGGTCCATCGAGCCCCCGACGTCGAGGAAGAGCAGCACCTTCACCGCATTGTGGCGCTCCGGCACCATCTTGAGATCCAGATAGCCGGCATTGCGCGCCGTGCTGCGGATGGTGTCGTCGATATCTAGCTGGTCCGCCGCGCCCTCACGCGCAAAGCGCCGTAGGCGACGCAGGGCGACCTTGATATTGCGCGTTCCGAGTTCGAGCTGGTCATCCAGGTTCGCGAACTCGCGCTTCTCCCAAACCTTGGCGGCTTTCTTCTGCCCCCCCTCGCCGCCGATGCGGACGCCTTCCGGGTTGTAGCCCCCGTGGCCGAACGGCGAAGTACCACCGGTACCGATCCACTTATTGCCGCCTTCGTGGCGTTCGGTCTGTTCTTCGAGCCGCTGCTTCAGGGTTTCAAGCAGCTTGTCCAGCCCACCGAGGGACTGCGCCTTCGCCATGTCCTCGGCGGAGAAGTGTTTCTCCGCCATCTTGCGCAGCCATTCCTCGGGAATGTTGCCGAACAACTCTTCGCCTGCGGCCTGCACGCCTTCGAAATAGGCCGCGAAGGCGCGGTCGAAGCGGTCGAACTGGGATTCATCCTTCACCAGCGCGGCGCGCGAAAGATGATAGAAATCGTCGACATTGAACACGACGAGCCGCCGGGACATCGCTTCCAGCAGCATCAGAAACTCGGAAAGCGATGGCTTGAGTCCGGCGTCACGCATTGCAAAGAAGAAGCCAAAGAGCATGACGCATCCATGAAACAGAGCAGCGAGAGTGTATCGGCTCAGGCCGAGCGACCGCACGCGAGCGCCGAGCAGGCGCTCGCCGCCGCCGATGACACCATGGCCGCACTGGTCGAACGCTTCGGCCCCTGCACTTTGGGCCAGCGCCAACGAGAGCCGTTCCCCACACTGTGCAGCGCCATCATCGGCCAGCAAATCTCGGCACGCGCCGCTGCCACTGTCGAGGCGAGGCTGGTGGAAGCCCTCGGTGGAGCGCTGGCGCCGGAGCGTATCCAGGCCGCCTCCGACGCGGTATTGCGCGCAGCCGGCCTCAGCGCCGCAAAGGCCCGCTACCTGCGCGCGCTCACCGAAGCCTCGGAGCAGATCACCCTGTCGCAGCTCGCGCCGCTGGAGGACCGCGAGGTGATGGCAACGCTGACCCGCATTCATGGCGTAGGGCCATGGACCGCGGAGATGTTCCTGATCTTCGTGCTGCACCGGCCCGATGTCTTTTCAATGGGGGACGTCGGTTTGCGCAACGCCGTGAAC
>JALEHA010000260.1 GCA_022763315.1 Algiphilus sp.
CACGGCTCGGCCTATCTGATGGCCGTGGGTGGGGCCGCCTATCTGGTCTCCAAGGCGATCCGCTCGGCCCGTGTCGTGGGCTTCGAAGATCTCGGCATGGAAGCAATCTACGAATTCGACGTGCAGGATATGCCGGTCACTGTGGCGGTGGACGCCAGTGGAGAATCGGTCCATCAGACCGGACCCCGACAGTGGCAGGCGCATATCGGGAAGATTCCCGTCGTTACCGCCTAGAGGTGGAGTCGTGCTGCGCAATTTCCGTGTACTGAGTCTGATCGGGTTCCTGGGCTGCGCCGTCGCCATGGCCTTTGCGCTGTGGCTGGAGCACGCGCAAGGGCTGGAGCCCTGTCCGATGTGCGTATTTCAGCGCATCGCCATGATCGCCACCGGCGTGATCTTCCTGCTCGCCGCTGTTCACGGCCCCACGGGCGTGGGGCGGCGCGTGTACGGCGCGCTCGCATTAATCAGTGCCGGTGCCGGTGCGGGCATCGCCGGGCGCCACGTCTGGCTGCAGAACTTGCCCGAGGATCAAATCCCCGCCTGCGGGCCGACCCTGGACTTCCTGGTAGATGCATTGCCACTCTGGGAGGTACTCACGACCGTATTGCGCGGCGACGGCAACTGCGCCGTCATCGACTGGACCTGGATGGGCTTTTCGCTACCGCAGCTCACATTGGCCGGCTTTCTCGCGCTGATGGCCTGGAGCCTGCTCACCATTGCGTTGACGCTCCGGCCAGACGACAGCTTTTGAGCCGCCGCCACGCAGCCCGCATCACCCATCACCACCACGCCATAAAGGGAGAACACCATGAGCTACGCCACCACCGATCTGTCTGACGCCCATCCGGGCTGCGCCATCGTCGAACCCATGTTTGGCGATTTCGGCGGGCGCATCGACTTTCACGGCCCGGCCCATACCCTGAAGATTCACGAAGACAACTCGCTGGTGCGCGCCGCCCTCGAGCAGCCCGGTGAAGGCAAGGTGTTGGTAGTGGACGGCGGCGGCAGCATGCGCTGCGCACTGCTGGGCGACCAACTGGCCGAACTGGCAGTGAAGAACGGCTGGGCGGGCGTGGTCGTCTACGGCTGCATCCGTGATTCCGCCGCAATTGAAGAAATGGATATCGGCGTCAAGGCGCTGGCCGCGCATCCGCGCAAGTCAGAAAAGCGCGGCGCCGGCATCGAGAATAAGACCGTGCACTTCGGCGGCGTCACCATCCACCCGGGCGATATGGTCTATTGCGACGCTGACGGCATCCTGGTTTCGCCGCAGCCCCTCTGACGCGGCCGTGACAACCGGTGGCAACAAGGCGGCCGAGCCGCAGCGCTATCGCATGGCCGATGTCGTACGCAAAACCGGGGTCGGACGCGAAACCATCCGCTTCTACATTCGGGAGGGGCTGCTGCCCGAACCGGAGCGCCCGGCGCGCAACATGGCCTGGTATTCGGACGAGCACCTGCGTCTATTGCGCACCATCCGCCAACTCAAGGACGAGGAGTTTCTTCCGCTGGAGGCGATCAAGGCGGTGCTGCACGACCGCGACGCGCATCATTTCAGCGAGAGGCAACGCAGCATGCTCGACCGCATGCGTCGCCGGCTCCACCTGCAACGCCATCCCACGGGCGCAGGGCATTCCCGTCGCAAGCTGGCGGACCTGCTCGACATCAGTCAGGAGGAGCTGCGCGAAGCCGAGGAAATCGGGTTCATCCGCGCCAATGCCGCGCAGTTGAGTGAGGAGGAAGAGCGCCTGTTGACCTTATGGGCGGAAATGCGGGATGCCGGGCTGCGCCGCGAACGTGGCCTTGGACCGGCCGCATTGCACTTCATTAATGAAGCGGTCGAGCGCATGTTCCGTGCCGAAGTTCGCATCTTCAGCGAGCACCTCCGCGATCTGTCGGATGCCGAGACAGACGCACTGCTCAATGTCGTCATTCCCGATATGAATCGCGCCTTCGAGCTGCTGCACACCCGTCGCGTCCGCTCTTTCGTGAATCAATTCGGCGCCGAAGCCGGCGAGCCGGAAGGCGAGATCTAGGCGCGCACGGGGCCGGCCGCGCGGACCAACGCCCTAGGCCGCTGCGCTGGCCGGCCACGGCCATCGGCACCGCCCCACGCCGGCGCACCACGGCCGACGCGCCGCAACACGCCGCAGACGCGCTTTTCGATTGCGTGACTAGTCCGTCTCGGGTATATTCGCGCCCCTTTTTAAGGGGTGCGTTCCCGCCTGGGGCGGGGCGCAGCGTCTGTTTTGCGCGGGCCGGATGTGCTGCGCAGCCGTGATTCCGCGAGGAGATGGATAAGACCAAAGGTCGCGACCGGGGGGCGTAGGCGCCTGCGGGTCCCGCGAAGCAAGCGTGGGCCTTTCCGCACGAACGATCGTCCATCGAGTCGGGTTCTTAGCAGTATCCACCCGCCCATACCACCGAAACAAAGGAAGATTCACCTCATGAGCATGTCCCGCGAAGAGCAAATCAAGCAACTCGAAAATGACTGGGCGAACAACCCTCGCTGGAAGGGTGTGAAGCGCCCCTATAGCGCGGCCGACGTGGTCCGTCTGCGCGGTTCGGTGCAGCCGGAACACACCCTTGCCCGCCAGGGTGCCGAGAAGCTGTGGAAGCTCGTCAATGGGGATGCCAAGAAGGGCTACGTCAACAGCTTTGGCGCGATCACCGCCGGGCAGGCCATGCAGCAGGCCAAGGCCGGAATTGAAGCCATCTATCTGTCCGGCTGGCAGGTGGCTGCCGACGGCAATACTTCCGAAACCATGTACCCGGACCAGTCGCTGTATGCCTACGACTCGGTGCCGACCATGGTCCGTCGCATCAACAACACCTTCAAGCGCGCCGACGAGATCCAGTGGAAGAAGATCTGCGACGGCGACATGGACCAGAAGGACGCCATCGACTACTTCCTGCCCATCGTTGCGGACGCCGAAGCAGGTTTTGGCGGCGTGCTCAACGGCTTCGAGCTGATGAAGAACATGATCACCAACGGTGCGGCCGGTGCGCACTACGAGGATCAGCTCGCCGCGGTGAAGAAGTGCGGCCACATGGGCGGCAAGGTACTGGTGCCAACCAAGGAAGCCATCGAGAAGCTGGTCGCCGCCCGCCTGGCCGCCGACGTCATGAACGTGCCAACCCTCGTGTTCGCACGCACCGACGCCGAGGCCGCCAATCTGCTGACCTCCGACCACGACGCCAACGATGCGCCCTTCCTGACCGGTGAGCGCACTGCGGAAGGCTTCTACCGCGTCAAGAACGGCCTGGAGCAGGCGATTTCCCGCGGCGTGGCCTACGCGCCCTTCGCCGACATGGTGTGGTGCGAAACCGGTACGCCGGACCTCGGCTTCGCCAAGGAGTTCGCCGACGCCGTGCGCAAGGAGAACCCCGGTCAGCTGCTGGCCTACAACTGCTCGCCGTCCTTCAACTGGAAGAAGAACCTGGACGACAAGACCATCGCCAAGTTCCAGGAAGAGCTGTCCAGCTACGGTTACAAGTACCAGTTCATCACGCTGGCCGGCATCCATATCAACTGGTTCAACACCTTCCAGTTCGCCTACAACTACGCCCGCGGCGAAGGCATGAAGCACTACACCAACATGGTGCAGCAGCCGGAGTTCGAGGCACGCGAGAAGGGTTACACCTTCGTGTCCCACCAGCAGGAAGTGGGTGCGGGCTACTTCGACGACGTCACCACGGTCATCCAGGGCGGCGCGTCCTCCGTCACCGCCCTGACCGGGTCGACGGAAGAAGAGCAGTTCTGATCGCAGCTACAACGCGATAGACGAGAAGGCCCGGTTTTGCCGGGCCTTTTCTTATGGGCTGCACCATGGCCTCGCGCCCGTGCCTCAGCACCACTTCGTGAGGCGCTACCATGGGGCATTCACAAGGAACCGCCATGATCACCATCATCCTCGTCGACGACCACCGACTCGTGCGCGCCGGCCTGCGCCGGGTGGTATCCGAACAACCCGATATGGAAGTACTGGCCGAGGCGGCCTCCGGAGAGGAGGCGATCGAGTGCGTGCGGGCGCAGGAGCCGGACGTCGTACTGTTGGATGTCAACATGCCGGGTCTGGGCGGCATGGAAGCCACCCGCCGCATTCACCAGCGCTTTCCGGACGTCAAGATCATCGGCGTCTCGATGCACGTTGACGAACCCTATCCCTCACGCCTGCTCGCGGCCGGGGCCGTGGGATACATCGGCAAGGACTCCGCCGCCGACGAAGTGGTCACGGCGATTCGCCGGGTGCACGCCGGCGGTCACTATGTGGCGGCTGCGGTGGCCGGCAATCTGGCGGCGCATTTGTCCAAGGGAAAGAGCAGTTCACCCTTCGACGCGCTGTCGCAACGCGAGCTACAGGTGATGTACATGCTGACCCAGGGCCTTGGGACACAGGCCATTTCCGACCGCCTCTGCCTCAGTCCGAAGACGGTGAGTACCTATCGCTATCGGCTGTTCGAAAAGGTGGGCGTGCATAACGATGTCGAGCTGACCCGGCTCGCGATGCGCTACGACATGCTGGACGGCCAACAGGGACTCGACCGCGGTTCATGACGGGATCCGCCTTCGACAGCAAGGCCTTTCTCGCCCAATTGACCACCGCCCCAGGCGTCTACCGCATGTATGACGCCAATGAGGCGCTGCTCTATGTCGGCAAGGCGCGCAACCTGCGCAAGCGGGTAGGCAGCTATTTCCTGCGCGCCTCGGGCAACCCGCGCATTGAGGCGATGGTCGATCAGATCGCCCGCGTGGAGGTCACGGTCACCCACAGCGAAGACGAGGCGCTGCTGCTCGAAGCCACACTGATCAAGGAGCAACGACCCCGATACAACATCCTGTATCGCGATGACAAGAGCTATCCCTACGTCCGAATCACGCATCACGCCTATCCACGTATCGCCTTCTATCGCGGCCAGCGCAATCGGCGCGACCAGTTCTTCGGTCCTTTTCCCTCGGCGGCCTCGGTCAAGGAAACGCTGGACAGCCTGCAGCGCTTGTTCCAGCTGCGACCTTGTCGCGACACCTACTTCAACAACCGCACGCGCCCCTGTCTGCAGCATCAGATCAAACGCTGTTCCGCGCCTTGTGTCGGCCGCATCAGCGAAGAGGACTATGCGCGCGATGTGGAGCGCGCCAAGCAGTTGCTCAATGGCCGCGCCGACACGCTCATGCGCGAGCTCGAAGGAGAAATGCACAGCGCCTCGCAGAGTCTCGCCTTCGAGCGCGCGGCGCGACTGCGCGACCAGATCGCCGCGCTTAACCGCATCCAGCAGCAGCGCGGGGTGACGGGCGGCACACGCAACACCGACGTCATCGCGCTGGCTCCGCACGCCGGCCGAAGCGCGCTGGTCGTGATGTCGGTGCGCGACGGCCTCAATCTGGGACACCGCAGCTTTTTCCCGCGTCACGGAAATGACGTGGAACCCGACGAGTTGATGGAGAGTTTCCTTTCACAGCACTACGCGGAACATCCTCCACCGCGCGAGATCCTGGTGAGCCATCCGGTGTCGGAGGAGGCAGGGCTTCCCGCGGCGCTGAGCGCGCGCAGCGGCCATTCGATCTCCATCCGCACGCCGCAACGGGGCTTCAAGCGCAAGCTGCTGGAGATGGCGGCGCATACCGCGGCACAGGCGCTGTCCACCCATCTGACGGAAGCCGCCAGCATGGACCAGCGGTTGGTCGAGCTGGCCGAGCGCCTAGGCTTGCCCGCTCCGCCCAATCGCATCGAATGTTTCGACATCTCCCATACTGGCGGTGAAGGGACAGTGGCCTCCTGTGTGGTCTTTGATGCCAGTGGCGCAGTACCCAGCGCCTACCGCCGCTACAACATCCGCGACATCACCCCGGGCGATGACTACGCCGCCATCCAGCAGGCCGTGCACCGCCGCTTCCGTAGCAGCGATGATGGCGAACGCATCCTGCCCGAACTGCTGTTGATTGACGGAGGCAAGGGGCAGGTCACGGCGGCCCTCAACGCCCTGGCGGAGCGGGAAGTCGACACCATCCCGCTGTTCGGAGTAGCCAAGGGTGTGACGCGCAAGCCCGGTCTCGAGGAATTGATTCCGGGCGAGGGTGGGGCGCCTTTCCGCCTTCCCGCGGATTCGCCGGCATTGCATTTGATCCAGCAAATTCGCGACGAGGCGCATCGCTTCGCCATTGCCGGGCATCGCGCCCGGCGCGGCAAGGCGCGCACCCAGTCCCAACTGGAGGACATCGAAGGGCTGGGCCCGGCGCGCAGAAGGGCGCTGCTCAATCACTTTGGCGGCATCACTCAGGTGCGCGCCGCCAGCGTCGATTCCATCGCCAAAGTACAGGGCATCAGCCGGACGCTGGCCGCACGCATCCACGCTGCCCTGCGTTAAGCGTTCTGACAATCCGTGACCATGGCGAATACACTTTCGCTATTCGAAAGGGAGTGATGTGCTTGTGAAGCTGACGTTGCCGCTGATGCTGACTTTGGGCCGGGTCATGGCGATACCGGTCGTGATGCTCTTGTTCTTCCTGCCAGTGCCCTATGCGCGCCAGGCGGCGGCTGTGGTTTTCATCCTCGCCAGCATTACGGACTGGCTGGACGGCTTTCTGGCGCGGCGCTGGCAGCAGGAGAGCCGCTTCGGCGCCTTCCTCGACCCGGTGGCGGACAAGCTGCTGGTGGCGGTCTCACTGGTATTGCTGCTCTACGACCGTCCGGGCGTGCTGCTGACGCTCATCACCAGCGTGATCATCGGCCGCGAGATCGCTGTATCCGCGCTGCGCGAGTGGATGGCGGAAATCGGCACCCGGCGCAACGTCGCCGTGAGCTGGCTCGGCAAGCTCAAGACCGGCTTCCAGATGACCGCCATCGCGATGATGCTCTGGCAGCTCACGCTGTTTGGGCTGCCGTTGTACACGATCGGCTTTGCGCTGCTCATCGTGGCGGCCGTGCTGACCCTG
This sequence comes from Algiphilus sp., assembly GCA_022763315.1. GTDB lineage: Bacteria > Pseudomonadota > Gammaproteobacteria > Nevskiales > Nevskiaceae > Algiphilus. The sequence goes on from JALEHA010000260.1 coordinate 6,935, forward strand.
CAATCGATGATCGCCTACCTACAGGCGGCCTGGCCCGCACTTTCTCAGGACGATCAGGCTACAGATGCTTGACAGCTTCGCTTGGGGCCATACAATACGCGCCTGCTTTGCGGGAATAGCTCAGCTGGTAGAGCGCAACCTTGCCAAGGTTGAGGTCGCCGGTTCGAACCCGGTTTCCCGCTCCATTACGGCAAACCCCGGCCATGCCGGGGTTTTTGCTTTGAGGACATCGCGTGGCTCGGTGGCAGAGTGGTGATGCAGCGGATTGCAAATCCGCGTACGTCGGTTCGATTCCGGCCCGAGCCTCCAATGCCCCGCTACATCGGTTCATGAGCGAGTTGCTTCGCTGGGGTTCAGCCCGCCCGAGTGGCGAAACTGGTAGACGCACGGGACTTAAAATTCCGTGGCCGCAAGGCCGTGCCGGTTCGATCCCGGCCTCGGGCACCATCGCCACTGCCCCCCAAGTGCGCCTTCCCTGATGGTGTCTGCATCCGCAGTTCCGCCTCTGATCGAAGTCTCCGGCTTGAGCATCACGCGCGGCATCCGTCCGCTGTTCGAGGATCTCGACCTACAGCTGCATGCAGGGGAAATCGTGCAGGTGTGCGGCCCCAACGGCTGCGGAAAGACCAGTCTGCTGGAAGTGCTCGCCGGCCTGCGGCCGCCCGATAGCGGCGCGCTGCGCCTGCCACCTTTGACCGCCAGCATCTGGGTGGGGCACCGCCACGGCTTTGCGCCGGAATTGCCTGCTGCCGACAATCTCGCACTGTGGTGTGCCTTGCATGCCGTCCCTCAGCCGGATATCGAAGGCGCCCTGCGCTTCTGGCAGGTACCACGCGCACGTCGCCGCGCGCTGGGCGCCCTCAGCGCCGGCCAGCAACAACGTACCGCGCTGGCCACCACCGAACTCAAGAAGGATGCGCGCCTGTGGCTACTCGATGAGCCCATCGCCGCCCTGGATACAGAAGCAGTGCAGCGACTGAGCGGGCGCATCCAGGCCTTTTGCGCGCGCGGCGGCGCTGTGCTGCTGACCACGCATCAGCCCATCCAGGGACTGACGCCGCGACGTGTGGAATTGCGGCCATGACCGGAGGCGCACTGGCCATCCTCCGGCGGGAGTGGATGCTGACCCGACACCGCGGCGCGAATTGGGCGCAGCCCCTGGTGTTCTTCGCTGTGGTCGTGACCGCCTTCGTGCTCGGTGCAGAACCCGAGGCGCCGTGGCTGGCGGAAGCCGCGCCGGCCGTGGTCTGGGTGGCGCTGCTGCTGGCGCTGATCGTCGGCAGCGAGCGCGCCTTCCGCGACGACGCCCGTTCCGGCTTTCTGCAACAGCTGGTGCGCAGTCCCGCCCCGCTGCCACTGCTGATGTTCGGCAAGCTGGTGGCGCAGTGGCTGTTCACAGCGCTCCCGCTGGTACTGGTGGCGCCACTGGCCATGGTCGCGCTGCAGATGCAAGGGGAGGCGGTGGGCGCGCTGTGGGCCGCGCTCTGGGTCGGGTCTCCGGCGCTGTCGATGGTCACCGGACTGGGCGCGGCGCTCACCGCGAGTCTCCCGCGCGCCGGCCTGCTGCTGCCACTGTGCGTGCTGCCGTTGTCGCTCCCCATTGTCATCTTTGGCAGTGGTGCGGCACGCGCCGCAGAGCACGGACTCAGTGCAGCCGGGCCTTTATACTTGTTGGCTAGCGTTTCGCTGCTCTGCATCTGCGGCATTCCATTCGCCTGCGCGGCCGCCGCCAAACTGCAACCGACATGAATTGGACCTGGTTCCACAAGCTCAGCTCGCCGCCGCACTTTCATCGCTTCGCGCGCCGGTGGACGCCGTGGATGGAATGCGCCGCTGCCGCCCTCGTGGTCTACGGCCTCATCGGTGGCTTGATACTGGCGCCGCCGGATTATCAGCAGGGCGAGGTCTACCGCATCATCTACGTCCACGTTCCGGCCGCCTGGCTGTCGCTGGCGCTGTACTCCGGCATGGCGGTCGCGGGGCTTATTGTCCTCATCTGGCGGGTCAAACTGGCCGAATGCGCCCTGATCAGCATTGCCCCCGTGGGCGCCAGCTTCACGGCACTTGCGCTCGCCACCGGCATGCTCTGGGGCAAGCCGACCTGGGGCGCCTATTGGGTCTGGGATGCGCGCCTCACATCGGAGCTGGTGCTGCTGTTTCTTTATCTGGGCGTCATAGCATTGCACGGTGCGATGTCCGAGCCACGAGCAGCGGCACGGGCAGCGGCCCTGCTGGCTGTGGTGGGGTGGGTCAACGTTCCGATCGTGCGCTACTCGGTGGACTGGTGGAACAGCCTGCATCAGACCTCGAGCATCACCCTGCTGGGCAAGCCGACGCTGGATGCCAGCATGCTGTGGCCGCTCTTCGGTATGGCCCTCGGGCTCACACTATTCAGTGCCGCCAATGTCATGCGCCGCATGCAGGCGGAGAATGTGCGCCGCAATGCCCGCCAGCGCTGGGTGCGAGAACAATTGGAAGCGCCGCATGTCTGAATGGTTGGCAATGGGCGGGCACGCCGTATTCGTCTGGAGCAGCTTCGGGCTGGCCGCGGCGACGGTGCTATGGAATATCTGGGCGGCGCGGGCGTGGATGCGTCACGCGCGCGACGAGATCACGGAGATCTGGGATGAAGATGACGGCGCGTAGGCAACGCATGGCGTGGATTGCGTTGCTGCTCGTGGTGGTGGGCGCAGCGGCTGCGCTGGCGAGTGCGGCCTTTCGCGAAAATTTGATGTACTTCCACACGCCCACGGACATCGCATCGGGAGAGGTGCCGTCTTCGACCAATTTCCGTCTCGGCGGCCTTGTGACTACGGGCAGCGTGGATCGTGACCCCGATTCGCTGAATGTCGCCTTCCGATTGGCTGATTGTGACCACGAGGTGCAAGTGCAGTACAGCGGCATCCTGCCCGACCTGTTCCGTGAGGGGCAGGGCATCGTGACCATGGGCTACCTGGATGACGAAGGCACCTTCCAGGCCCAGCAGGTGCTCGCCAAGCACGACGAGAACTACATGCCACCGGAGCTGGCCGAGCGTCTGGCCGACGAAACTGGGCACAGCTGCGAACCCTTCAAGCCCGTCCGCGCGGGCTACGACACAGGCTACGACTCCTGATGCTGCCCGCCCTCGGTGACATGGCTCTGGCGGGCGCAACCTGCGTCTGCGTTCTGCAAATATTGTTCGCGGTGCAGGCCGCGCGCGCGCCGGAGCGCTATCCGGCTGCGCCGGCGCTGCTCAACGCGATGGTCTCCAGCCATCTGCTGCTGATCTTCGTCGCCTATTGCGCAATGTCGATCCTGTTCGTGCAGGACGCCTTCGAGGTCGTCTTCGTCGCACAGAACAGCCATGTTGAATTGCCACTGGCTTACAAGCTCAGCGCGGTCTGGGGCGGGCACGAAGGCAGCCTGTTGCTGTGGATGCTGATGCTCGCCGGCTGGACCTGGTGCGTCGGCCGCTTCTCAAACAACCTGCCGACGAGCACGCGCGCCATCGTGCTCGGCGTGCTCGGCTTTGTGGCCATCGGCTTCCTCACCTTCACGTTGTGGACCTCCAATCCCTTTGACCTGCAGTTCCCGGTACCGGAAAGCGGTCGCGATCTGAACCCGCTGTTGCAGGACCCGGGCATGGTCATTCACCCGCCACTGCTCTACATGGGTTATGTCGGCTTTGCAGTGGCCTTCGCCTTTGCCGTGGCGGCGCTGATCGAGGGCCGGCTCGACAGCACCTGGGCGCGCTGGACGCGCCCTTGGACGACCTCGGCGTGGGCTTTTCTGACGGCGGGCATCGCGCTCGGCTCCTGGTGGGCCTACCACGAGTTGGGCTGGGGCGGATGGTGGTTCTGGGATCCGGTGGAGAACGCTTCCTTCATGCCCTGGCTGGTGGGCACCGCCCTGATCCATTCGCTCGCGGTCACGGACAAGCGCGGTGTGTTCAAGTCCTGGACCGTGCTGCTCGCTATCGTCGCTTTTGGGCTTTCGCTGCTGGGCACCTTCCTGGTGCGCTCAGGCGTACTGGTATCGGTGCATGCCTTCGCCAGCGATCCAGAGCGCGGTCTCTACATCCTGGCCTTTCTCACCGTGGTGGTGGGGGGCGCGCTGGCGCTCTATGCGTGGCGGGCAAGTCAGCTCAAGCCTGAGACCCGCGTGGCGATCATCTCGCGCGAAAGCGCTCTGTTGCTGAACAACGTCTTTCTTGTCGTTCTGGCTGCCGTGGTCTTCATCGGTACGCTGTATCCGCTGGTGGTGGACAGCCTCGGCCTGGGCAGCATGTCGGTCGGGCCGCCGTACTTTGAAGCGCTCTTCATTCCACTTGGTCTTCCACTGGTATTGCTCGTCGGTTTCTCGGCCACGCTGGCCTGGAAGCGTTCCAAGACGGGGCCGGTTCTGCGCGCGGCGGCTTTGCCCGCCGCGATTGCCGTAGTCGCCGGGATCGCGTTGTGGGCTGGCATCTATGCCGCACGCGGGGCCATGGCATTGGTCGGCATCGTGCTGGGTCTGTGGGCCATCTTTGCCGCTCTGCGGGATCTCTGGCTGCGGGCGCGCTCCGGGCGCGGCGTCGGCAGCATTCCCAGTTCGCTATGGGGCATGAGCCTTGGCCACCTCGGGCTGGGCATGTTCGTGATCGCGGTCACGGTGGTATCGAGCTTCGATGTCGAACGCGATGTCCGCCTTGCTACCGGTGAGGTCGCCGATGTCGAGGGCTATCAATTCCGCTTCGAGGGCACACGTCCCGTGGAGGGGCCCAACTACATCGCCGAACGCGCCACCGTGACCGTGCTGGAGGATGGCGCGCCCATCACCACGTTGTATCCCGAGAAACGGCGCTATCGGGTGCAGCAGGACATCATGACCCAGTCCGCGGTCAGCTATAACCCGATGCGTGATCTCTACGTTTCACTGGGCGAGCCGATGGGGAGCGACGCCTGGTCCCTGCGTCTGCAATACAAGCCGATGATGCGGCTGGTCTGGCTGGGTACGGCGCTGATGATGCTGGGCGGCTTCATTGCCGCACTCGATCGGCGCTACTGGCGCGCCACGCGCAGCGCAAGCGCCACCGCCTCTGGGGCCACGGCGCAGCAGGTCAGTTGATGCGCGCGCACATCTGGATTCCGCTGCTGGCGCTTGGCGCACTCGTGGTTCTGCTCTACGCAGGGATGCAGGACATGGATCGTGCCCTGCCGTCGCCGATGATCGGGAAGGCGGCGCCGAGCCTGCCCGTACCGGAAAACAGCGAAGCCGCGGCCGTGCTCAACGCCGCCCAGGGGCAGCCCCGGCTGGTGAACTTCTGGGCGAGCTGGTGTCAACCTTGCCTGGCGGAGCATCCGGAATTGATGGCATTGGCCGAACGCGGCGTCACCATCATCGGCGTCAATTACAAGGATGAAGCCTCCGCAGCCGCCCGTTGGTTGGACCGTCACGGCAATCCCTTTGCCGTGGTGCTGCGTGATCCGGAGGGCGCTTTCGCCATCGACTGGGGGGTGTATGGCGTACCGGAGACCTATCTGATCGGTCCGGACGACACCGTACTCCACAAGAAGGTCGGCCCGGTCGACGACGCCTATCTGCGCGATGAGCTGCAACCCCGGCTCTCCGCCTTGAAAGGCCCCGCATCATGAGTGGCGCCGGGAAGGGCGTGGCCATGCGGAGGCTTTGGCTGTCGGTGCTCTGCGTGATGATGCTTCCGGGCGCGCTGCTCGCCGCGATTGGCGATGAAGGTCTTAGTGCCGAACAGCGGCAACGTTTCCACCAGCTCACGACGGAGTTGCGTTGCCTGGTGTGTCAAAACCAGAGCATTGCCGAATCCAATGCCGACCTCGCGCTCGACCTGAAGCGTCAGGTCCGGCAACAGATCCTGGAGGGACGCAGTGATGACGCGATCCGCACCTATATGCGCGAACGCTACGGCGACTTCGTGCTCTACAAGCCGGCAGTGGAGCCGAAGACCTATCTGCTCTGGGCAAGCCCGGCACTGCTGTTGCTGATTGCGCTGTTCATTCTGGCGCGCCGATTGCGGCGCGCCGGACCGGAAGACGACGAAGCGGACGAGGAGCTGTCTTGAGCGTTGCAATCTTGGCGTTGGGCGTGTTCGTTGGCGGCCTGGTGAGCCTGCTGGCCATATGGCATGCCCGCCACAACCCCGCAGCTACCCGGGTCTTGCGCATTGGCCTTATCGTCGGCGTGATCGTGCTGGCGAGCAGCGCCCTGCATTACACGCTCAGCGACAATCACCGCACCGCCCAGCGCATCGACCTCTTCGAGACGGATCCCGCCGCAGCCATGGCGGGCATGGCCAACGACCTGGAAGGCGAGCTGGCTGACGCGCCGGATGCGCAGGGCTACTTCCTGCTGGGTCGCGCGCGTGAGGCGGCAGGCCAGCAGAAGGCCGCCGTCGAGGCCTTCGCGCGTGCCAACACGCTGACCGAAGAGCCCGACCCCGACCTTTTGGCAGCGGAAGCGCGTGCGCGCATGGGTACCGCGCCGCCGGGCTCGGAATCACGCGCCATCGCCCGTCAGCGCGCACTGCGTGCGCTGGATGTGGCGCCCCAGCACATGTGGGCGCATTACACGCTGGCGGGGTTGTATATCCAGGAGGGTGAGGCGCAAGCGGCGATACCGCATCTGAAGGCGGTCCTCGACGCCAACGTGCTCGACCCCCAAACCCAGGAGCGGTTGCGCGCACGGCTTGCTTCCATCGACCCAACGGCCGAGGACGCGAGCGCCAATCAGGCAACGGCCCATCCGGCTTTCTCGATTCAGGTGGAGCTTGATGCCGGTGTGGAGGCCCAGGGTGGGGTGCTGTTCGTGTTCGCGCGACAGGCCGACGGACCGCCCATGCCCATTGCTGCCCGCCGCATCCCCGCACCCCGCTTCCCGATGACAGTGGCCCTGGGTGACCAGCATTTACTGCAGCCCGGTCAGCCCTTGCACAGCTATGGCGAACTGGAGATCGGCGCGCGCTGGTCCTCCTCGGGAACGGCTGGTGGCAATGCCGATGACCCCGTCGCGCGGACGCGGATCGATCCCTCCGTACAGCAGCAGATTCGGCTGACCCTGACCACGCCCGGGGATGCGCCCAAAGGCTAATCGGCTCGTTCTGAGCGAGCGCGGTACACTGCGCCGGTCATGACGAACTGAGCGGAGAGGGAGTTACCGAATGCGGATTCGCAAAGCCGTTTTCCCTGTGGCCGGCCTGGGCACACGCTTTCTGCCGGCGACCAAGGCCAGCGCCAAGGAAATGCTGCCGGTGGTCGACAAGCCATTGATTCAGTACGCCGTCTCCGAGGCCATCAGCGCTGGCGCCGAGGAACTGGTTTTCATCACGGGCCGTTCGAAGAACTCCATCATGGATCACTTCGACAAGGCCTATGAGCTCGAAACTGAGCTCGAACAACGCGGCAAGGAAGAACTGCTCAAGATCGTTCAGGAGATTCTTCCACCGGGCATCACCTGCATCTTCATCCGTCAGGCCGAAGCGCTTGGTCTGGGCCATGCCGTGCTGTGCGCCTGGCCCGCGGTGGGCGACGAGGACTTCTTCGTCATCCTTGCCGACGACCTCATCGACGGCAAGCTCCGCCCCTGCCTAGCCCAGATGCACCGCGTCTACCAGGAGTACGGCACCAGCGTGCTGGCCTGCGAACGCGTACCGCATTCCGAAATCGGCAGCTACGGCGTGGTCGATCTGAAACCGGTCGGCCCGGGGCTGGGTGAGATCAAAGGCATCGTCGAAAAGCCCAACCCCGACGACGCCCCGTCGGACCTCGCCGTGGTTGGTCGCTACATTCTGACCCCGCGTATTTTCAAGATCCTGCAGCGCACACAGGCGGGCAAGGGCGGCGAGATTCAGCTCACCGACGCCATCAGCCAGATGATGCAGGAGCAGACCGTGCTGGCCTACGAATTCGAGGGCAAGCGCTATGACTGCGGCTCGAAGCTGGGCTATCTGCAGGCCAATGTCGAGTACGCCCTCAAGCACCCGGAGGTCGGCGAACAGTTCCGCAATTACCTGCACCAGCTCAGCGTGGAAGAGCACTTTGCGGAAGGCCAGAAGCAGCAGGCCAGCAGCAATTAAGGTGGCGCCTTGAGCGCGCGCATGGATTCAGCAGGAAGCAGGCAATGACCAGCAAGTACGAGCAGTTGCGGCAAACCACGTCAATTCACGGCGCCAATGCCGCCTGGCTGGAATCCTATTACGAGCAGTACCTGGAGGACCCGGAGTCGGTGGAGCCGCACTGGCGCGCCTTCTTCCGCGGCGTGCAGGGCGGCCAGATTGTCACCGAGATCCCGCATACGCCGGTAATCCAGCGTTTCGAGCGTCTGGCGCGCGAGCGCCGCGTCGGCGCCGTCAATGCCACTGCCGGTGGCGCGGATATCGAGCACGCGGCCAAGCAGGAAGCGGTGCTCCGCCTGATCAATTACCACCGTGTCCGTGGCCATCAGGTGGCCGCGCTCGACCCGCTGGGACTGGCGCAGCCAGCGCAGGTGCCCGATCTGGACCCGGGCTTCCACGGCCTCGGCGACGCCGACATGGATACCGAGTTCTCTACCGGGTCGCTGGCGATCGAGGAATCGCGGCTGCCGCTGCGTGACATTCTGCGCGTGGTGCGCTCGGTGTACACCGACACTATCGGCGCCGAGTACATGTATGTCACGGAAACCGCCGAGAAGCGCTGGATTCAGCAACGTCTCGAAGGCAAGGCCTTCTCGCCCAAGCTCAGTGTCGAGCGCAAGAAGGAAGTGCTGCAGCAGCTCATCGCCGCCGAAGGCCTCGAACGCTATCTGCACAACAAGTACGTCGGCCAGAAGCGCTTCTCGCTGGAGGGTGGCGATGCGCTGATTCCGCTGCTCGACGAATGCATGCGCGCCTGCACCGAGGCCGGCGTCGAAGAACTGGTCATCGGCATGGCCCACCGTGGCCGGCTCAACGTGCTGGTCAACATTCTGGGCAAGTCGCCGGCGGAACTCTTCGCTGAATTCGAAGGCAAGTACAGCGAAAAGGAACTGGCCCGCGCCGGGGATGTGAAGTACCACATGGGCTTCTCCACCGACGTCGAGATCGAGGGTCGCCGACTGCATTTGGTACTCGCCTTCAACCCCTCGCACCTGGAGATCGTCAACCCGGTGGTCGAGGGCAGCGTGCGGGCGCGCCAGACCCGCCGTGGCGACCAGAACGGCGAGCAGATCGTGCCGATCCTGATCCATGGCGACGCCGCCTTCGCCGGGCAGGGCGTGGTCATGGAAACCCTGCAGCTTTCGCAGGCGAAGGGCTTCGCCACCGGCGGCACGGTGCACATCATTGTCAACAACCAGATCGGCTTCACCACGCCGAACCCGATTTTCAGTCATCCGGGCACGCAGGCGCGTACCTCGAGTTACGCCACCGATATCGCCAAGATGCTTGAGGCGCCGGTGTTTCACGTCAATGGCGACGATCCGGAGGCCGTGGTCTTCGTGACGCGGCTGGCGGTGGACTACCGCAATCGCTTCCACAAGGACGTGATCATCGACATCTGCTGCTACCGGCGCCTGGGCCACAACGAGGCCGACGAGCCGTCGGTGACGTCGCCCCAGATGTACCAGGCGATCAAGTCGCACCCGACGCCGATGCAGGTCTACAGCCAGCGGCTGATCGAGGAGGGCACCATCGAGTCCTCCGATACCGATACTTGGCAGGAGGACTACCGCAACGGTCTCGACAAGGGCGAGAACGTGGCGCGCTCCTCGCTTGGCATGGTGGGCAACAAGTACACCATCAACTGGTCGAAGTACAGCGAAGGCACCTGGGATACGCCTGCCGACACGGCGGTCTCCAAGCAGACCATCCAGCAACTCTGGTCGCGTATCGAAGCGCTTCCCGAAGGCTTCACCTTGAACGCCCGCCTGAGCCGGGTCTGGCAGGATCGCGCCAAGATGGCGGCCGGCGAGATGCCGATGGACTGGGGTTTTGCCGAGAACATGGCCTACGCCGCCCTCCTTACCGAGGGTTTCGCGGTGCGCCTCTCCGGCCAGGACTCCCGCCGCGGCACCTTCTTCCATCGCCATGCCGCACTGTTCGACGCGAAGACCGGCGAGCCCTTCAGTCCGCTTGGCAACCTCATTTCGGACCCGGACCGCTTCATGGTCAACGACACCCTGTTGTCCGAAGAAGGCGTGCTCGGTTTCGAATACGGCTACAGCACCACCGACCCCGATACGCTGGTGGCGTGGGAGGCGCAGTTCGGTGACTTCGCCAACGGCGCGCAGGTTCTGGTGGACCAGTTCATCAGTTCCGGCTACGCCAAGTGGGGTCGACTCTGCGGGCTCGCCATGTATCTCCCCCACGGCTACGAAGGGCAGGGCCCCGAGCACAGCTCGGCGCGTCTGGAACGCTATCTTCAGCTGTGTGCTGGCGACAATATGCAGGTCTGTGTGCCCTCCACGCCCGCGCAGTTCTTCCATCTCATTCGCCGCCAGATGAAGCGCTCTCTGCGTCTACCGGTCATCGTCATGACGCCGAAGAGCCTGCTGCGGCACAAGCTGTCGGTGTCCACGCTGGAGGATCTGAGCGAGCATGGTTTCCTGCCGCTGATCGGCGAAACCGCGGATCTCGACGCCAAGAAGGTCAAGCGCATCGTCTTCTGCAGCGGCAAGGTCTACTACGACCTGGTGGATAAGCGCGAGAAGGACGGGACGGACAATGTCGCCATCATCCGCATCGAGCAACTCTATCCCTTCCCGAAGAAGGACTACGCGGACACCATCGCGCACTATCCGAACGCCGAGACCATCGTCTGGTGTCAGGAAGAGCCCGAAAATCAGGGCGCCTGGTACCAGATCAAGCACCGTTTGTTGTGGGCCCTGTCCGCCAAGCACGAGATGGTCTACGCCACCCGCGCCGGCTCAGCGACCACGGCCTCCGGCTTTGCCAAGGTCCATCAGCGCGAGCAGGCCGCCGTGGTCGAGGCCGCCCTCTATGGCGGTGAAGTCCTGCATACACGCGGTTGAGCGCGACCCGACATCTTTTCCAGAATGACCGAGCGAGACGAAACATGAGCATTGAAGTCAAGGTTCCAGCACTGCCCGAATCGGTATCCGAAGCAACCGTGGCGACCTGGCACAAGTCGGCCGGCGATGCCGTCAAGCGCGACGAGACCATCGTCGAACTGGAAACGGACAAGGTCATGCTCGAGGTGCCTGCCAGCGCCAGTGGTGTCCTGTCCGAAATTCGCGCCGAGGAAGGCGCCAGCGTCACGGCAGACGACATCATCGCCATCATCGAGGAAGGCGAGGGCGGCAGCGCCTCTTCCTCATCCAAGGGCGCCAGTCAGCCGGCCCCGGCGCCTGCGCCCGAACCCGAGCCGGAACCCGAGCCCGAGCCGAGCGCGGAGCCCGCAAGTGAGGATCAGCCGCAAAGCCCGGCCGTGCGCAAGCTGCTTACTGAGCACGGCTTGTCCGCGTCCAACATCCCGGCGACCGGCAAGGGCGGACGACTGACCAAGGCCGATGTCGAGAACTACCTCGCCAATCCGCCGGAGTCCGAGGCGCCGGCGCCGTCTCCTGCACCCGCACCCGCACCCGCGCCGACCGCAGCCCCCGCTCCGGCGCCCACGGGCGGCGCCCGCGAGGAGCAGCGCGTACCGATGACGCGTATCCGCGCCCGTATCGCAGAGCGACTGGTGGAGGCGCAGAGCACGGCCGCCATGCTGACCACCTTCAACGAGGTGGATCTGCAGGCGGTCAACGACATTCGCAAGCATCACAAGGAAGCCTTCGAGAAGCACCACGAAGTCAAGCTGGGGTACATGAGCTTCTTCGTCAAAGCCGCCGTAGAAGCGCTCAAGCGGTTCCCGCTGGTCAATGCCTCCATCGACGGCAATGACATCGTCTACCACGGCTACTACGACATCGGCATCGCCGTATCCTCGCCGCGCGGCTTGGTCGTACCGATCATGCGCGACGCCGACGCACTGAGCTTTGCCGAGGTGGAGCGCAAGATCGGCGAGTTCGGCACCAAGGCACGGGACAACAAGCTGACCATGGAGGACCTCACCGGGGGGACCTTCTCCATCACCAATGGCGGCATCTTCGGGTCCATGCTGTCGACCCCCATCCTGAACCCGCCGCAGAGCGCCATCCTCGGGATGCATGGCATCCAGGAACGGCCCATGGCGATCAACGGTGAAGTGCAGATCCGTCCCATGATGTACTTGGCGCTGACCTACGATCATCGCATCATCGACGGACGCGAAGCCGTCCTCTTCCTGCGCAGCATCAAGGAGTTCCTCGAGGATCCGACCAAGCTTTTGCTGGACCTGTAACGCGCTGTAACAAAATGGAGATACCATCCCGGCTCACGGTCCAGGAGCCGTGGTGGTATCGCACACACGAAGAAATACCGGGAGAAAATCATGAAGCGTTCGATCGCGGGCGGCTGCGCCCTCGTGCTTTTTGCTGCCCCAGCCTTGGCGCTGGAAACCGAAGTCACGCTGGACGGCCATGTCGGCTTTTCCGCCAGCCACTTCGACAACGATGTCGACGACAACACCAACCTGCATAACAACGCCTCGCGGCTGGGCCTGGAAGCTACGGCTTCGGAAGGCGGCTACACCGGCTTCCTGCGGTATGAGCGCGGCATGGACATGTACAACGCCGATTCCGACTTCGATGGCGCCGCCTTCGAAACGGAGAGCACCAACCAGGACTTCGTGCGCGAGTTCTATGCGGGTATCGATTCTCCCTACGGCCGTGTGACCGTGGGCCGTTTCCGTGCCGCCTACGCGCGCGCCGGCAAGCGCGTCGATCCCTTCTATGACACCTCGCTGGCCGGCTTCAGCGGCACCGCTTCCACCTACGGTGGCCAAGGCGCCAACTACGGCTTTTCGAACCTGACCAACGGCTTCTCCGACCGCGTCATCGAGCTGCAGTCCGCCAACTACAGCGGCCTCAGCTTCAACGGCAACGTCTACCTCGACCGCGGCCAGGAGAACGATCACGACTACGGTGCCGGCGTCAGCTATGCCGGTAACGCCATGCGCGATCAGGCCTTCGAGGTCAGCCTGCAGTACCTCGAAATCGAGAACGAGTCCGCCGTGGGCGTGCCCTTCCGCGACCCCAGCGACGGCTCCGTGCCCTCGGTTGGCGGTTCGCCGGGACCGAGCAGCAGCTTCCGCGTCTCGGGCGTCTATGATCTGGGCAGCTTCTCGCTGGGCGCCAACTATGAGTACGTGGATGTCGATACCGAGGAAGATGCGCGTCACTATTCTTCGGTCACGGCCTCGATTCCGTTGAATGCCAAGCTCCGGATCGCGGCGGCGATCAGCTACCTGAACTTCCCGGAAGACGGTCCGGCCATCGAAGGTTTCGGCGGCACCGTGGGCGCCTTCTATGAAGTGCTGGACGGTCTGAACACCTACGGCGGTGTGCGCTACGTCGACTTCGATGAGAATCCGTCCTCGGACGGTACGCTGGCGCTCGCCCTCGGCGCGGCCTACAGCTTCGATCTGAACCTGCGCTAAGCCGGATCAGCTTGTGCGGAAAAAGGCCGGCTCGACCGGCCTTTTTCTTTGCGCGTCCTATAATGTCGAATGATTTGCACCCTGGATGGCGGAGGTAAGACACGATGAGCGATTCCTACGACGTAGTGGTCATTGGCGGCGGTCCAGCCGGTTACCCCTGCGCCATTCGCGCGGCCCAGCTGGGCCTGTCCGTGGCCTGCATCGATGGCTGGCTGAATCGCGACGGCAATCACGCCTTTGGCGGCACCTGCCTGAACGCGGGATGCATTCCCTCCAAGGCCTTGCTCGAATCAAGCGAGCTCTACCACCGCACCCAGCACGAATTTGCCACACACGGCATCAACGTCGGCAAGGCGAGCTTCGATCTTGGCCAGATGCAGAAGCGCAAGAACGATATCTCCGGCCAACTCACCGGCGGCATCCGGACCCTGTTCAAGGCCAATGGCGTAGAAGGTCTCGAAGGCACCGGTAGCCTGGCCGGCAATGGCAAGGTCCGTTTTCAGCCACTCAAGGGCGAGGCCCGTGAACTGAGCGCCAAGCACATCGTGGTCGCTACCGGTTCCTCACCGGTCGAGCTCAAAAAGGTGGCGCCCTTCGATGGCGACCGCGTCTGCGATTCCTGGGATGCGCTCGATTTCGACAAGGTGCCGAAGAAGCTCGGCATCATCGGCGCCGGCGTCATCGGCGTCGAGCTTGGCAGTGTGTGGAGCCGACTCGGCAGCGAAGTCACCATTCTCGAAGCCATGCCGGAGTTTCTGCCGGCGGTGGATGCGCAGGTCAGCAAGGATGCGCTGCGCCAGTTCGGCAAGCAGGGACTGGACATCAAGCTCAATGCCAAGGTCACGGGCGCCAAGGTTCTCAAGACCAAGGTCACCGTCACCTACGAACAGAAGGACGAAAGCCACAACCTGGACGTCGACAAGCTCATCGTTGCCGTCGGCCGCGGCCCCAACACCGACGGCCTGGGCGCCGAGGACGCCGGCTTGAAGCTGGATGAGCGCGGTTTCGTGGTGGTGGACGAGCACTACCGCACCAACCTCGACAATGTCTACGCCGTCGGCGATGTCATCGGCGGGCAGATGCTCGCCCACAAGGGGATCGAAGAAGGTGTGGTTCTGGCCGAGCAACTCGCCGGCCACAAGGGTGCGGCGGTCAATTACAACGCTGTGCCTTGCGTGATCTACACCAGTCCCGAGATCGCCTGGGTCGGACTGTCCGAGAAGCAGGCCAAGGAAGCCGGCTACGAGGTCAAGGTGGGCCAGGCGCCCTTTGCGGCCAACGGCCGCGCCAAGGCACTAGAAATGACCAGTGGCTTGGTGCGCGTGGTCTCCGATGCCGCCACCGACCGTATCCTGGGCGTACACATGAGTGGGCCCTACGTCTCCGAGCTGCTTGCAGAAGCGGTGCTGGCGCTGGAGTACGGCGCTACCACCGAGGATGTGGCGCTGACGATGCACAGTCACCCGACGCTGTCGGAAACCTTCCACGAGGCGATCTTGTCTGTGGATGGACTGGCGATCCACGCCGTCAACAAGAAGCGCAACAAGTAGTCACGACGCACACCAACAGGAGTCCTGATTGTTCAAGAAGATCGCTTTTGCCCTGATGCTTGGCCTTGCCAGCGCGGGTGCGCAGGCCGAGACCTTTGATCTCAATATTTCTAGCGATGCCGTGCGCGCGGCACTGTCCGGGCCGCTTCGTTTCGGCGAAACCAACGGCGCCCGCTACGATGCCGGCTATCTCTATACCGATGACCAGGACGCCCGTCTCAACGTCGGCCACCTTGGCCTGATGGTCAGCGGTGACGCCGGTGCGCGTTCGGCCAATGTCGATGTGGGCATCGGCCTCCGTGCCGCCGCCATTGACCAGCGCGGCGCCGACGGGGGCGCCGTCTCGGTCGGCGGCGAATTCGACGTCCGCCTTCCGGCGCTGAACCGGCTCGGCCTGGTCGGCTACGTCTTCTATGCCCCAGAAGTGCTGGCCTTTGGCGATATCGATACCTATCTCGATGCCGCGCTGACCATCGATTACGAAATCATCCGGAATGCGTCAGTCTATGCCGGCTATCGTCAGGTGCGCGCTGGTGTGGACAAGGCGTCCGGCAGCGACTTGCGCGACAACAGCCCGATTGTCGGTCTGCGGCTCCAGTTCTAGCATCGGCGGAGACCGTAGCAACCATGGCCGGACATTCCAAATGGTCCAATATCCAGCATCGCAAGAACGCGCAGGACAAGAAGCGCGGCGCGGTGTTTACCAAGCTGGTGCGGGAAATCACCGTCGCCGCCCGCCTCGGCGGCGGTGACCTGGAAGGCAATCCGCGGCTGCGTCTGGCCGTGGACAAGGCGCTGGCCGTGTCCATGCCCAAGGACAATATCGAGCGCGCCATCAAGCGTGGCAGCGGCCAGGACGATAGCGCCAATGTCCAGGAGATCCGCTACGAAGGCTATGCCCCAGGTGGCATCGCCATCATGGTCGACTGCATGACGGACAACCAGAACCGCACCGTGGCGGACGTCCGCCATGCCTTCTCCAAGCATGGCGGCAACCTGGGCGCAGACGGCTCCGTAGCCTATTTGTTCTCGCGCCAGGGCGTGATCCAGATCGCGCTCGATGGAGAGACCACCGAGGAAGCTGTGCTCGAAGCGGCCCTGGATGCCGGCGCGGAGGATGTCGTGGTTGACGATGAGGGCAGCAGCGTGGATGTGTTGACGCGGCCGGAAAGCTTTCAGGCGGTGCGCACCGCCCTGGAGCAAGCGGGCTTCCCCGTCGCGGAGGCAGATGTCACCGAGCGACCGGCCACGACCATCGAGGTGGGTGGTGAGCAGGCAGAATCGGTGTTGAAGCTGCTGGAACGCCTGGATGACCTGGAGGACGTGCAAAACGTCTACAGCAACGCTGTCTTCTCCGAAGACGCCCTGAGCGCGTCCTAAGCGAGGCCGTCCGTGCGCATTTTGGGGGTGGACCCAGGATCGCGCGTCACCGGCTATGGCGTCGTGGAGGCGCAGGGCCAGAATCTGCGCTGCGTGGCGGCGGGCGTCATCCGACCTCCGCGACTGCAGCCCGCTGGTCGTCTCGGGCATATTCACGCCGCACTGACGACGCTGATCCAGACGCATGGCCCCACAATCCTGGCGATCGAACGCGTCTTCATCGCCAAGAATGCCGCCAGCGCACTGATGCTGGGTCAAGCGAGGGGGGTGGTGCTCGCCTGCGCCGGTGCGGCCGATATGGCGGTCTCGGAGTACAGCGCGTCGCAGATCAAACTGGGGGTAGTCGGCAATGGCCGCGCCCGGAAGGAGCAGGTTCAGCACATGGTGGGCATACTCTTGGCGATGGATCTGAGCGCCCACGAACTCGACACCACCGACGCACTGGCCGCAGCCATCTGTCATGCCCACGGTCACCGCGTGGCGGCACAGACCGGCCTGCCTGCCGGCGCGCGCTGGTCGCGTGCCCGCCGATGATCGGACGACTGACGGGAATGCTCACCACCAAGCAACCACCCTGGCTGCTGGTGGATGTCGGCGGCGTCGGCTATGAAGTCGAAGCGCCCCTGTCCACGATTTTCCAGCTCGGCGAATGCGGGAGCGAGGTTGTCCTGCACATCCACATGGTGGTGCGCGAAGACGCCCAACTGCTCTATGGCTTCGCAACGGAAGCCGAACGGCGCCTGTTCCGGAATCTGATACGGGCCAGTGGCATCGGCCCCAAACTGGCGCTCACCATTCTTTCCGGGCTGGGTGCGGAGGATTTCTGGCGCGCAGTACGCGAGGACGACACCGCGGTTCTGATCAAGCTGCCCGGCGTCGGGCGCAAGACAGCGGAACGGCTGCTGGTGGAAATGCGGGATCGCGCCGAAGCCGAAGGCATGAGTCTGGCGGCGTCGACGAACGCCGGCGGCACGGCCTCCTCCGCATTGCACACCGCGCAGGATGAGGCCCGGGCCGCATTGCAGGCGCTCGGATACAAGCCATCCGAGGCCGACAAGCTGGTCGATGCGGTCCATGAAGACGGCATGGCTGCTGACGCGCTGTTGCGTGCGGCGCTGCGCAGGGCGGTGCGATGAACGACGAACGCCTGGTCGGCGCCGCCGCCGGCGGCGACGAGCGCCACGCCGACGCGCGCATCCGGCCGCGCCGCTTTCAGGACTATGTCGGCCAGCCCGCAGTACGCGAGCAGATGGCTCTTTTTGTGGATGCAGCCCGTGCGCGCTCCGAGGCGCTCGACCACGTCCTGATCTTCGGCCCGCCGGGGCTTGGCAAGACCACACTGGCCCACATCCTGGCCGAGGAAATGGGCGTGCAGCTGCGCCAGACATCGGGGCCCGTCCTCGAGAAGCCAGGTGACCTGGCAGCCCTGCTGACCAACCTGGAGGCGAATGACATCCTCTTCGTCGACGAGATCCACCGTCTGAGCCCGTTGGTGGAGGAGGTGCTCTACCCAGCGATGGAGGATTGCCAACTCGACATCATGATCGGCGAGGGGCCTGCAGCGCGCTCGATCCGTCTTGACCTACCGCCCTTCACCCTCGTCGGCGCGACCACACGTGCCGGTAGTTTGACCAGCCCGTTGCGGGATCGCTTCGGCATCGTGCAACGTTTGGAGTTTTACTCCGTTGAGGAGCTCTGCGGTATTGTCACGCGCGCCGCCGGTATCCTCGATGTAGCCATCAATCCTGAAGGGGCGGAGCAGATCGCCCGGCGCGCGCGCGGTACACCGCGTATCGCCAATCGGCTGCTGCGACGCGTGCGTGACTATGCACAGGTCCGCGCCAGCGGGCACATCGACGCAGACACGGCCCGGGCCGCTCTCGACATGCTCGATGTCGATGCCAATGGCCTGGATGTGCTTGACCGGCGACTGTTGCACACCCTGATCGAGCGTTACGGCGGGGGGCCTGCGGGCATCGATGCCCTGGCAGCCGCCATTGGCGAATCCCGCGATACCCTGGAAGACGTCATCGAACCCTTCCTTGTCCAGAAGGGCTACCTGCTGCGCACGCCCCGCGGCCGCGTCGCGGGCAATCCCGCCTGGCAGCAGATGGGCCTCAAGCCACCGGCGCAGCCGGGCTCCGAACCCCTTTTTGACGCCTGAGCGACCGCCAATATGCCCGGTGACAACACGCCAACCCGCCTTGACCAGGCCATTCACCCCGTTCGCGTCTACTACGAAGACACGGATGCCAGCGGTGTCGCGTATCACGGCAGCTATGTGCGCTGGATGGAACGCGGCCGCACGGAATGGCTGCGCGCCCGGGGCGGATCTCAGGCCTTGTTCATGATCGATCAAGGTCTTGCCTTTACGCTGTCGCGCCTTGAGATGCGCTTTGTTGCCCCGGCGCGATTGGACGATGCGCTCGACGTCGTGACGACGGTCGAGCGCTTTGGTCGCGCCAGTATTGATTTCCGGCAGGAAGTGCGTTTGCAAGATAGTGCGCAGATCCTCGTCCGGGCCTCGGCCCGTGTGGGCTGCGTGGATCAGCAGCATTTTCGCCCGGCGCCATTGCCTTCATCCATTGCTCCACCAAGGAAACCCAACGCATGAGCGAGAAGATGTCCATCGTCGGCCTGATCGGCCAGGCCAGTCTCCTGGTACAAATCGTGATGGCCCTGCTGCTGCTGGCGTCGGTGCTGTCCTGGGCCCTCATTCTTTCCAAGCGCGCGACCATTACCAAGAGCGCGCGGGCATCGGACAAGTTCGAGGACCGCTTCTGGTCCGGCGGCAATCTCTCCGATCTGCACGCCTCCATCGCCCACGACAAGCAGCCGATTGGGCTGGTCGCGCTGTTTCAGCACGGCTATGACGCCTTTCTGCGGACGCGCGAGAGCAAGGGCGCGGATGTGGAAGACGTCATCACCAGCACCCATCGCGCACTGCGTGTCAGTCACGCCCGCGAAACCGAACGCCTGGAGTCGGGATTGGCCATGCTGGCCACCATCGGCTCGGTCAGCCCCTATGTCGGCCTGTTCGGCACGGTGTGGGGCATCATGAACGCCTTCATCGCCATCGGGCAGGTCCAACAGGCCACCGTCGCCATGGTCGCCCCCGGCATTGCCGAGGCATTGATCGCCACCGCGATGGGCTTGTTCGCCGCGATCCCGGCCGTGGTCGCCTACAACCTCTTCACCAACCGTCTGGCGCAGCTCGATCAACGCTACCGCACCTTTGCGGACGAATTCGCCGGCATCCTTGAGCGTGGCCTGCGGCACGAGAGCGCGTAATGAAAGAGGCGCCCATTCCACAGACCGGCACCCGCCGGAAGCTGGCCCATGAAATGAACGTCGTGCCTTATATCGACGTCATGCTGGTCCTGTTGATCATCTTCATGGTGACCGCGCCGCTGCTCAGCCCTGGCATCGAGGTTCAGCTGCCCGAAGTCGGCGGCGAGCCCATGTCGCAGGAAGACAACGAACCGGTGACGCTCTACGTCAACCGCAATGGCGAGTACTTCCTCGATATCGGTGAGAACCAGGACCAGGCGCTGGATGATGCCGAGGTCGAGCAGCGTGTCGCCGCCGTGATGCGCAATCAGCCGCAACGCATGGTGCTGGTACGCGCCGACGCCAAAGTGCCTTATGAGGCCGTGGCACGCGGCGGCGTACTACTGCAGTCCGCGGGTGCCCAGCGCATCGGCTTTGTCACTGATCCGGAATCGCGTCGCTGATGCCGCAGCGGCGCTACATCGTCGCAGCGCTTCTGCTGCACATCGTGGTCGGCCTGCTCAGCCTGCTGTCGACCACGCTCGGGCAGAAGCAGGTACAGAAGCCGCAGGTGATCGAGGCTGTGATGCTCGATCCCACGCCTGCCGAGGTGGAAGCCGAGCGCGTCGCGCGCGAACAGGAAGAGGTTGAGCGCCAGCGCCAGCAGGAGATCGAACGGCAGCGCCGGCTTGAAGAAGAAGCGCGCGAACGCGCGGAGGCGGAACGGCAGCGGCGACAGGAAGCCGAGCACGCGCGCCAGGAAGAAGCCAGGCGACAAGCGGAAGCCGAGCGCAAACGTCAGGAAGAGGCCGAACGGCAGGCGGAAGCGGAGCGCCAGCGTCAGGACATCGCCCGCCAGAAAGCCGAGGAAGAGCGCAAGCGCGAGGAGGCGGAAGCCCAGCGCAAGGCCGAGGAAGAACGCCAACGCAAGGAAGAAGAAGCCCGGCGCGCGGCGGAAGAAGAACGCAAGCGAAAAGAAGAGGAAGCACGCCGCAAGGCGGAAGAGGAGCGCCAGCGAAAAGAAGAGGAGGCGCGCCGCAAGGCCGAGGAAGAGCGCAAGCGCGAGGAAGAAGAAGCCCGTCGACGCGCCGAGGAAGAGCGCCGTCGCCAGGAGGCAGAGGCGCGTGCAAGGGCCCTGCAGGAACAACTCGAAGCCGAAGAACGCGGCCGCGTACTCAATCAGTGGGGCGCACAGCTGCCGGCCCACATCGAACGCTATTGGCGGCGCCCGCCCGGGTTGTCCAGCAATCAGGTGCTGACCGCCAAGGTTTTCGTCCGGGTACTGCCCAATGGCGAAGTGGTCGCCATCCGTATCACCGAAAGCTCGGGTAACGCATTGTTTGATCGTTCGGTGGAGCGCGCGGTCGAAACCTCGTCGCCTCTGCCATTGCCGACGGATGGACGTCCGCCTTCGGACGGCATCATCATTACTTTTGAGGAACCGAAACGATGACGCACCCCACCGGAGCCCCTACTGCACGCCGGATCGACGGATGGTCGCGTTGCCTGCTGTCGATGAGCCTGGTCGTGACGGCCTTGTTCGCCAACGTCGGCTACGCCCAGCTTGAGATCACCGTGCGCGGGGGTACCGAACGCGCTATCCCGATCGCGGTGGTGCCCTTGCAGGGCAATAACGCCGGCGATCCGGTCGATGTGTCGCGCATCGTTTCCAACAATCTCGAGCGGAGCGGGCTGTTCGATCCGCTGCCGCGTGAGGACATGCTGGAAAAGCCGGCGACGCCGGAGGACCTGAGCCTGCGGAACTGGCGCACCCTCGGTGTCGAATATGTCGTCTTCGGCCAGCTGCGCGCCAATAACGTGGTGCGCTTTCACCTCGTCGATGTGTTCAAGGGCGAACGGCTGATGGCCTATGACATGCCGGCGCCACGGCAGGTCGAGCAGTTGCGCTACACCGCGCACGACGTTTCCGATCTGGTGTTCGAAGGCATCACCGGCAATCAGGGGGTGTTCAATACGCGCATCGCCTACGTCACCTCGACCGGCGCGGGAGACAATCAGCGCTTCCGTCTGACGGTGGCGGATGCCGATGGTTACAACCCGCGCGTGCTGGTGCGCTCGAATGAACCGATCATGTCTCCGGCCTGGTCACCGGATGCGCGTCAGCTCGCCTATGTCGGCTATGCGAACGGCCGCTCGGCGATCTACACCATCGATATCGCGTCCGGTGATCGTCGGCGCGTCATCTCCGAGCCCGGCATCAACGGCTCCCCAGCGTGGTCGCCGGATGGCAGCAAGCTCGCCATCACGCTGTCCTACGAAGAGAATCCGGACATCTACGTGCTGGACCTCAACAGTGGCCAGAAGCGGCGTCTCACCACCCACTGGGGGATCGACACCGAAGCCGCCTGGTCGCCGGACGGAGAGCGTCTGGTCTTCACCTCGGATCGGGGTGGGGCGCCACAGATCTACCGCATCTCGGCCTCCGGTGGTTCACCCGAACGCCTGACCTTTGACGGCCGCCAGAACCTGCGCGCGAGCTACGCACCCAATGGCGAGAAGCTGGTGCTCGTACACCAGAGCGACCGCGGCTATCAGATCGCCCTATATGACCTTCAACGCGACGCCATCCTGCCGCTGACTGACGGCCGTCTCGATGAGAGCCCGTCCTTCGCACCCAATGGACAGCTCGTGATCTACGCCACCAAAGGTGCCAGCGGCACCGAATTGGCCACCGTGACAGTCGATGCCCGGGTACGGCAGAATCTCCGCCAAGCGGGGAATGTGCGTGAACCCGTTTGGTCTCCCTTTCTCGACGCGCGCTGAATGCAGCGCGTGCTCGCATTCCTCCCACCATAGAAGGTGCAACCATGCAAGTCCGTAACATCGTAATCCCCGCTGTTCTTGCCCTGTTCATGGCTGCCTGTGGATCCACAGCCGAACGTGACAGCACGGCCGGCCAAACCACGGTTGGCGACAGCTCGACCCGCGACAGCAGCGCGCAGGGTGCGGGCGACCAGGACCGCGGTTCCGCCAAGCCGCTGCCGATGTCCGAAGAGGAACGGCAACAGCAGCAAAAGCGCCAGTTGATGCAGAACAACACGGTCTACTTCGAATTCGACAGTTCGGACCTGAGCAGCGAAGCGCAGAACACCGTGCGTGCCCATGCCGAGTTCCTGATCAACAACCCGGACATGAATGTGCGCCTGGAAGGGCATGCCGACGAGCGCGGCACGCGTGAGTACAACATCGGTCTCGGCGAGCGTCGTGCCCAGGCTGTGGCGCGCGTGATGCTGTCGCGCGGTGTCAGCAGCGACCAGTTCGAGATCATCAGCTACGGCGAGGAACGCCCGGCCGCACTGGGTTCCAATGAGGAAGCCTGGGCCAAGAACCGCCGCGTCGAAATCGTCTATCGCTAATGCCCAAGCACACGCTTTCATCATCCTGGCGGAGCCTTGCCGTCGTCCTCGCAGCCGGTGTTCTGACATCGGCTTGCGCGGGCTTCGGCGGGCCCATCAACGACGATGGCGAACTCTCGCCGGAAGAACGCCGCCTTCGTTCGATCGAATCTCAGATCGAGCGCAATACGCGCCGCATCGACAACCTCGGCGAATCGCAATTGTCTTCGCAGGGCAATATGGCGATCGCCGACGAGATGCGTGCGCTGCGCGGTCGCCTGGAGGAACTCCGCCACCAGCTGGACCGGAACCAGCAGCGCAATCAGCAGCGCCTGAACGACATTGAGCGTCGTCTGGCGGCCATGGAAGGGGGCGGTAGTCTCTCCATGGGCGGCGGCGGTGCCGCGACTGCGGGCGGTTCCACCGTCGTCGCACCCGGACTGGGCGACAGCGGCGCGTCGGGCAGTCAAAGCACGGCTGCGCCCGCGGAACCCGATCCTGCCGAGGAAAAGGCCTACCTGGAAGCCTTTGAACTGCTCAAGCAGGGCAAGTATTCCGACGCCATCCTCGGTTTCGAGAACGTGGTGCAGAACTGGCCGAACGGACGCTATGCCGACACCGCCCTGTACTGGGCCGGGGAATCACATTACGTCCAGCGCAGCTACGAGAAGGCCCTGCAGAAGTTCCAGGCCCTGCTCGAACAGCACCCGAACTCGCGGCGCACGCCGGACGCCCTGCTCAAAGCGGGCTTTTCCTACGAAGAGCTCAATCGCAACGACAAGGCGCGCGAAATGTTCCAGCGCATCGTCAATGAGTACCCGGATGCCAGCGCGGCCAACCTGGCAAAGCAGCGCCTTGAGCGCCTGTCCTGATCTTGAGCGCACCGCAGGCACTCAAGGTCGGCCCACAGGCCGGCGATAGCAGCGAGGATCTCCGC
>JALEHA010000044.1 GCA_022763315.1 Algiphilus sp.
CCTTGGTGTCGACCCAGGCCGTGACCCGTCATCTTGGTAGCAGCGTCAGCTGGCGCGCCTACGGGGTGGTCGTCATTGGTGGCATGGTCACGCCCGCCGGCCCCTTTGCCGCTTTCCCGCTGCTGCTTGCTTTGCGTCAGGCCGGTGTCGCCACCGCGTTGTGTGTAGCCTATCTCACGGCCTGGGCAACACTCGGGCTGCAGCGGCTGCTGCTTTGGGAAGTGCCACTGATGGGGGCCGACTTTGCACTGCTGCGCTGGGCGGTGAGCCTGCCGCTGCCGCTGCTTGCCGCCTGGGGCGCGCAGCTGATGATGGCGTCCCGCTGGGCCGGTGGCGATCGCCCATGACTGCGCCCTGGCTCCCGCTCATGCTGCTGGTTGTGCTCTTTGTCGGGCTGGCGGGCTGGATCGGCCTACGCCGCCACGACGCGCGGCCGGTAGCGCTAGGGGCGGCGCGACGCCAGCTGTGGTTGATTCTGCCGCGACTCCCACCGGCCCTGTTGGCAGCGGAATGCGCGCTGCGGCTGCTGCCCGAAGGCGCCCTGGCCCAATGGCTGGGCGAGGGGAGCGGCTGGCGCGGGCTGGCGCTGGCGACGGCCGTCGGGGTCGGCGTGCCTGGCGGCCCGGCCGTGGCCCTGCCCATTGCCTGGGCGCTGCTCAGCGGCGGCGCGGCAGTATCGGTTGTAGTGGCCTTCGTAACGGCCTGGTCATTGATCGCGGTCCACCGGGCCATGCTGTTTGAGTGGCCCCTGATGGGCGCTTCGTGGACGCTGCGCCGCATGCTGCTCAGTCTGCCGCTACCGCTGCTGGCAGGGGCTGCGGCCGGCGCGCTGACCCAGCTCAGCGGTGCCTGAGCGCCGGCTGCCCTGGGGCTTCTGGCCCGGCACGCTGCCCACTGAGGCCTTGGCCGCAGTGCCACAACTGCTGGGCTGGGCATGGGACGCGGAGCGGGATGTTCTGGCCTGGGCGCAGTGGGATCCCGCCGCCGGCAGGGCCGGCCTGTTCACCACACCGCTGGCCGATCCGGCGCGCGTCCAGCGCATCCCCGACGCGGAGCCGCGTTGCCGCGTGCACGAATACGGTGGTGTGCCGGTGATCGCTGGCAAGGGGCGCTGGCAATGGTTGTGGATCGACGATGCCAGCCAGGGCATCCACGCACTGGACCGCAACGGCGCTGTGCATGTGCTGCATGCTACCTCCGGTCGGCGCTGCGGTGATCTGGTGCTGCGTGCCGACGGCGCGGCGCTGCTTTTCATCGAGGAGGATCTGGTTGCGGAGCAGACGCGCCTGATGCGCCTCGATTTCGGCGAGGGGGCGCAGTGCCGTGTGATGGCGGTCTCCGATGCCTTCTGCGCCGCGCCACGCTGGTCGCCGGATGGGCTGCGTATCGCCTGGATCAGCTGGTCATCGACTGAAATGCCTTGGGAGTCGAGCCGGCTATGGGTTGCCGACGCCGAGGGGCAAGGAGCGCATGTCGTGGCGGGCGGCGCAGGCGTCTCCGTGCTGGAGCCGGAATGGGATACGCGAGGCCGGCTCTGGTGCCTGAGCGATGCGCAGGGTTGGTGGTGGCTGTCCCGTGTCGATGCGGGCGGCACTACACCCCTGCACCGTCTCGAAGGCATCGATATGGGGCGCCCACCCTGGCAACTCGGCTATCGACACTATGTCCTGCTGCCCGGTGGCGCGGCGGTGGTGGTGGGGATTGCGGAGGCGCGCTGCCGATTGCTGCGGCTGGACCCTGATGGCACGCACAGGGAACTGGCGAGCGATGCGACGGACATCACCCAGTTGGCGCGCTGCGGGCAACGCCTACTCTACCTTGGCGCCGGACCCCGCCACGCTCTGGGCCTTTGGCAGCAGCCCCTCGATGGAACGGCCCCCGCAACAGCCATTGTCGGTGCTGATGTGCCGGTGGCGTCGGAGGCGGTATCCCTGCCGGAGCCGGTGCAGGCGCAAGGGCTGGCAGGCGCGATTCACGGTTATTACTACCCGCCCCGCTACCCGGGCATCCATGCGGAGCAGGCGGGGCCGCCACCCCTGATTCTGCGCGCACACGGCGGGCCGACCGCCATGCGCGCACCGGTCTTCGAGCCGGAGGTGCAGTTCTGGACTGGGCGCGGATTCGCGGTGGCGGAGCTCAATTACAGCGGCAGCAGTGGCCATGGACGCGCCTACCGCGAGCGGCTACGCGGACGGTGGGGATTGCTGGATCGCGATGACTGTCGCGCCATGGCCCGCGCGCTGGTCGATCAGGGACGTGCCCAGGCCGGCGCTCTGTTCATTGCCGGCAACAGCGCGGGCGGACTGAGCGTGCTCAACAGTCTGCGCGGTGTCAGTCCCTTCGCCGCTGGCCTGTGCCGGTGGGGAGTGGCGGATCTGGAGCGCCTGGCGGCCTGCACGCACCGTTTCGAGCGTGGCTATCTGAACCATCTGGTCGGCGCCCTGCCGGAGGCACGGGCAGCCTACCGTTGGCGTTCTCCGGTGCATCATGCGGCGCGCATTGCAGCGCCGCTGATCATGATTCAGGGGCGTGAGGACCGCATCGTTCCGCCCGCGCAGGCAGAAGCGATGGCCGCGGCGGTGGCGGCCCAGGGCGGTCTGTGCGCGTTGCACCTCTATCCCGACGAGGGCCACGGCTTGCGTCAGGCCGCGCATCGGGCCCATGCCGTCGAGGCGGAATGGGCCTTCCTGCAGCGGCTACTGGCGGCACACTGACCGCGACCGTGGCGCTTAGCTGTGCTCCGTGTGCTTGCGGCTTTCCGCCACGGTGCGGAACACCAGTGGATGCTCTTCCTGCCGGACGTCAGCGGCTTCGACCGCGTCCCTGACAAGGGCATGCTGTGGGGA
>JALEHA010000261.1 GCA_022763315.1 Algiphilus sp.
ATCTGGCGTAAGTCGGTCGACCAGCCGGTGCAGACCGGTTACAAGGCCGTCGACTCCATGGTCCCGGTGGGTCGCGGTCAGCGCGAGCTGATCATTGGTGACCGTCAGACCGGTAAGACTGCACTTGCGGTCGACACGATCATCAACCAGAAGAACTCGGGCATTAAGTGCATCTACGTGGCCATCGGCCAGAAGAACAGCACCATTGCCAACGTGGTGCGCAAGCTCGAAGAGCACGGCGCCATGGACCACACCATCGTGGTCTCGGCCGCCGCCGCCGAGTCGCCGGCGCTGCAGTTCATTGCCCCCTATGCCGGCTGCTCCATGGGCGAGTACTTCATGGACAACGGGCAGGACGCCCTGATCATCTACGACGACCTCTCCAAGCAGGCCGTCGCCTATCGTCAGGTCTCCCTGCTGCTGCGTCGTCCGCCGGGTCGTGAAGCCTTCCCGGGCGACGTCTTCTATCTGCACTCCCGTCTGCTCGAGCGCGCCGCGCGCGTGTCGGCCGAGTACGTCGAGAAGATCACCGACGGCCGCGTCAAGGGCCAGACCGGTTCGCTGACCGCACTGCCGATCATCGAAACGCAGGCCGGTGACGTATCCGCCTTCGTTCCGACCAACGTGATTTCCATCACCGACGGTCAGATCTTCCTCGAGACCGACCTGTTCAACGCGGGCATCCGCCCGGCCATGAATGCCGGTATCTCGGTGTCGCGTGTGGGTGGTGCGGCGCAGACCAAGATCATCAAGAAGCTCGGCGGCGGTGTCCGTCTGGCTCTGGCGCAGTACCGCGAACTCGCGGCCTTTGCGCAGTTCGCCTCGGATCTCGATCCCGCGACCCGCGCCCAGCTCGACCGCGGTCAGCGCGTGACCGAGCTGATGAAGCAGAAGGAATACTCGCCGTTGTCGGTGGGCCTGATGGCGAGCTCGCTGTTTGCCATCGAAGAAGGCTACTTGGATCAGGTCTCGGTAGAGAAGATTCAGCCCTGGGAGGCGGGTCTGCACCAGTTCCTGGCCAGCGAGCACGGCGCACTGGTCGACGAGCTGAACAAGGGTGACTGGAACGACGATCTCAAGAAGCGTCTGACCGACGCCATGGACGCCTACGTCAAGCAGGCCGCGGTCTAAACAGGAACGAGATGTTGCTTCCCCGCCCAATGGAGGACCGCTAAGTGTCAGCAGCCAAGGAAATCCGCGGCAAGATCAAGAGCGTCCAGAACACGCAGAAGATCACGCGTGCGATGGAAAAAGTGGCCATGTCGAAAATGCGCAAGGCGCAGGAACGCATGGCTCAGGCACGCCCCTATGCGCACAAGATGACGGAAGTCATGCAGCGCGTCGCGGCGGCCAGCTCGGACTACACCCATCCGCTGATGGCAGAGCGTCCGGTCAAGCGTGTGACCTATCTGCTCGTCACTACCGATCGCGGTCTGTGCGGCGGCTTGAATATCAACATCTTCCGCAAGGTGTTGACCGAGATGAAGCGGCATCGCGACGAGGGCGTCGAAGTGCAGTTCGCGCTGCTCGGCAGCAAGGGGCTGGCCTACTTCAAGCGTCTGGGTGGCAAGGTGATTGCTTCGGCCACCGGGCTCGGTGACAAGCCGACCATGCAGGACATGCTGGGTGTGATCAACGCGGTCACTGCCTCCTACGAGCAGGGTGAGACCGATCGGGTCTATCTGGTGTCTTCGAAGTTCGTGAACACCATGACGCAGAAGGCGGAAATCGCGCAGCTGCTGCCGGCCAAGGCACCGGAAGCCGAGATGACCACCGAAGGCGGCTTCGGTTGGGACTACATCTACGAGCCCTCGGCACCCGAGCTGATGGATACCGTGGTCCAGCGCTATGTCGAGTCGCTGGTCTACACCGCGGTGGTCGAGAACGCAGCCTGCGAACAGTCCGCCCGAATGGTGGCGATGAAGGCCGCCTCGGACAACGCCGGCAAGATCATCGACGACCTGCAGCTCGCCTACAACAAGGCGCGTCAGGCCAACATCACGAAGGAGCTCGCCGAGATCGTCGGCGGCGCCGCGGCGATCGAATAAGTCTTCGGTCGCGTACACCCAAATAGCAATACTTTACGTACAGGACGAATCAAGATGAGCTCTGGAAAGGTCGTACAGGTCATCGGCGCGGTTATCGACGTTGAATTTCCGCGAGACGCTATTCCGAACATCTTCGACGCATTGGTCGTCGACGAGAATGGCCTCACCCTTGAGGTCCAGCAGCAGCTTGGCGACGGCATCGTGCGCACCATTGCGCTCGGCGTCAGTGAAGGCATTAAGCGGGGTCTGGCTGTCAGCAATACTGGCCGCGCCATCTCGGTTCCGGTCGGCGAGAAGACCCTCGGCCGCATCATGAACGTGCTGGGCGAGCCGATCGACGAGGCTGGCGACGTGGGTTCCGAGCAGACCTGGGGCATCCACCGCGCGCCGCCGAGCTATGAGGATCAGTCCGGTTCCACCGAACTGCTCGAAACCGGCATCAAGGTCATCGACCTGCTCTGCCCCTTCGCCAAGGGCGGCAAGGTCGGCCTCTTCGGCGGTGCCGGCGTAGGCAAGACCGTGAACATGATGGAGCTCATCAACAACATCGCCAAGGCGCACTCGGGTCTGTCCGTGTTCGCCGGCGTGGGTGAGCGTACCCGCGAAGGCAACGACTTCTATCACGAAATGCAGGAGTCGAAGGTCATCGACAAGGTGGCGATGGTCTACGGCCAGATGAACGAGCCGCCCGGCAACCGTCTGCGCGTCGCCCTGACCGGTCTGACCATGGCCGAGTACTTCCGCGACGAAGGCCGCGACGTGCTGCTCTTCATCGACAACATCTATCGCTACACGCTGGCGGGTACCGAAGTGTCTGCGCTGCTCGGCCGTATGCCGTCGGCGGTGGGCTACCAGCCGACCCTGGCCGAGGAAATGGGCGTTCTCCAGGAGCGGATTACCTCCACCAAGACCGGTTCCATTACCTCCATCCAGGCCGTGTATGTGCCCGCGGACGACCTCACCGACCCGTCGCCGGCCACCACCTTCGCGCACTTGGACGCCACCGTCGTGCTGTCGCGTGACATCGCCTCGCTCGGTATCTACCCGGCGGTGGACCCGCTCGACTCGACCTCGCGTCAGCTCGACCCGAACGTCATCGGCGAGGAGCACTACAACTGCACCCGCGACGTGCAGGGCGTGCTGCAGCGCTACAAGGAGCTGAAGGACATCATCGCCATTCTCGGCATGGATGAACTGTCCGAAGACGACAAGCTGGCCGTGTCGCGTGCCCGTAAGATCCAGCGCTTCCTGTCGCAACCCTTCCACGTGGCCGAAGTCTTCACCGGTTCGCCGGGCGTGTATGTCTCGCTCGCCGAAACCATCCGCGCCTTCCGTGGCATCGTCGACGGTGAATACGACCACCTGCCCGAGCAGGCCTTCTACATGGTCGGCACCATCGACGAAGCGATCGAAAAGGCGAAGAAGCTCGAAGGCCAGGCGGCCTGATCCGCGGACGACTAGCTCATGGCAGAACTCCAACTCGACATTGTCGCCAACGAAGGCGAGATCCATTCCGGCAAGGCAGTGATGGTGGTCGCACCGGCGGCCCAGGGTGAGGTCGGCATCGCGCCGCGCCACGCTCCCTTGCTGACTGCCCTGAAGCCGGGCGAGATGCGGGTGGAGACCACTGACGGCCAGCGTCTGACCTTCTTTGTCGGTGGTGGCATCCTCGAGGTGCAGCCCGATCGCGTGTCGGTGCTCGCCGACACCGCGCTGCGCAGCGAAGACGCCGACGAAGCCGCTGCCGCCGAAGCCAAGCGCGCAGCCGAAGCCTCCATGGAAGGTGCCGAGAGCGAATCCGATCTGGAGCGCGCCCAGGCCGAACTGGCCGCCGCCGCGGCGCGCCTGGAATTCGTGCGCAAGCTCAAGGGCAGCGCCCACAAGTAAGCCCATGGCCGCGAGCCTATGCTGGCGGTCTTCCTGCCCGCACATCCCCTACACTGGCGGATAATGAACAGTCGCCATCCTCTTCACGTCATCGTCCTTGCGGCCGGTCAGGGCACACGCATGCAGAGTGCGCTTCCCAAGGTGCTGCACCCCGTTGCCGGTCGCCCCATGCTGGCCCATGTTCTGGCCACGGCCGCCGCGCTGGATGCTGCGGTCTGCCATGTCGTGATCGGACATGGTGGTGAGGTCGTGCGACGCGAGACCACCGCACCGCCGGGACTGGAGCTGCACTGGGCGGAGCAGCGCGAACAGCTCGGCACCGCCCACGCCGTTGCGCAGGCCATGCCCGCCGTACCCGATGAGGCACAGGTTCTCGTCATGTATGGCGATGTGCCCCTGGTCCAACCCGAGACGCTTGCGCATTTGCTGGAGGTCGGCGGCGCCACCGGCGCCCTGCTCGCCACGGAACTGGCGGATCCCAGCGGCTATGGCCGTCTGATACGCACCGTGGATGGTCGCCTGGCGGCCGTGATCGAGGAGAGGGACGCCAACGCCGAGCAGCGCCAGGTGCGCGAGATCAATACCGGTTTCGTCTGCGCCCCCGCCCACAAGCTCCGCGACTGGCTCGCCCGCATCGATAACGATAATGCCAAGGGCGAGTACTACCTCACGGATATGGTGGCCCTCGCCGCGGCGGAAGGCGCACCGTTGGCCGTGGCTACGGCAGCGGAGGCTGCCGATGTCGAAGGCGTCAACGATCGGCTTCAACTGGCGCGTGCCGAGCGCCGCTTCCAGGCGCGGCAGGCCGAAGCGACGATGCGTGCGGGCGTGAGCCTGCGCGACCCGGCGCGCTTTGATCTGCGTGGCACGCTCGAAGCAGGCCGCGATGTCGTCATCGATGCGGATGTGATCATCGAGGGCCATGTGGTGCTCGCCGATGGCGTGCAGGTCGGTCCCTTTGTGCATCTGCGCAACGTCGAAGTGGGCGCGGGCAGTCGCATCCATTCGCACAGCGTGCTCGAGTCCGCAATCGTTGGCGCGGACTGCGACATCGGCCCCTTCGCGCGGCTGCGGCCCGGAACGCAGTGCGCCGACAGTGCGCGAGTGGGTAACTTCGTCGAGATCAAGAACGCTTCCCTGGGCCCCGGCGCCAAAGCCAATCATCTGAGCTACCTGGGCGATGCCACGGTGGGCGCCAAGGCCAATATCGGTGCCGGCACCATCACCTGCAATTACGATGGCGCCAACAAACACGACACCCGCATCGGCGAGTCAGCCTTTATTGGCAGCAATACGGCGCTGGTGGCACCCGTCGCGATCGGCGATCGCGCTACCATCGCGGCCGGATCCACCATCACCAAGAACGCGCCAGCCGATGCGCTGACCTTGGCCCGCTCCCGCGAGCAGAAATCACTCAGTGGCTGGAAGCGCCCGCAGAAGCGGCCTGCCAGTGGCGACAACGACGGTTCACAAGGCGGGGCCTGAACCGCCACAGGGTACGATCAAGGGGAAGCAGCATGTGCGGCATCGTCGGGGCCAGTGCCCAACGCAATGTACGCGAAATACTGATTGAAGGCCTGCGCCGCCTCGAATACCGCGGCTACGATTCCGCTGGCTTCGCGTTGGTCGATGCGGATGGTGCGCTGCGCCTGGTGCGCGCGCAGGGCAAGGTGGCCGCCCTTGCCGAAGCTGCCGAGCAGGCCGGCCACGACGGCCATTTCGGTATCGCCCACACGCGCTGGGCCACGCACGGCGTGCCGGCCGAACACAATGCCCATCCGCATATTTCGGGCGATGTCGCGGTGGTCCATAACGGCATCATCGAGAACCACGACGCGCTGCGCGCGAGTCTGGAAGCGGCGGGGTATCACTTTGCCTCGGATACCGACACCGAAGTGGTGGCCCACCTCCTGCATCGTGCACTCGACAGCCATGCCGGCCTGCTCGATGCGCTGCAGGCGGTGGTCGCCCAGCTGGAGGGCGCCTACGCACTGGCGGTGACCTGCGCTCGCCATCCGGAAACCCTGGCCATTGCCCGCAAGGGGTCGCCGCTGACCATCGGCGTCGGCATTGGCGAGCACTTCTGCGCCTCGGACGC
>JALEHA010000262.1 GCA_022763315.1 Algiphilus sp.
AGATGCGCCAGCATGTCAGTGACCTTGAGGTCGGTGGGTCGATTGACGACCAGTCCGAGGGCGCCCTCGTTGTTGTGCTCGCACAGCAGGGTGACGGTCTGTCCGAAGTGGTCATCGTCGCCCAGTCCCGGCATGGCGATGAGGAACTGATTACGCAAGTAGCCCATGTTGCCGGCGGTATCGTGTTCCGCGTCCATTGTGGCCTCCAGAGCGAGTACGTCCCGATCAGCGCCTAGTATCCGCCTGCTTCGGGGGCACGCTCAAGCCGCTGCATTCTGTCCAACACGCGCAGCGCCACCAGCCCCGAGGCCAGACCGAAGACCAGCGCGGCCGCGAGCAGTACCGGCAGCAGCACCGTCAGGCCGGCGTGGGGCAGAAAAACGGTCCATGCCACCATGAACTGGCCCGTCATGTGCGCCATGGCCGCCAGCACGGACAGCCCGACCGCCGACAGGCGCAACGCTGGCACCGCGCGTCCCACGGCATAGGCGGCCGCCAGTACGACGAAAGCCGAGACCGCGCCCGTCGCGGACAGCCAGAAGGTGGGCGTCAGGAAACTGCCCACCAGCAGCGACCCCACCAATACCCGCAAGCCCGCGACCCAGGCGGCGCAGGCCACCCCGTGGCGGAGCAGGGCGACCAGGGTCACCACATTGGCCAGACCAGGTTTGATGCCGGGGACCGGGCTGGGAAACCCGGCTTCCAGCACATGAATGGCGATGGCCACGGCCGCCAGCCCGGCGACGCGCCGATCCAAGGCATCCGGCCGGTAGTCGGAGTCAGCTGGCAATGCCATCAAAGGTGGTCGAGCCACCCAGCATCTGCAGCGACAGGCCGTTGGGCACACAGGCGGCAACGGCGCCGCCGTATTGCTGCCAGCCCATGTGGATGCAGACCTTGCGCTGACAGGGGCTCTGCACGAAGCGTGCGCGCCCGTCCTCGATGTGGATATGCGCCGTTCCGATGCGGCCTTCCACCGTCAATCGCTGGCGCTGCTGCACGTCGTGCACGGCGATGCGCTCGCCGCCACGGTAGATCGCCACGGCGGTGGCCGTACTTCGACCCTGCCACTGCGCCATGGCGACCCAGCCGACGACCACGGCCAGCAACAGGATCACGACGACATCGGCCCGCGTCATGGCGCCGGGCGCAGCTCGGCATCGGCGATGCGGTTGAAGCGCGCGCGCGCGGCCTCGGTCATGCCGAGAGTACCGTCGTCATAGACCACGACCACCGTGTCCATGTCGAGCTGGCGCGCCATCTGCCGCCATGCGTCGCCGGCAACGAACAGGGCCGTGCTGGCGGCGTCGGCATCGATGCCGGAGTCGGTGACCACGGTCACCGATTGCAGGCCGCGTGCCGGCTGGCCGCTGTCCGGATTCAGGATGTGGTGATAGCGCGTCTCTTCGTGCGTGAACCAGCGTTCGTAGTCACCGCTGGTGAATACCGCTTCGTCCTCCACCTCGATTGCCGCCAGCAATTGCTGCGTGGCGCTGGGCCGGGGATGGCGCACAGCGATGCGCCAGGCGCGGTCGCTGCGGCTGCCGCGCACCACCAGATCCCCGCCCGCGTTGACGATGTGATTGCCAAAGCCTGCCGTCTCCAGTCGGTCGCTGGCCTGGGTCACGGCATCGCCCTTGGCGATGGCGCCGAAGTTCCAGATCACACCAGGCGCCGGCCCATAGCGCGGACCGTCGTAGGCGGGTGCTTTCGCCAGGCGCTCCCGGACGCGGCGCACCGCTGCCTCGGGCGGTGGCGTGTCGCGGAAAGCTTCTTCCAGATGGAAGCCCCAGAGTTCCACCAGCGAACCGACGCGCGCGTCAAAGGCGCCGCCGCTGCGCGCGCGCCACTGCGCGGCCTGCGCGAACAGCGGCTGCATGTCCTCGGGGACATCGATGACCGCGCCCTCGGCCAGTTGTGCGTTGAGCGTGCCCAGGGCGCCTTCGCCCTCAGGCTGCCAGCGTCGGGTGTAGGCGTGGAGCGCGCGTTCGACGTCGCGCACGGCTTCCTGTGCCGCCGCACGCTCCTCCGGCGCGTCCAGCCAGATCGATACCGTGAACCAGGTGCCCATGGCGGCGAACTGCTCCTGCACCAGTTGCTGGTCGTCGCCGCCCGGAGGCGGCGGGCGGAACAGCAGATAGGTCAGCAGTACCAGCGCCACGCCGCCGAACAGGATGCGCCGCAACAGCACGACTACAGCCCCCGGCTCATGCAGGCGAAGGCGCGCCCGGCAATGTCCTGACCCGTCTCGCGCTGGATCTCGCGCAGACAGGTCGGGCTGGTGATGTTGATCTCGGTGAGGCATTCACCGATCACGTCCAGGCCGGCGAATACGATCCCGCGCGCACGCAGATGGGGGCCGACGGCTTCGGCAATCGCGCGATCCCGAGCGTTCAGCGGTTGCACCACGCCACGACCGCCGGCCGCCAGGTTGCCACGCGTCTCGCCCTCGGCGGGGATACGTGCCAGGACATGGTCCACCGGCTCGCCGTCGATCATCAAAATGCGCTTGTCGCCGTCGCGGATAGCGGGCAGATAGCGCTGCGCCATGATGCTGCGTCGGCCCATGTCGCTGAGGGTATCGATCACCGCGCCCAGGTTGCGGCCGTCGGCACCGATGGCAAAGACACCCTGGCCGCCCATGCCATCCAGCGGCTTGAGCACGATCTCGCCCTGTTCGGCGTGAAAGGCACGCAGTGCCTTGGCGTCCCGACTGATCAGTGTGGGGGCGATCCATGCCGGGAAGCGAGTGATGAAGCCCTTTTCATTGCAATCGCGCAGCGCGCGCGGCGCGTTGACCACGCGCGACCCGGCGGCTTCAGCCAGTTCCAGCCAGTAGGTGGCGTAGATGTATTCCTGGTCGAAGGGCGGGTCCTTGCGCATCAGGATCAAGGGGAAGGCAGCCAGGGGCGTGTCAACGGCGTCACCCAGCTGGTACCAGTCGCTTGTGCTGTCACAGACCTGAACGGTGCGGGCGCGCACCCGCGCCTCGCCGTCGCGTACCGCCAACGCGTCGGTATCGGCGCAGGCCAATTGCCAGCCGGCCTCCTGGGCGGCCAGCATCAGCGCGAGGGTGGTGTCCTTGACAGGTTTGATGCCTTGGATCGGGTCCATCACCACCAGCAGCGTGCGCGCCGTGATGGTCTGACTCATGCGGCGGCCTCTTGGCGCGTGCTCTGAATTTCTCGTGCGGCGGCCAGCATCGCCAGCCGGGCGACCACACCGTAGGCGTAGAAGCGGTTGGGCGTTTCGTCCGGGCCACAGCGATTATCCGGTGCCACGCCGGCATCTTCGAAGGCCAGCTGATGGAAGCGCGCGCCGGGGGCATTCAGGTTCTCGTCGATGCCGCGTTCGGCGTGAACGCGATAGAAGCCGCCGACGACGTAGTGGTCGATCATGTAGACCACCGGCTCGGCGACGGCAGGCGGCTCGCCGAGGGTTTCGAAGGTATAGATGCCTTCCTGGATAATGGCGCCGGTGACTTCGCCGCCGCCCTTGGCCGAGGCCATCTTCTTGCGCATGTTGCGGTTGAGCTGGCGCAGTTCATCCGGGTGCTTGGCTGTCATGACCCCCATGCCGTAGGTGCCGGCGTCGGCCTTGACCACGACGAAGGGCTCGTGCTCGATCCCGTATTCGGTGTACTTCTTGCGGATTTCCTGTAGCAGGCCTTCGACATTGGCGGCCAGGCAGTCCTCGCCCTCGCGCTTGAGAAAGTTGATGTTGCCGCAGTTGCGGAAGGCTGGCGTGATCAGCCAGGGGTCGATGCCCAGCATGTCGGCGAATTCGCGCGTGACCTCGCGGTAGTGCGCGAAGTGCTGCGATTTCAGGCGCTGCGCCCAGCTCACTTCGGCCGGCGGCAGCAGCGGCTGCGCAGTGCCGCGCAGAATATCGGGCACGCCCGATGACAGGTCGTTGTTGAGCACCACGGCACAGGGCGAAAAACCACCGATGTGCAGACGGTCGCCGTTCCGTTCCAGCGGTTCGAGCAGCAATTCGCCGCCGGAATCCAGTTCGATGCGGGTGGGTGCCGTTACCTCGGGGGAAACCGAACCGACGCGCACCATGAAGCCGGCGCGTTCGAGCAGCCGCTTCAGCCGTGCCACCGACTCCATATAAAAGCGGTTGCGCGTGTGGTTTTCCGGCACCAGCACCAGATTGGCCGCGGTCGGGCAGGTGCGTTCGACGGCTGTCTGCAGCGCCTGAATGCAGAGGCTGTCAAAGCCATCGCTGAGATTGTTGAAGCCGGCCGGGAACAGATTGGTATCTACCGGGGCGAGCTTGAAGCCAGCGTTGCGCAGGTCAACCGAACAATAAAAGGGAGCGGTCGTTTCCGCCCATTCCCGGCGCAGCCAGCTCTCGATGGCGGCCTGTGATTCAAGGAAACGCGATTCGAGTTCGAGAACCGGCCCTGCGGCCACGGCAAGGTTGGGGACGGCGCGTGTCATGCGGACCTGCGACTGACGGAGAGGGGCGCATGGTAGCGCAGTGCGGTATGCGACCGATCGCGATTGTGCTACAACCGGGACAACACCAAATGCAGCGCTAGCCGCGTCGGGGGACAGACGGTGACAGGCAAGATTATGGTCATTGACGACAGCCAGACGATCCGGCGCACCGCCGAAACGCTGCTGTCGCGGGCCGGCTATGAAGTGATTACGGCCCAGGATGGCTTTGAAGCGCTGGCGAAGATTGCCGACCACACGCCCGACCTCATCTTCATTGACATCATGATGCCGCGCCTCGACGGCTACCAGGCCTGCGCGCTGATCAAGGGCAACCCCTCCTTCGCCAAGACGCCGGTCATCATGCTGTCGTCGAAGGATGGCTTGTTCGACCGGGCGCGGGGGCGCATCGTGGGCTCTGACCAATATCTCACCAAGCCCTTCACCAAGGACGAGTTGATGGCGGCAGTGCAGGCGCATCTGGCGGGGGCGCGTGAAGCATGAGTGACGCGCTGCGCGCCTTACGTGATCAACCGTTCGCGCTGCTCGCGCAGCTCGATCAACAGATGCGTGCGGCGCGTTTCGAGGCGGGCGAGGAACAGTTCTGGACCGGACTGGCATTCCGACTGGGCGACGATGCCTTTGTGATTCCGCGCAGCGAGGCGGGTGAGGTGCTGACCTTGCCGGCCATGACGCGGGTACCCGGCGCGGCGGACTGGCTGCTGGGCGTGGCCAATGTGCGCGGCGACCTCCTGACCGTCTGTGATCTGCGCCGTCTGGCCGGCTACCCGCCGACGCCGCCGGCGCGTGACACGCGGGTCATCGTCTTCAATCAGCCGCAGGCGGCCATGGGGTTCGTGGTGGACGCCGTCTACGGCCATCGTCAATTCGTGCCCGCCGATCAGAAGCACGCTCTGGCTGACGCCTCAGAACCGCCGCTGCGCGACTGGTTGCTGGGCGCTTTCGTGCGCGAGGGCGTCTCCTGGCGGGTGCTCAGCCTGCATCGCCTTGCGGCGGCGGAGTTACTGACACAGGTGGCCGCCTAGCCATGGTCTACGCGCGTCCCAATCTCGTGGCCGGCATGCACTGGGTGCGTCCTCAGTTCGCGCAGAACCTGACCCGTGCGCGCCATCTGGTGGAGCAATACGTTGAGGAGCGCAGCAACGCGGTCACGCTGCGCGAGGCAGTACACGCGCTGCAGGAGGTCGGCAGTTCCGCACGCGTCGTGCAGTGTGCCGGCATCAGCATCGTCGCGACCGAGGTGGCCGATGCACTGGATGCGCTGAGCCGCGGTGACGTCGAGGACATCTCCGCCTGCGGTACGGCGGTGATGAGCGCGATGATGCAGCTCGACGACTACGCTGATGCGGTGATCAGTGGCCTTCCCGATCACCCGCTGGTGCTGCATTCGCTGCTCAATGAACTGCGCGTGGCGCGTGGCCTGGCAGTGCTGACCGAGGCGGAGATCTTCGCGCGTCAGCTCGAGACGCGCGGACTGCAGCCCGCTTCGGTGACGCCCGACGCTGGTGCGCCATCGGCGCAGGCCATTGCGCAGAAATACGAGACCGTATTCCAGCAGGCGCTGGCGCAGTGGCTGCGTCATGACGCACGCCAGGGCATGGCGCGCATCGGCAAGCTCAGCGAGGCCTTTGCCCGTGGCAGCAATGACGCCGAGCAGCAGGCGCTATGGCGCAGCGTGGCCGCGGTCGCCGAATGCGGGCTCGCCGGGGGACTGGAGGATTCCATCGACCTCAAGCGCTTGCTCGGCCGCTCGGCCGCAGGTGTGCGCGCGCTGAGCAGTGGGCAGCCGTTTGCCGAAGCGTTGGCGCTGGCGCGTGCCCTGCTGTTGTACGTCGCGCGCGCCTCGGCGGGCGGAAGCCGTGCGCGCGATCTCAAGGAGGCCCTCGGTCTCAGCGAACAGCTGCCCTCGAGCCAGGAGCGCGCGCGCATCCAGAGCCGGCTACGCGGCACCAACTCGGCGCTGATCGAACAGCTGTCGAAGGAGTTGCGTAGCGATCTCGGCAAGGTCAAGGACCACATCGACCTGCGGGTGCGCGCCGGCGCCGGCGACATGGAAGCCGCCCGCGCATTGCTCGACCAGATCGCGCACACGCTGTCCATGCTTGGCTTGCCCGCGCTGTCGCGCGTGGCGCGCAATCAGATGTCGCTGCTGTCCACGCTGCTTGCCGAGGATGCCGACGCCACGCATGAAGGCTGGATCGATATCGCCAGCGCCCTGCTACGCATCGAGCTCAGCCTGGACGAGGCGCTGTTCCGCCAGATCAACCGCGCCGCCGAGAGCGAGGATGCCGTTGCGCTGGGCGAAGAGATCCCCAATGCCGCCGATCTGCAGGACAGCGCACAGGCGCTGCTGCGCGAGGCGCAGGTCAATCTGTCGCGGGTGAAGACCGCAGTCGATGGCCTGATCCGCAACGCCAGCACCGAAGGTCTCGATGAGGCGCCGCAACAGATCGCGCAGGTGGCCGCGGCGCTGCGTGTCGTCCAGCACGAAGCCATCGCCGAACGCATCGCGCGCCTTGCGGACATCGCCCGCGAGCGCGGATTGCAGAGCCTGTGCGCCAGCGACGAGGGCGCAGACCGCTTCGCCGATGCCGTGGCGGTGGTGGACTTCTACAT
Source organism: Algiphilus sp. (assembly GCA_022763315.1). Classification (GTDB taxonomy): domain Bacteria; phylum Pseudomonadota; class Gammaproteobacteria; order Nevskiales; family Nevskiaceae; genus Algiphilus. The sequence goes on from JALEHA010000262.1 coordinate 7,080, forward strand.
CGAACGCCTGATGGAGCGCAGCGCCCCCGGGCAGCATCTGCTGGAAGCGCTCAGCGCCCTGCTCGCCGGCTTTGACGAGAGCGAAGCGGCCACCTTCGAAGGTACGCCCCCTCCGCCGCCGTCGGAGCGGGTGGAGGCGGAGGCGACCTCCGCCGACGAGGTGGATCCCGATATCCGCGCTGTCTTCCTCGAGGAGGCGCGCGAGGTGCAGGAAACCATCGAGGCCGCCTTTGCCCGTTGGCGCCGCAACCCGGACGATAGCGAGGCCATGCTCGAGGTGCGCCGAGGCTTCCACACGCTCAAGGGCAGTGGTCGCATGGTGGAGGCCACGGACCTGGGCGAATTCGCCTGGGCGAGCGAGCGTCTGCTCAATGCCTGTCGTGACGGCGAGATTGTGGTGTCTCCGGACATCGTGCAGACCGTGGGCGAGGCCATCGACTTCGTTCCGGAGATGGTGGGCGCCTTTGCCGAATCGCGCCCCCTCGCCGACCAGGCCGCCCACGACGCGCTGATCGAACGCGCCGAACGGCTGCGGCTCGGGGGCGTCACCGACGCCGAGCGTGAGGATCTGCTCGCCACCTTCCACGAGGACGCCGCCGCCCAACTGGGTTTGCTGAGTCGCTGGCTGCGCGCGACCCCCGGTGGTGGACAGGCGGTGGAGGCCGATGTGGCACGTGCCCTGCACACCCTGCGCGGCTCCGCGGCCGCGGTCGGCCACGCGCGCTTCAGCCGTATTGCGGGCGCTGCCGAGCACTACATCAACGCCTTGCAGCGTGGCAGTGGTGTGCTCGACAGCGAGGCCCAACGCGTCCTGAGCGCGATCGTCGATCCACTGCGAGTCGGCGTCGACGCCCGCCAGGCCGAGCCCGAGGACGAGCAGGCGGAAGCGTGGCTGCAGGCGATCGCGGGACTGCATGAGGCCTTACCCGCAGCGGATCGCGCGGCAGAGGAAGATCAGGCCATCCTCGACGCCTTCTGTATGGAAGCACTGGATGCGTTGCAGGCCATTGACGCGCGTACGCGCGCCTGGCGCAAGGATCCGGAAGGCCAGCACGTGGCGGCATTGCGTGACGGTTGGCGCAGTCTCGCCGCCACGGCCGCCAACGCCGGAAGCGTCGCGCTCGCTGAACCGGCGCGCGCTTTCGAGCAGCAATGCGCCCACGCCGAAGCCGGCGACATCGTGCCCGACGAGGTCGCATTCGATGCCCTTGATGCGCACGTGGAAGCCTTCTTCCAGCTGCTCGACGCCTTCCGCGAGCAGGGCGGCCATGTCGATGGCAGCGCCCTGGCCGAGCAGATCAGCGCGCTGCGCTGGGATGCACCCTCGGCGCAGCACGCGCCGGTCGCGCCGGCGCCCGAGCGGGACGCTCCTGCGGCGCAGGTCGACGAGGATGACGCCGAGTTGCGCGCACTCTTCATCGGCGAAGCCCAGGAATTGATCGAAGCCATCGACAGCGACCTCGATCAGCTGGACCGCCAGCCGGATGCGGTGGAGCCGCTGCGAGATCTGGCGCGCTCCCTGCACACGCTCAAGGGCAGCGCCCGCATGGCGGGCTTCGAGGACTTCGGCGATGTCGCGCACCGCTGCGAAACGCTGACCAGCCGCTTGGAAAGCGGCGGCGGGCACCTCGACACCGGCACGCTGTCGCGCCTGCACAATGTGTGCGACGGGCTGTACCGTGCGCTCGAGATCCTGCGTGCCGGTGGGGCACCCGATCTGCACGCGCTGCTCGAGGAGCTGGACGCAGAGGCGCCGACAGTGGTCGCCGCGCTTCCGGCCAGCGACGGATCGACCACGCATGCGGGGGATGCGCCATCGGCGCACGACGCCGAGGGCAGCCTTGACGACATTGCGGTGGCGGTCTCCGATCACCCCGCATTGCAGGACACCGCGCCGGAACTCGCCGAGCACGCCCATCCGGATGAGGACGCGCCGACGCCGACGGCGGATGCATTGGACACCTTGCCGCAGGGGCCCGCCTGGTCGGGCGACGCCTTTGAGCGCCTGCCGCCCGGACCGGATTCCGCGCATTCCGAGGACGCCGGCATTGACGCGGAATCGCGCGCCGTCTTCCAGGACGAAGCCACCGATCTGCTCGACACCATTGCGCAGGCACTGTCGCGCTGGTCGAGCGATATCGCTGCCGGCGTTCCGGCCGCTGAAGCGGGCGCTGTCATCGATCTGCGTCGCGCATTGCACACGCTCAAGGGCAGCGCCTATCTGGTGGGTGCCAATGCCATGGGTGCGGCCGCGCACGAAATGGAATCGCTGGTCGAGGAAATCGTGCAGGGCGATCTCGATGCCGACAGCGGCACGGTCATGCAGCTGCAGACCCGGCTCGACCAACTGCAGGCGATTCACGACGGCACCGGATCCGTGCAGCCGCCCACCGAGGCCGCCGACGACGATACCTACTACGACGCGGCGGATATCGCCCAGCTGCAGCAGCCCTGGGC
>JALEHA010000045.1 GCA_022763315.1 Algiphilus sp.
CCTTCTGCGGCGAACATGGCGGCATCGTCTGCACCTCTACCAACGCCCGCGGCGTGCTGAGCTGGGCCTTCGAGCGGCGCGAGAAGGTGCTGTTCTTTCCCGACCAGCATCTGGGCCGCTGGACGGCCTACAACATGGACGTGCCGCTGGATCAGATGGTCGTCTGGGATTTCACCAAGCCGATGGGCGGCCTGACCGCAGAGGAAATCCGCAATGCCCGCGTGATCCTCTGGAAGGGGCATTGCTCGGTGCACCAGATGTTCCAGCCGGAACACATCAAAAATTTTCGCGAGCAGCACCCGGACGGCAAGGTCATCAGCCATCCGGAGAATTCGCTGGAAGTATGTCTCGCCTCGGACTACGTCGGTTCGACCGAGACCATTTTGAAAACCGTGCACGCCTCGGAGCCAGGAACGCACTGGCTGGTGGGCACGGAACTGAATCTCGTCAACCGCCTTGCCGCGGAGATGAAACCCAAGAACGTCAGCGTGCAGTTCATGTCGCCCATGGTGTGCATGTGTTCGACAATGTTTCGCATTGATCCGCAGCATCTGGCCTGGACCTTGGAAAATCTCGTGGTGGGCAACACGGTGAATCGCATCCAGGTGCCGCAGGACATCGCCGAGCCGGCGCGCGCGGCGCTCGACCGGATGCTCGCCATCGCCAACTGAACCGCCGCCGCGCCCGGCGCGGTCGTCATGCGGTTCAGCAATGATCCCAAGGAGTACAACGATTATGTGGAAAAACGCGCCCAGTCTGTCCGAGTACGATCCGGAAATCGCGCGAGCGGTCTCGGACGAAGCCGGACGGCAGGAAGCACACATTGAGCTCATCGCCTCGGAAAACTACGCCAGCCCGGCCGTGATGGCGGCGCAGGGCTCGGTGCTCACCAACAAGTACGCCGAGGGCTACCCGGCCAAGCGCTACTACGGCGGCTGTGAGCACGTCGATGTTGCCGAGCAACTGGCCATTGCCCGCGCCTGTGAACTTTTCGACTGCGAATACGCCAACGTGCAGCCGCACTCGGGCGCGCAGGCGAACGCCGCCGTGTTCATGGCGCTGGCCCAGCCGGGCGACACCATCATGGGCATGAGCCTGGACCACGGCGGTCATTTGACCCACGGGCACCCGGCCAACTTCTCCGGCAAGTACTACAACGTCGTCGCCTACGGCCTCGACGAGGCCACCGGCCTGATCGACTACGACGCCATGGAGAAGCAGGCGCTGGAGCACAAGCCGAAGGTGCTGATCGGCGGGTTCTCGGCCTATTCGCGAGTGATGGATTGGGCGCGCATGCGCGAGATTGCCGACAAGGTCGGCGCCTGGTTCTGGGTCGATATGGCGCACGTCGCCGGCTTGGTTGCCGCGGGCGTTTATCCCTCGCCGCTGCCGCATGCCCATGTCGTGACCTCGACCACGCACAAGACCCTGCGTGGTCCGCGCGGCGGCATCATCCTCGCCAAGGGCGCCGACGAGAAGTTCCAGAAGAAGCTGAATTCCTCGGTCTTCCCGGGGATGCAGGGCGGTCCGCTGATGCACGTCATCGCGGCCAAGGCGGTGGCCTTCCGGGAGGCGCTGTCGAGCGACTTCCGCGGTTATCAGGAGCAGGTCATCAGCAATGCACGCGCCATGGCCAAGGTCTTCAAGGAGCGGGGATTCAAGGTGGTGTCCGATGGCACCGACGACCACCTCTTCCTGCTCGACCTCGTCGCCAAGGACGTCACCGGCAAGGATGCCGAGGAAGCCCTCGGCCGCGCCCACATCACGGTCAACAAGAACGCTGTGCCGGGCGACCCGCGTTCCGCCTTCGTGACCTCCGGGCTGCGCATTGGCACGCCGGCCTCGACCACGCGCGGCTTCGGTGATGACGAGATGGCGCAGGTCGCCACCTGGATCGCCGATGTGATCGATGCGCTTTCCTCCGGCGACGCCGAAAGCGCGATCACCCGCGTGCGTGGGCAGGTGGAGCAGCTCTGTGCGCGCTTCCCGGTCTACGGCGACGCCTATCGGGCGGCTGCCTGATTTGATGACGCGCGTGCTCGGCGGCTGACGTGCAGTGCCCCTACTGCCGGCATGCCGACACGCGCGTCGTCGACTCGCGCACGGCGGATGACGGTTCATCCATCCGCCGTCGTCGCGAGTGCCCCGAATGCGGGGCGCGCTTCAACACCTTCGAGCGTGCCCACCTGCCGGTGCCACCGATCCGCAAATCGGACGGCAGCACCGAAGCCTTCGACGAGGAAAAGCTGCGCCGCGGCATGGTGCGTGCGCTGTACAAGCGCCCCGTCAGCGATGAACGGTTGCAGCAAAGCATCGACCATATCGTCGAGAAGTTGCGCACCGCCAGCGAGCGCAGCGTGCCCGCGCGCACGCTCGGAGAATGGGTCATGGACGAACTGCGCGATCTCGACCATGTGGCCTACGTCCGTTTCGCCTCGGTCTATCGCCAGTTCAACGATGCGCAGGCATTCCGCGAAGAAATTGAACGTCTTGAGCAGACCCCCAGCGCCGAACTGCGCCGCAGTCAGCTGCCGCTGATTCACAACGGCGATGACGATGACAGCGCGGCCTGAGGTGGTGGCGGCGTTTCCCCCCTCACCCCAACCCCTCTCCCCGGAGGGGCGAGGGGCTTTCCTTGGCATGCGCCGCGTGCTGTGCTCCCTTCTCCCCTTGGGGAGAAGGGCCGGGGATGAGGGGGGTGAGGGGGAAGCGGCGAATCAGTGGGCGCAAAGGGGCGCACGCGGCGCATGACGGCGCAGGAAGCCTTCACCCCCCAGGATGCCGTCTACATGGCGCGCGCCCTGCGCCTGGCGCGGCGCGGTCTTGGCGCCAC
>JALEHA010000263.1 GCA_022763315.1 Algiphilus sp.
CGGTGCTGCGCAGCTATTCGCCGTACCACAATATCCGGCCGGACACGGACTATCCGGCAACGCTCATCACGACGGCCGACCACGACGACCGCGTCTCCCCCGCGCACAGCTACAAGTACGGCGCCCGCCTGCAGTCAGCGCAAGCGGGAGAAGCCCCCATCCTTCTCCGTGTCGACCGCAAGGCGGGACACGGCGCCGGCAAGGGGACCCAGCAACGCATCGCCGAAGCCCGCGATGTACTGACCTTCAGCGCGCACTTCACCGGATTGGGCTCCACCCCGGGCGCTGTCAGCGATACCGCGCCCGCCTCCGCCGACTAGGCTAAGCGTCGTGCACCCGCTTGCGGGGGTGCGGGCCCCTATTGGAATATGAGAATCATGACAAGCACATCGCGATCGCTGGCCCGCACGCTGGCCCTGCCCCTTCTGCTCATGGTCAGTTCGACGGTCATGGCGCAGGCATGGCGCGCCGAACGCGTGACGGGGCCGGTGGAAAGCACCTCCGGGGAACCGCTCGCCGATGGCGCACCGCTGGCCGAGGACGCCCGTCTTCGGCTGCAGGAGGCCAGTGCCCTGACGCTCTGGCGCTCGGGCACGCGCCTGCGCCTGCGCGGCCCCGCCGACCTCGCCTTGTTTCCCGCCGATCAGCCCGAAGTCGCGCGCGTGCAATTGCGGGACGGCGCGCTACGCGCCGACGCCCCCGCGGGGCGCGATCTGCGCGTCAATGCCGGGTCGCTGCGTTTGCGCCTGGTGAATGCGGAGGCCTGGATGGCCGCGGCCGACGACGGAGATCGGGTATGCGCGCTGCGGGGAAGCACACAGGTACAGGTGCCGGACAACAACCAGACGCTGACGCTGGAGCGCACCGGCGCCTGCCTGCGTCGTCTGCCAGATGGCACGCTGCTGCACGAACGCCCGACGCGCGGTGAACTCAATGCGCGTCTGGCACGGGCCGATGGCGGCAGCGATCCGGTACCGGTGACCTTCAGCCCCGCACCGATTCCGGAAGGCGCACGCACAGCGGCGCGCCTACCGGAATCGTCTCCCCCCGCAGCAGCGACCGTCGAGCCAGCAATGGCGGCTGAGGGACCCAGTGCTGGCAAAGCGCTCGCTGATCCGGCCACGCCGAAGACACAGCCCGCCGCGCAGAAGCCGGGACGCAGCGTCAAACCCGTCGGTCGCGCAGCGCCGAGCGACCAGTACGAGCAGGCCTGGTTCGTCGTGATCGGCGCCTTTACCGACAATGCGAGCGCGCGCGCGGTGCTGCGCAGGAATCAGGAGATCGGCCCGGATGAGGGCCACGTGCTGCGCATCGCGCGCGGCGGCCTGTTCCGTTCGGCTGTGGGTCCCTTCCCGGATCGGGCCGCCGCGGAGGCGCGGCGCGAGGCGCTGCGCACGCAGTACCCGGAGGCCTGGCTCCTTCGACCGGGCGCTACCCCCTGAGACGGCAGCCATCTTCGGGCGCGCCGGTGTGTTCGCCGGCGGGCCGATGATGGCCCTGTTCTTGCGTTGGATGCGCTGCGGCCCTATATAGCGGTGCGGACGCGGGCGCGTTGTAGCGCGGCTTGCCCGCAGGGAGCACCAGGCCAGGTACGGAGAGGCGATGCGCCATCAGCTTGTGGACACCAGGACATCATTGCGAGAGCGCGTCGGGCGCTTCATCGAAGGTCGTCGCGCGACGACGGTCATCACCACCCTGATCCTCATCAATGCGGTCACCCTCGGTCTGGAAACCGATGCCGAGATCATGGCGCGACATGGCGCACTGCTCCATATCGTCGACCGCGCCATTCTCATCGTTTTCACGCTGGAACTCCTGCTCAAGGGCTATGCGCACCGGCTGGCTTTCTTCCGCTCCGGATGGAATATCTTCGATCTGCTGATCGTCGGTATCGCCTGGCTGCCGGCGACGGGCCCACTCGCAATCCTGCGCGCCTTGCGCATCCTGCGCGTACTGCGCCTGTTGTCGGTGGTCCCGCAGATGCGGCGCGTCATCACCGCCATTGGCCACTCCATTCCCGGCATGACCTCGGTCATCGGTGTGCTCGCCGTCTTTTTCTATGTCTCCGCGGTGCTCGCCACGAAGCTCTTCGGCATGCATCCGGACCCACAGATGCAGGAGTGGTTCGGCTCCATTGGCGCCTCGGCCTACACCCTGTTCCAGGTGATGACGCTGGAGAGCTGGTCGATGGGCATCGTGCGGCCCACCATGGAGCTCTATCCGTTGGCCTGGGTCTTTTTCGTTCCCTTTATCGTCATTACCAGCTTCGCGGTGTTGAATCTGTTCATCGGCATCATCGTGGACGCCATGCAGACCACCCAGCGCGACGCAAAGCAACCGGAGAACACACCCCCCTTGACGCCGAACCACACGCAGACGGTGCAGGCACAGTTCGAGCGCGTGGAGCAGGAATTCGCCACCCTGCGCACACTGTTGCAGGCCGAAAGCGCGGCGCGCGACGGGTCGGGCAGGCGCGCGGATCTGCCTCCCCCATGAAAGCGTGACACGCAGCCCCAATGGGCTGTGCTACAACCCCCGGACTGCTTATTTCACTCGGGGGATGTCCATGTCGTACCGTTTTCTGACCGCGCTGCTCACCGCTGCCGGTATCGGCTTCGCCGCGCCTGTTCTGGCGGGCGGTAGCGCCACCATTGCATCCCAGGACCAGTCGATGAGCCTGGAGTACGACGGCAAGAAGGTGCGCATGAATGTGCAGGGCGAGGCGGATACCTACATGGTGATCCGCGATGGACGCATGTATTCGGTGGCTGGCGGCATGGTCTTCGACGCTTCCAGTCTGATGCGCAGCTTCGCGGGGCAGGCCCCTGCGCCTGGCGACGATGTGGGCGATTTCCATGGCCTCGAGGCCACCGGCCGCAGCGAGACGGTGGCGGGCATCCAGGGCGAGGTCTATGTCATTGACTTCACCGATAGCGATGGACGCCGCCAACAGAAGGAGGCCGTGCTGTCCAGCGACAAGCGCGCCCGCGACATGCAACAGGCCTTCATGCACATGACGCAGGTGATGGCCGAAGCCACCAACACCAACACCTCCGGCGCAGCCGAGATGGATGCCGCCCTCGATGGGCGCGGCATCCTGCGCATGGGCAACGAGATGCGCGTGACCGCCATCAGCGGTAGCACGCCACCGGCCGCGCGCTTCGAGCTGCCCTCGGAGCCGCAAAAACTCGGTGGGGGAAGCAGTGAAGGGGAAGGTGGCATCGGTGCGGCCATTGGCGGTTTCTTCGGCGAGAAGGCGGAACGGCAGCAGGATCGCGCCGCCGACCGGACCGAACAGGAAATCGATGAGCAGACCGACAAGGCCACCGACAGCCTGATGGACAAGGCCTTCGACAAGCTCTTCGGCAACTGAAGCGCTCGCCGTTCTTCAGCGCTGGCATGCTCTGCCCGCGGCTTTCGGGCCGCGGGCTTTTTAGTGCGTTCCGGCGCCCCTGAGTCGCCAGCCCACCGCATGCAGGGCCGGCACGTAGAGCTGCTGCCAGTCGCCTTCCACGGTCAGAAGAATGACCAGCTCCTCGGCCGCCAGGCGCATGATGGCTTCGGCTTCCGAGGTCGGACGGGCGTACAGGGACACGGCCGCGGCAAGGCGGTAGCGCGGCAGATGTGCGCCGACGGCAGCGGCCATGTCAGGGGCACGCCGCACCTTGTCGACATCAAGGGCGACCAGCGCGCGCAGGGCCTGTGCCAGCTGGGCAGCATCCGGAATGGCTGCCCACGCCACCTCGGCCGGCGCGGCCGCGGCAAAGGTCGGGATCGCTGATGGCGCATCAGCTTCCGCAGCTGCCGCCTTGTCCGCTTCCTCGGCTTTTCCGATCGGGATGAAAATCGTGCCGCGCGTCGGCGGTCGATGCGGCTCGCCGGCCTTCGCGACACTCAGGGCGCTCAGGCAGAGCGCCCCGAATCCGATTATCGCGGCCGTGACGGCCTTGCTCTTGTCGTGCAAAGCGCACTCACCATCGAAGTGTGACCGCATGGTACGTCAGGCGCGACGCACCCGGCGATCAGGCCTTGGCGGCGCGCTTGCGTTCGTGCTCCTTCAACCAGCGCTTGCGGATGCGGATCGCCTTGGGCGTGAGCTCGACAAGTTCGTCATCGTTGATGAACTCGAGCGCCTGCTCCAGGGACATGCGCACCGGCGGCGTCAGCAGCACGTTCTCATCGGAGCCGGAGGCGCGCACGTTGGTGAGCTTCTTGCCCTTGA
>JALEHA010000046.1 GCA_022763315.1 Algiphilus sp.
ACCACCGATCTGGAGAAGAGCTACCGCGTCAACCTCAACATGATCGGCACGGATGGGCGGCCGCAGGTCAAGAATCTGCCGACGATCCTCGGTGAGTGGCTGGAGTGGCGCGAAGGTGTCCTGAAGCGCCGCCTGGAGCACCGTCTGGAGAAGGTGCTCGCCCGGCTGCATGTGCTCGAAGGCTTGCTGACCGCCTTCCTCAACATCGAGGAAGTGATCCGCATCATTCGCTTCGAGGACGAGCCCAAGCAGGTGCTGATGGAGACCTTCAGCCTGTCGGATCGGCAGGCGGAGGCGATTCTCGAACTCAAGCTGCGCCATCTGCAGAAGCTGGAGGAAATGAAGATCCGCGGCGAGCAAGAGGAGCTCAATGCGGAGCGCGCCGCCCTTGAAAAGCGCCTGGCCAGCCGCGACGCCCTGCGTGCGCTGCTCGCCGAAGAGCTGGAAGCCGATGCCGAGGCCTACGGTGACGAGCGTCGCTGTCCGGTGGTGGAGCGCAGTGCCGCGCAGGCGCTGTCCGCCAGCGAGGTCGTGTCGGCGGAGAACATCACGGTGGTCCTGTCGCAGGCCGGGTGGATCCGCGCCGCCAAGGGGCACAGCGTGGATGCGGGCAATCTGTCCTACCGCGCCGGCGACGCCCTGCTACGTACCGCGGAAGGACGCAGCAACCAGACGCTGGTATTGCTCGCGAGCCAGGGGCGCAGCTACCAACTGCCGGCGCATTCGCTGGCCTCAGCGCGTGGCCAGGGAGAGCCCGTTTCGGGCCGCCTGGATCTCGGGGACAACGCACGCATGGTCGATGTGCTGCTGGGTGAAACCGAGCAGCGCTACCTGCTTGCCAGTGACGCCGGCTACGGCTTTGTCGCCAGGCTAGGCGAGCTGGCCACCCGCCAGCGTGCGGGCAAGGCCTGTCTGACCCTGCCGGACCGCGCGAAGGTGCTGCCGAGCTGCAGAATCCGGGACGCAGAGCAGCAACTGCTGGCCGTGGCCAGCACCGCCGGCCGCCTGCTCATCTTCCCGGTGGCCGATCTGCCGGAACTGGCGCGTGGCAAGGGCAACAAGCTGATCGGATTGCGCGACGAGGAAAAGGTGGCCGGCTTGGCCGTGGTGGACCCAGGGCAGGCCCTGGTCGTCACCAGTGGCAAGCGCACCTTGACCGTCAAATCCGCGGAAATCGAGGGCTTCCAGGGGAATCGCGGCAGCCGCGGCAAGCCGCTGCCGCGCGGCTTCCAGCGGGTGGATGCGCTGGCGCCGGCACCGCCCCGATCACCTTCTGCTGCAGATCCGGAAACCGGGGCTTGAATTTGCCGGTCTAAGCCGCACTTCTTCAACGTTCACCTCAGAGAGGCTCAAGCAACACATGAAGCGCATCTTCTTGTTTGTGATGACCAACATCGCGATCCTCGCCGTGTTGTCGGTGGCGTGGTTCGTGATTTCCAGCTTTTTCGGCCTGGATCCGATGCAGACCGCGCAGGGCGGGCTGAACTACGTCACGCTGCTGGTCTTTGCGACCATTTTCGGTTTCGGCGGCGCTTTCATTTCCCTGTGGCTTTCCAAGCCTATCGCCAAGTGGTCCACTGGCGCCAAGGTGATCAGCCAGCCGAGCAACTCGGCGGAAGCCTGGCTGGTGAATACGGTGCAGCGTCAGGCCCGCCAGGCAGGCATCGGCATGCCGGAAGTGGCGATCTTCGACTCTCCCGAACCCAATGCCTTTGCCACCGGCGCCACCAAGAACAGCTCGCTGGTGGCCGTGTCCACGGGGCTGCTGCAGGGCATGAAGCAGGACGAGGTCGAGGCGGTGCTCGGCCATGAAGTGAGCCATATCGCCAATGGCGACATGGTGACACTGACCCTGATCCAGGGCGTGCTCAATACCTTCGTGATCTTCCTGTCGCGCGTGATCGGGCATTTCATTGATCGCGTCATCCTGAAAAACGAGCAGGGCTACGGTATCGGCTACTTCGTATCGGTGATCGTGCTGCAGATCATCCTCGGCATCGCCGCCTCGGCCGTGGTCTGCTGGTTCTCGCGTCGTCGCGAATTCCGTGCGGACGCGGGTGGAGCGAAACTCGCCGGCAAGCGCAAGATGGTGGACGCATTGGCGCGGCTGCAGAGCTATCAGGGCGGCCAGAGCCAGCTCCCGGAGCAAATGTCGGCCTTCGGCATCCGTGGCGGCGCCATGGCCAAGATGTTTTCGACCCACCCGCCGCTGGAGGCCCGCATCGCGGCCTTGCAGAACGCGGCTTGATCGGACGCTGCCGCGATCCAGCGGCGGAAGGATGTGCCAGGCCGTGCCCGCATGCTGCGGGCGCGGCCTTTCGCTATTCGGGGCGCAGGGCGTGGCGCCGCTGGCGGCCTCCGTTTCAGCCGCGCGTGGGCGCCTCGCTGGTAAGCATGACGGTCTCGACCTGTTGCAGGGCGTTGCCCTGCACGTAGTCGATGCCCATCTGCCAAAGCTGGCCCATGATGCGCGTGTTCTCGACAAAGGGAATGATCACCTTGGCGCCCTGGGCGTGGCTGGCCTTGATCAGACTCGCCAGGCGGTCGTACACGGCCTGCTCTGCGATCTCATTGGCAAAGCTGGGCGATACCTTGACGTAGTCCGGTTGCAGTTGCTCGAGCAGTGATACGGCGCTCTTGCTATCGCCGAAGTAGTCAAGCGCGAGGTCGACCTTCAGGCTGCGCAGCTTCTCGCGCAACGCAGCCGCTTTGCGAATCTGGGTCTGCAACACGGTTTCGCGAATCTGCAGGGTCAGCATGCCGGGAGTCGCCAAGTGCGCCGCTTCCATCACTTGAATGATGCCGGCAGGGTCGATCAGCGTGGCTTCGCTCAGGCGCACCATGAGGGATAGCCCCTGCCGCTTGTTGAGCGTATGCAGCGCGCGCTGGATCACCCATTGGTCGATGACCGGCATGAGACCAAAGCGCTCGGCAGTAGGCAGAAACTCGCGCGCATGCAACTCGTTGCCGTTGCTGTCGCGCATGCGGACAAAGACATCGTAGAGCTGGCGGGTATCCTCGCCGAGGCAGGTCACCGCCTGGTAGGCGAGGTAGAAGCGGTTCTTCTCGCCCAGTGCCCGCTGGATGTCTTCAGCGGCTTCACGCGCCTGCCGTTCTTCCGCCGCTGCGCGGGCCGCGTCGCCGATGCTGGAGACTGTGTTGCCCTCTTCCTCTGTCAGCCGGCGCGCTTCCAGGCTGCAGTCGCGGAGAATGTCGATGACGCGAGCATTGCTGTGCGCTAGCGGATAGCAGGCGATGCTATTTGTCACGTGACAATCGAAATGCTCGGTACGAAAACTCTGTCGCGCGATCTGCTGGCAGAGATCGCGGGCGGTCTCCTCCAGTGCCTCGGCGTCTTTCGCTGGCACCAGTGCGCAGACCTCGTCGGGAGCGATGCGGAAGAGGTGCGACTGTGCCGGAAGGGTATTGGACAGCAGCGCGTCCCAAGTGTCAGCGAGCTCGCCGGCATTGACGATGCCCAGGCGTTGCTCGTGCGCTGCAAAGCCATCGATGCAGAGGTACAGCACGCCGCTGCCGCCTGAGGTTACCGCCTCCTCGATCGCGGTGGCCAGGCCACGGCGAATGTCGGCGAAGCTCTGCGCCGTCATCGCGGTCGCTTGCGGCTGTATCGCAGCGCCTTCGCTCTTGGGGACGGCTTCCGGTCGCAGCACGGCGTCCAGCAGCATGTCTTCATCGCCGCTGCTGTCGCGGGAGGCCAGACGGGTATGTACCGCAATATCGCCGTTCTGGGTCACGAATCCAGCCGTGAAATCGGCCTCTGCGATGCGGCCGCGCGTCAGCTGCGCAACCAGTTCACGCACATGACTGCGGTCATCCGCGCTGATCAGGTCGAGCAGAGGCTGAGCGATCAAGCCTTCGTTGTCGTCAAAGCCGAGCAATTCCGCTGCCGCCGGATTGGCCTCGATGACGATGCCCTCGCTCAGGGTCAGCATCGCGCGCGAGGTTTCGGCCACCAGCGTGCGCTGCCGCGCTTCGTACTCGGCCAGACGCATCCTGGCTTCGCGCAACGCCCAGCCGGTCCGGCTGGCGTCGAATTCCCGTCGACAGGCAGCGGCGAGATGGGCTTTGTCGGCGGCGCTGTCGAGCCGGACAAGATCGACAGCACCCTGCTCGAATATGTGCTTGAGCTGTTCTGCGCGCGAAGCAGGACTCCCCTCGACTTCCAGTGCCAGTACCGGCAATTCCGGCGACAGCTGGCGGGCAAGATCGGCGATGACGGGGAGGTCGCGTTCGACCTCGCACAGGACCAGCTCCGGTTCGGCATTGAGCAGGACCTCTTCTGCGTCTTCGCGATCCTGAGCCCAGGCGGCGCGTACCTGCCAGCCGAGATTGCGTAGATGCGCTTCGACGCGTGTGGCCACGGCCTGCTCGCTGCTGACCACCAGCATCAGCAGATTGGGCATGGCGGTGTCGTTCACGTCTGTTTCCAGCCTCATCCGACGAGCAGGGTCTTGGAGGGCGCCCCGGCATCTTCGCGCGCGAGGCGCGGAACGAGATAGCCCGGAAGGCTGTGTCGCAATGCTTTCATGATCTTGTGCGCCGTCTCCTCGGATACTTCGAAATGCGCGGCACCGCGGACGCGGTCGAGCATATGAAGGTAATACGGTACTACGCCCGCATCGAAGAGTGCGATGCTCAGCGCCCGCTGGCTGGCGGCGTCGGCATTGACTCCGGCAAGCAGGACCGCCTGGTTGAATAGCTGCACACCGGTGGCCCGGAGGCGCTTGCAGGCTTGTCGCAACGGTTCGTCGATTTCCTGTGCATGGTTGATGTGCAGCACCATCGCGATCGGTTGCGGGAAGGCGCTCAGCCAGTCGCACAGCGCCTCATCGACGCGGTCGGGGAGGACGACCGGCTGGCGCGTGTGGATGCGTAGTCGGCGCAGGTGGGGAATCTCGGCCAGTTCCTGCATCCAGACGGAAAGGCGGGCGTCGCTCAGCGACAGCGGATCGCCGCCCGAGAGAATGACCTCCTCGATGCTGGAGTCAGCGCGCAGGGTAGCCAGGGTCTGCTCCCAGCGTGCGGGCGTGACCTGCTGGTCGGCATAGGGAAAATGGCGTCGGAAGCAGTAGCGACAGTGCACCGCGCAGGTGCCCGTGAGTGCAAGCAGCACGCGGCCCTGATACTTGTGGATGATGCCGCCCTCGCGCAGGCGCGCCAGGTCACCCACCGGATCATCCAGGTAATCCGGTTGCGCAACATGCTCCGCCGGCGCGGGCCACACCTGACGCAGCAGCGGATCGTTGGGATCGCCGTGGCGCATGCGCTGCGCATAGGCGCGCGGCACGCGCATGCTGAAGACATCCTCGACATGTGGCGGGACTGGGTCGAGGCCTAGGTAGGCGGCCAAGGCGCTGGGCTGCCGGAAGGCCTCGCGCAGCTGCTGCATCCAGTCGGATGGGGAAGTGTCTGGGGCGGCAAGGGCTTCTGCTATCATCGCGCGCATTCTCCTGAGCTTGCCGCCTTTCGGCAATGCACTCTTTCCTCATTCTTTTTGACCCTTCGCTTTCGCGAGCGATCAATCTATGGCCAGTTACAACACCAACGAATTCAAGTCCGGACTCAAGCTGCTGATCGACGGCGAACCCTATTCCATCGTCGAGAACGAATTCGTCAAGCCCGGTAAGGGCCAGGCCTTCAACCGGGTCAAGATCCGCAATATCAAGAGCGGTCGCGTCATTGAACGGACCTTCAAGTCGGGCGACTCGGTGGAAGCGGCCGACGTGGTCGAAGTGGACATGCAGTATCTCTATACCGACGGCGAGTTCTGGCACTTCATGGACCCGAAGAGCTATGAGCAGATCTCTGCCGATGCCAACGCGGTGGGGGACAACAACGTCTGGTTGAAGGAGCAGGACGAGTGCACCCTCACCCTGTGGAATGACACGCCGATCCAGGTGTTGCCGCCCAACCAGGTGGAAATGAAGATCATCGAAACCGATCCGGGGCTGCGTGGTGATACTGCGACCGGCGGTACCAAGCCGGCGAAGCTGGAGTCGGGCGCCGTGGTCAGCGTGCCGCTGTTCATCGAGGAAGGCGAGGTGATCCGCGTGGATACCCGTTCCGGCGAATACCTCTCCCGCGTCAAGAAATGAGCCCGCGCCGGCCCGGGAATGACGCCCAGCCGGCTCCCCTCCATCCGGCCTTGCCGCTACGGCAGCGACTCGCGCGCCGAGCCCGTTTGCTGCGTGACATTCGCGCCTTCTTTGCCGCCCGTGAGGTGCTGGAAGTCGATACCCCGCTGCGCACGCAGGCAGTGGTGCCGGAAGTCCACATTCGTCCCCTGGCCTGTGAAGGCGGCTGGCTATTGCCGTCCCCCGAGCGCTATCTGAAACCCTTGCTGGCCGCTGGCAGCGGCGACATCTACCAGCTCAGCCACGCTTTCCGCGCCGGGGAATCAGGCCGGCATCATGCCGAGGAATTTCTGCTCTGCGAATGGTACCGGCTGGGGAAAACCATCGAGGAGCTGGCGCAGGAGGTATTGGAGTTGATGGCGACCTGTGGCGGACCCGCGGCCGACAGCGCGCGGTGGTTGCGCTATGAGCAGAGCTTCCTCGAGCACTGTGAAGCGCATCCACTGGCCTCGTCCGCTGAGCTGCACGCGGCGGCGGTGAAGCGTGGCGTTGCCTCCGAAGGCGCCTCTCCCGACAGCCTGCCGGCGGCGAGCTGGCGCGACCTGCTTATGAGTCTGTGCGTGCAGCCGGCGCTGGGCGCGGATGGGCCGGTGGTTCTCACCCACTTTCCGGCCAGCGACAGCCCGCTGGCGACGCCGGACGCGGAAGACGCGCGCTGGGCGCAGCGTTTCGAGGTCTTCTGGGGCGGGCTGGAATTGGCCAACGGCTGCCGGGAAGCGCGGGCGCCCGATGCAGTCGCCGGGGCTGCTTTGCCCGCTGGCGCCGAGTATCTGGATACCACGCAGTGGAGCGCAGACCTGCCTGACTGCGCCGGCGTGGCGCTGGGGGTGGACCGCCTGCTGATGCGCCTGACCGGCGCGCCAAGCCTGGAGGCAGTGCAGCCAAACCCCTAGCGCGTTACAGCACCTCGGAGGCGAAGGCGGCGAGGCGCGAGCGCTCGCCGCGCGCCAGCGTGATGTGCCCGCCGTGCGGCCAGCCGCCGAAGCGGTCGACCACATAGGTCAGGCCCGACGTGGTCTCCGACAGGTAGGGCGTGTCGATCTGCGCCAGATTGCCGAGGCAGACCATCTTCGTCCCTGGGCCGCAGCGCGTGATCATTGTGCGCATCTGCTTCGAGGTCAGGTTTTGCGCCTCGTCAATGATGATGAAGCGATTGAAGAAGGTGCGCCCGCGCATGAAGTTCAGGCTGCGGATCTTGATGCGCTTGGCCAGCAGTTCGTTGGTGGCCGCGCGCTCCCACTCGCTGTCGCCGCCATGGGTGAGCACTTCCAAGTTGTCCATCAGTGCGCCCATCCAGGGCGTCATCTTTTCTTCCTCCGTGCCCGGAAGGAAGCCGATGTCCTCGCCCAGCGGCACCGTGACGCGGGTCATGATGATCTCGCGATAGCGCGCCTCGTCCAGGGTCTGTGCGAGGCCGGCGGCCAGGGTCAATAGGGTCTTGCCGGTGCCGGCGGCGCCAAGCAGGGTGACGAAGTCGATATCAGGGTCGAGCAGCAGGTTGAGGGCGAAATTCTGCTCGCGGTTCTTGGCGTGCACCCCCCAGACGCCGCGCTTGCCCTCGCGGTAATCCTCGACCACCGACAGTTCGGCGCTGTCGCCAGCGATGCGGTCAACCCGCAGTTCCAGGCCGGTGCCTTCGTCCTCGGGGTCGGGCAGATAGACGAACTGGTTCGGTGTCCATTCCGACACCATGGGGCCTTGCAGGCTGTAATGCGCCCGGCCCTGGCTGTCCTGCCAGCTCTGCATGGCGTCGCCGTGCGAGGCCCAGAAATCCTCCGGCAGCGGGCAGTGACCGCTGTGCAGGAGGTCGACGTCTTCCAGTACCTGGTCGTTGTAGTAGTCCTCGGCGTGAATGCCGATCACTGCCGCCTTGATGCGGAGGTTGATGTCCTTGGAGACCAGGGTGACCGCAGCATCGGGCTGCTCATTGGCCAGACTGAGGGCGCAGATCAGGATGCTGTTGTCCGGCTTGTTGCCAGGCAGCAGATCGGGCAGCGCGGTGGCAGCCGGCCGGGTCTGGAAGAAGATGCGGCCCAGCCGCGACGCCTCACCGTTCTGCGCCGGTGCCGTACTGGCGGCCTGCAGACTGCGCGGGCGGTCACCGGTCAGCGGCAGGCCGTCGGCGATCTGGGCGCGTCCCGCTTCGCTGACGATCTCGTCGAGCATGCGCGACACCTGGCGCGCATTGCGTGAGACTTCGCTGGTGCCCTTCTTGGCCGCATCGAGCTCCTCGAGCACGACCATGGGGATGTAGATGTCGTGTTCCTCAAAGCGGTACAGCGCGCTGGGATCGTGCATCAGCACATTCGTGTCGAGCACGAAGATCCGGTGATCGGTCATGAAGGTCTCGGCAATGAAGCGGGGTGGGCGGGCGCGCCGGTGAGGGGTGGCCTACAGGGCCTTGACGGCTTCCAGCACCTCGGCAGCGTGGCCGTCGACCTTGGTCTTGCGCCACTCCCGCGCGAGGCGGCCTTCGCTGTCGAACAAAAAGGTGCTGCGCTCGATGCCGCGCACCTTCTTGCCGTACATATTCTTCTCGCGCATGACGTCGAAGGCGCTGCAGGCCGCTTCGTCCACATCGGCCAGGAGTGTGAAGCCAAAGCCGTACTTGCTGCGGAAGTTCTCGTGCTTGCGCACCGTATCGCGTGAGATCCCGAGAATGCGTGCGCCGTGGGCGCGGAATTCGTCCTCCAGGGCGGCGAAATCCTGGCCTTCCTGGGTGCAGCCGGGCGTGTTGTCCTTCGGGTAGAAGTACAGCACCACTTTCTGCCCCACGAGATCGCGCAGACGCAGTTGTGCGTCATCGCCGGTCGCGGCCAATTCCAGGTCGGGGATCATGTCACCAACGGATACGGTCATTGCGGTTTGCTTCCTCTGGATACGATGGATAGGTCATGCGTATGGCGGGGGCGTCCGGACAGCGTGTCGACCCAGCGCTCGCCTGATCATGCCGGAAGGTGGGCAACCGTGGGGGAGGCTTCAGGACGCGGCATCGAGCTTGGCGTGGCTCAGGTCTTGATGGGGTCGAGCAGGCCATCGGCATTGAGGTCGTCGCACAGATCCATAAAGGATTCGCGCAGCGCTTGCGGATGCTGGCTGACTGGTACGTGCACCACCATGTGGACGCTGCACATGCTGGCGCCGGTGTGCTGCGAGGCATATTTCTGTGACATCACCTCGGGGACGTCAACGTCCTGCCCGGCGAAGAACTCGAGCAGGTGGACGATGAGGTCGGCGTGCTGCGGCGCAAAGACCTCCACCGCGTACGGGCGGTAGTCCGGCACCGCCGGGCGTTCCCCACAGCGGGCAAACTGCACCTGCATATCGAATTTCTGCGCGATATTGGGCAAGGCTGTTTCCAGCTTGCCGAGTGCCGCCCAACTCCCCGAGGCGACCAGACTGGCGCCGATGTGATCGCCCGCAGGGGCCAGCCGGCAGTCCTCAATCTCGCAGCCGCGTTCGCGCACGGCACGGAAGAGGTCGAGGGTGATTCGCGGTCGGGACGTGGCCAGGACGGATATCGAGAGCAGGTTGTCGGCGGTGCTCATAAGCTGTGCATCGGAAACGAGGCCGAAGTGTAAGCTTTCCTCAGCGGCACGCGCACGCGCTGGCAAGGCCGCTTGCTATCATGCACGCCGCTTGAAGCAGGCAACGGAACCGCTCGCATGATTACCGGCAGCATCGTGGCGCTCGCCACGCCCATGGACTCGAATGGCGAGGTGCAGTTCGACGCGCTCGCCGCGCTCGTGCAGTGGCACATTGCGTCCGGGACCTCGGCCATCGTCTCCATGGGCACCACGGGGGAATCCGCCACGCTGAATGCGGAAGAGCACATCGCTGTCATCCGCAAGACGGTAGAGGCCGCGGACGGGCGCATTCCGGTCATCGCCGGCACCGGCGCCAACGCCACCTCGGAGGCCATCGAGCTGACGCAAAGCGCGGCCGACGCTGGCGCCGATGCCGCCCTGCTGGTGACGCCCTACTACAACAAGCCGCCTCAGGAAGGCCTGTACCGCCACTACCGCGCAGTAGCGGAAGCCGTGGATATCCCGCAGATCCTCTACAACGTGCCCGGGCGGACGGGGTGCGACCTGCAGCCGGCCACCGTGCAGCGGCTGGCGGAACTTCCCAATGTGGTGGGCCTCAAGGAGGCGCTGGCGGATCATGACCGCATTCGCACGCTGGTGGGGCTCGGCCTGCCCGGCGATTTCGCACTGTATTCCGGCGACGATCCGACAGCGTGTGATGCCATGCTGGCGGGCTTCCACGGTGATGTCTCAGTGGTCGCCAATGTCGTCCCCGAGATCATGGCGCGCATGTGCAAGGCGGCAGTCGCAGGCAATGCGGACGAGGCACGTGCGGCGGATGCCGAGATGGCGGATCTGCACCAGCTGCTGTTCGTCGAACCCAACCCGATACCGGTAAAGTGGGCGCTGAATGCCATGGGACGCATCGGCGCCGGCATCCGTCTGCCGTTGGTCCCGCTGTCCGAAACCCACCACGACCGTGTGCGCGCTGCGCTGCGCGCCGTCGGAGCCCTGCAATAATGTCCTTCCCCGTTGCCGTCGCGTGCCGTGTCGTCGCACTCGGTGCTGCCTGTATCGCCCTTGCCGCCTGCGGTCCCCGGGCCCATTGCATGGGGGAGCACGCCTACCAGGAGGCGGAGACCGTGGCAGCGCTTCAGAACGTGGAGGACATCACCGTGCCGCGTTCGGCAAGCGCTCTGCAGATTCCGGACATCGCCACGGATCGCAGCTATCCCTCCTATGCCGAAACGCGCGCGGATGATGGTGGCGACAAGCGCATCGTCTGTCTGGATTCGCCGCCGCGTTTGCCCGCGGTAGTGGTCGGCGAGGAGGAGGAAAGCGCCGCGGACGACGCCGGCTGATTCAGAAGAAGCGTTGCAGCAGCAGCCGCACGCGATCCTGACCGTCGATCAGATCGACCAGCGGGTCATCGGGCAAGTCGGAAAAGACGCGCACATCCGCAGTCAAGCGCCAGTCGCCCCATAGCCGTCGGCTGGCTTCCAACGAGAACAGCCGATTGCCGAAATCCGGTTCAACGATGACGCCGGCGAGCACCACGCTACCGGCAAGGTCGTTCAGGCTCAGCCGCGTACCGAAGAAAAGGTCGTCGGTGAAGCGCTGGGTGAAAACGTCATTGTCGCGCTCGTCATAGAGGTACTCGAAGAGCGCGCTGACGTCCCAACCGGTGGCGAAGAAGCCGGGCAGGGTGTATTCCGCGCCCGCCACCGCTGCCCGGCTCCAGATGCCGGCGCGCTCGCGCAGCAGTGCTTCCAGGCGCAGCGCAAGTCCGCCCCGCAGGTATTGCAGATCAAGGCCCGCGCGCCGCTCGCGCGGGTAGTCGGGGATCAGCACCAGGTTATCCATGACTTCGCGCTGGATATCCGCTTCCACCTCGGCATCGCTGGGCGTTAGCCGCAGCGCCTGCAACAGGTCGACCAGGAGACCGGGCAGCGGCTGTTCGGGCACGGCATCCTGCAGATTGCAGTTGGGTCCGCTATCGGTGCCTGGGAAGTCGCTGCCCTCGGCAAGACAGGGCAGGAAGTCCGGGTCCCGTGCGGTGCCGTCGAACCAAGACAGGCCCAGGTCGAGCCCCGGCGCGCGGAATTGCCAGCGCAACGCATAGTCCAGCCGCTGCTGTTCCCCGTCTGGAAAGCGTGCGGCGCGGCGCGCAATGGGGAAGGGAATGCGCGGGGAGCCATCCTGTCCGGGAAAGGTGCGCGCCCGCGTACCCGCCAGCAGAAAGCCATCGATGGTGCCCACCGGCGCCAGCCAGCGCAGCTGCACCATGGGCTGGCCGAGCTTGGCGCCGCCGTCGATGTCCTCGACCAGATCGGTCTGATTGATGGTGTCGACCAGGGAGCGCGCCTCGGTCACGCCCCAGAAGATGCGACGCCAGCCGGCATAGAGCTCGAGTTCACGCCCTAGCGCCTGGATGTAGGCCTGACGCGCGTCGCCATGGCTGCGGCGCGGATCGTCGAGATCTTCGCGGTAGAACAATTCGGCGATCAGGCTGAGATCCCGATCGCTGGTCGGCTGATAGATGTCCAGCAGCCCGGCCACGGAGCCGGTCAGCCCGTTGCCTTGGTCGATACGAAAGTGGCGGCCTTCCAGTTCCACCACCCCGCGCCATTCGGTCTGCGCGGCGGCCACGCCGACGCCGCCGCACAGTCCCAGCAGCAGGGCCAAGCTGCGCGCTAGCGTCGATCGAGCCACAGCAACAAGGGGGGCAAGAGGAGGAAGTCCGCCAGCAGCGCAGCCGCGATCACGATGGCGGTCAGCGCACCGAAGTGCACCGTCAGCAGGAAGCCGGAGGTCGTGAACAGCGCAAAGCCGGTGAACAGCACCAGGGAAGTGATGCCAAGCGCCAGTCCGACCTGGGACAGCGCCTCGCGGATGGCGTCCTCCGGCGTCGCGCCGTCAC
>JALEHA010000047.1 GCA_022763315.1 Algiphilus sp.
ACAAGCCGACCAGCATCGCGCGTTACCTGTCGAGTGTGCGCAGCTTCTACCAATGGCTGATCGAAACCGGCGTGGCCGAGCGCAATCCGGCGCAGGGCGTGCGCGCGCCCAAGGCGCAGAAGCGGCTGCCGCGCACTTTGTCGCGCGAGCAGGCAGGCGCGCTGGCCGAGGCGGAGCCGGACGACCACAGCCCCGTGGCCTGTCGCGATCGCGCCATCGTTGAACTGTTCTATTCGAGTGGTCTGCGCCTGAGTGAACTGGCTGCCCTCGATCTGCACGACCTCGATCCGGGCGGTGAACTGCGCGTCACCGGCAAGGGAGGCAAGACGCGCATTGTCCCGGTCGGAAGGCTGGCGCGCGAGGCGCTGCGGGCGTGGTGCCGGCAGCGTCCCAGCCTGGCGCAACCCGGCGAGGCGGCGCTGTTCGTGTCCAGCCGTGGCACGCGTCTGTCGCGCCGAAGCATCCAGCAACGCCTGGCGCAGCGCGCCCAACGCGCCGGCCTGGGCGTGCGCGTGCATCCGCACCGGCTGCGCCACGCCTTCGCCACCCATATGCTCGAAGGCAGCGGCGATCTGCGCGCGGTCCAGGAACTGCTGGGCCACGCCAGCCTGTCCAGCACGCAGATCTACACGCAGCTCGATTTCGACCATCTGGCGCGGGTCTATCGCGATGCGCACCCGCGTGCGCGGCGGAAAGCGGATTCGGACGACAGTAGCGCTTGATTTGCAGGCATCCGCCCCAAAGTTGACGGGTCGGACATTAAGGAGCGCGCGCGAGCATGCAGCAATTCGACGGCACCACCATTCTCTGCGTACGTCGCGGCGACGAGGTTGCCATCGGCGGCGACGGCCAGGTCAGCATGGGCAACACCACCGTCAAGGGCAATGCGCGCAAGGTGCGCAGGCTCTACAACGAACAGGTGATTGCCGGCTTTGCCGGCGGTACGGCCGATGCCTTCACCCTGTTCGAGCGCTTTGAGGGCAAGCTGGAACAGCACGGCGGCAATCTGTTGCGCTCGGCGGTGGAGCTCGCCAAGGATTGGCGCACCGATCGCATGCTGCGCCGACTCGAAGCCATGCTGCTGGTGGCGGACGCCCAGACCTCACTGATGATCACCGGCAACGGCGATGTCATGGATCCCGAGGGCGGCGTCATGGCCATCGGTTCCGGCGGGCCCTTCGCACAGGCTGCCGCGCGCGCCCTGTTTGACAATACGGAGCTTTCCGCCGCCGACATCGTCGACAAGGCGATGCATATCGCGGCCGACATTTGCATCTACACCAACCATTCTCTGACGGTGGAGCGTATTCCCACCGCGGACCAGGCCTAGGACCGCCATGAATGACATGACGCCCACCGCAGCGGGGACCCAACCCGGCACCGTGATGACACCGCGCCAGATCGTCGATGAGCTGGACCGCCACATCGTTGGCCAGGCCGAGGCCAAGCGCGCAGTCGCCATCGCCTTGCGTAACCGCTGGCGGCGGCAGCAGATCGCCGAGGACATCCGCGCGGAAATCACGCCGAAGAACATCCTCATGATCGGGCCCACCGGTGTCGGCAAGACCGAGATCGCGCGCCGGCTCGCCAAGCTGGCCAAGGCGCCGTTCATCAAGGTCGAAGCGACCAAGTTCACCGAGGTCGGCTATGTCGGCAAGGATGTGGAGTCGATCATCCGCGATCTGGTCGACGCTTCGGTCAAGCAGGCGCGCGAGATCGCCATGGAAGGGGTGCGCGCCGAGGCCGAACAGGCCGCCGAAGAGCGCATCCTGGATGCCCTGGTGCCGCCCGCCAAGCAGTACGGCGAGTCCGGCAGCAACCAGAGCAGCAGCGAAGGCAGCGCCGCACGGCAGGTCTTCCGCAAGCAGCTGCGCGAGGGCAAGCTCAACGATAAGGAGGTCGAGCTCAGCCTGCAGGGCAACAACCCGCGCATGGAGATCATGGGGCCGCCGGGCATGGAGGAAATGACGCAGCAGCTTCAATCCATGTTCCAGAGCATGCAGTCCAAGCATCAGCAATCGCGCAAGGTCACCATCGGCAAGGCCTGGAAGCCGCTGGTCGACGAAGAGGCGGCACGGCTCATCGACGAGGACGCCATCAAGAGCGAGGGCCTCAAGAATGCCGAGGAGAACGGCATCGTCTTCCTCGACGAGATCGACAAGGTCTGCAAGCGCGGCGACTACAGCGGCGGCGGCGATGTGTCGCGCGAAGGCGTGCAGCGCGATCTGCTGCCGCTGGTGGAGGGCTCCACGGTCTCCACCAAGTACGGTTCGGTGCACACCGATCACATCCTGTTCATTGCCAGTGGTGCTTTCCACGTCGCCAAGCCGTCGGATCTGATCCCGGAGCTGCAGGGCCGGCTGCCCATCCGGGTTGAACTCAAGCCGCTCAAGGTGGATGACTTCAAGCGCATCCTCACCGAGCCGCGGCACGCCCTGACCCAGCAGTACCGGGCGTTGATGAGCACCGAGGGCGTCGAGGTCGCCTTCACCGAGGATGGCATCCAGCGTCTGGCCGAGACCGCATGGCGGGTCAATGAATCGACCGAGAACATCGGCGCGCGCCGGTTGCATACCGTGCTGGAGCGGCTGATGGAACAGCTGGCCTTCGACGCGCCGGATCACGCCAGCGGCACGGTCACCATCGATGCCGCCTATGTCGACGAGCGCCTGGCCGACGTCGCGGCCGACGAAGACCTCTCGCGCTACGTGCTCTGATGCAGCCGCCGGTCCGCATTGCCCGACGCACGTCAGCACGCACGCTGAAGGTCACCTGGGCCGACGGGCGCGAGGACGAGCTGTCCTGGGAATTCCTGCGCGTGCATAGCCCCTCGGCCGAAGTCCAGGGCCACGGTCGCCCCGTGGTGGTGCCGGGCAAGAAGCAGGTCGGGCTTGACCGCATCGAGCCTGTTGGCCAGTACGCGGTCAAGCTCGTCTTCGATGACGGCCACGATACCGGGCTCTACACCTGGGAATTGCTGGAGCGCTTCGGGCGCGAAGGCGACACGCTCTGGCAGCACTATCTGCAGGCGTTGAAGGAGCTCAGCATGTCGCGCGAATCCGAAGTGGCCAGCCTCAAATCCCTGCACCATCGGGCCAAGGAGTAGCGCGCAGCGCCGTGCAGACGGCGCGCTGCAGATGGGGCCACTCCGGCGTGTCCACCCAGCGCTGGTTGATCTCGATCTCGAGCCCGGCATAGGCCGTCGCGGGCAGCTGCCGGCGCAGTGCAGTGGTATGCCCATCGGCGCAGCCGCGATAGGGTTGATTGCGGTGCACCGTCCAGTTCCCCGTGGCACGCAACTGCTGCGCCAGCGCCGTGGCCAGCTGGCGCTCGAGCGGGCGGCGTGGATCGTAGAGCAGGCCGATATCGGTAGGCCGCGAGACGCCGTCGAGGCAGGGCGTGAAACTGTGCACAGACAGGTGCAGACACGGCAGGCGCGCCGCCACGGCATCGCGAACCGCGCGGCGGAAGGGCTGGTAGTAGCGCGCCACGATGGCGGCCCGCTGCGCCGAATCCAGCGCCTGGCTTGCGCTCGAGAACAGCTGGCGGTGATGCGTGGAGCGGTTCAGGTCCACCAGCAGCCGGCTGTAGGCGCCTGCGTACAGGGGCGCATCGAGCGTGTCGGCCAGCGCCTCGGCCAGACCAAGGGCGCCCGCGTCCCAGCCGCGATGACTGGTGCGCACCGCCTGCGGCACCAGGTCGCGAAACGCCGGCGGCAGTGCGTGTGCGGCGTGCTCGCAGCTCACCACCACCCCGGCGGGCATCAGACGAAGGCCGAATTCTGCTGCAGGCAATCCGCCATGCGTCGGTAGACCGGCCGCAGCGCGCTGCGCGACACCGACGGTCCCACGGCCTGCACCAAGCGGCGGGCCAGGCTGCCGTGGCGCAGCCAGTGCTCGCAATGCCGGCCCGCCGTCGCGGACAGGCTGCCGGCAGCGGCCGCCTGTTCGATCAGCCGTTCCCAGAGCTGCCGTCCTGAGGCCGCGTCGGAGCGATAGTCGAACAGTGCAAGGTAGGCACGGTCTTCGACGCGCAGCCCTTCGGCATGGTGCACCGCCTGCTGATACCAGTGGACCAGGCGATCCTGCGCCATGCGCGCCTGTGCAGCGTGACTCGACCAGCGCTCCTCCACCAGTCCGCGCGCCACGGCCACCACCAGTTCGGCGAGGGCGAGGTCGGCTTCCGGGCATTCCTGGGTATCCATGACCCGGATTTCGATGCAATTGCGCGAGAAACGCACGATGGCACCGCGGGCATTGGTCCACTCGGCGTCAAGCAGTCCCTCGGGATCGTACGCGGCCATGTCGCGCAGAATCGGCGCCAGCACCAGCTCGTGATAGGCGTCGATGGTGAACACGGGCTCCGGAATCACTTGCGCAGTGATCGAAGGCACCCGTGCGCAGTTGCCGGCATAGACCGTGAGCCGGTGGTTGGGGGTGCCGGCAACGGCGCCTTCCACGAAGGGCGAGGCCGCCGTCAGCGCGGGCAGCAAAGGCATCAACACGCGCACGGCCGCCATCAGGCGACCGAAGGAGGCGTCGCCGTGAAAGGGCAGATTGATCTGCTGGCTCTGCAGATTGGACCAGCCATGGCCGCGGCAATCGAAGACCTGGTCGAACAAGCGATAGATGGCATCCTGCCCGTGCGGGAACTGCTGGAACTCGCGTTCGGGCTGCATCCAGGGGTGCATCGGCCCGGGGAGCAGGCATAGCCCCTCCGGTGCGAGGCGGGCATTGATCGTGCGCGCGGCACCGGCGAAGACGGCGTCTGCATCGGCCAGTGTCGGCATCGGTCCGGTGGACTTGGCTTCGATCAGGTGGCGCGCGAGTTCGTTGGTCCAGGTGACCGCGCCGTCCTCGAATTCGGTGGCGCCATGGCCCGCGACGCCGGCCAGCAGCTGGTCCGCCACGGGACGCACGTCCAGGCTGTGCGCATCGACGATCATCCACTCGATCTCGATGCCATAGCCCTCCCACAGGTCGAGATCGTCGCGCT
>JALEHA010000048.1 GCA_022763315.1 Algiphilus sp.
CGCCGGCGGGTAATGGCAGTGTGGTGGTCAACGGTGACGGAACGTTCACCTACACGCCGAACGCGGATTTCAACGGCACGGACACCTTCAGCTATGAAGTGACCGATGGCCAGGAGACTGCCAGTGCGACGGTGACGGTGAATGTTGCGCCGGTCAACGATCTGCCCAATTTGGACGTGGACGGGCAAGACACCGGCACCATCAGTGTCGATACGACGCAGGGGACGGCAACGCAACCCATTCCGTTCACCATCATGGATGTCGAGGACGGCCAGGAGATCGGCAACGGTGTCGATAATCCCGCACTTGCCATGGAGTTGGTGACGCCCGCCGCTCAAATGGACGGCGTGGTTAACTTCGACGAGGCCAACGGTACCTTCAGCTTCGAGCCGGACGCCGGGTTCGCCGGGCAAACCAGCTTTGACGTGCAGGCGGTCGACAGCGAAGGCGGCCGAAGCGAAATCTTCACGATCACCGTGAATGTTGCTGGCACCACGCTGGACGGTGGCGCTACCCCGGTGCTTAACGGCACTCCCAACGCGGACGCCTTCACGGCCAACAATGAAAACCTGAATGGCGCTTCGGTTGACGGCAACGGTGGTGAGGATACCGTCTTCCATTCAGTGGATAACCAGTCGAACACCTTCAACTTCAGCAATTTCGAACTGCAGGAAATCGAGCACCTGAACATCACCGCGGACGGCGATGTGTCCGACCAGTTCGACATGGCTGGTGCCGGGCCTTTGTTTGCCGGGCAGGATGGTTCTGCTGTCGTAGCCACCTATGACTTGTCGGATACCGACAACCCGGTCAACGGTGGTCCGGGCACTGTGCTGGACAGCATCACCGTCAACAACAGCACCCAGGACGTCGCGCTTAACGCCTCGCCCGGCCTCAGCGACCTGAACATCATCGATCCGACAGCCTCGCATCGCGTTGACTATGACGTTGTAAACAGTGTGGTTTCCGGCGGCTCCGATGTCCTAAATATCGGTCTCGCGGACAGCACAGGCAATGCGAATTTTGGCGTCGATCTGAACATTGATGCCGCGATTGAGACGCTGAATATCAGCACCTTGATGGGCAACTCGCAGGGTTTCGTACTAAACAATCTTGGTACTGGCGCGAATGCGTTGAATATCAATGCGGATGATCAGAGCGCTCGTTGGGACCTGCAGATTGGTGGCGTGACGGACACGATCCTCCCAGCCGATCCCAGTGCATTGCCCGTTTCGGCAACCAACGTGGATGCCGGTGCCAGCACGGGTAGCCTCGATCTCACGCTTGCCGCCAACAATGTCACCCTGACGCTGGGCGACGGAAGCGACCTGGTCCGTGGGGGCGCCAACCTGACGGCTGCCGATACACTGACCGGCGGCGCTAACGGCATGGCTGGCGTTTTCCAACCCACCATCCCGGGCCAGGCTGCCCCCACGCCGTACTTCAACGCCGGTAACGCGGGTGCTTTCATGGGGGACCGCCTCACGCTCGCGGATGACGCGGGTGGTCCGGCTTCGCTCAATAACGTGACCGAATTCGAGCTGGTTCAGTTGCTAGATGAAGGCAACGATTTCGTCTTCACGACCGGCCTCAATAGCGCATTCGCGCAAGATGCGACAGAAGTCACCGTGGATGGCAGTGCCCTTGTCGGTAACACGCTTGACTTCAATGCGGGCAATCTGACGGCGAGCGGCATTAACCTGCTCGGTGGCGATAGTGATGACTCGCTGACGGGTGGTACCCAGGCAGATAATCTGATCGGCAATGAGGGCGTGGACACCCTGGTCGGGAATAGTGGCGATGACGTTCTCGACGGCGGCGCCGGTAACGATAACCTCACGGGTGGCATCGGCGATGACCTCCTGATCGCGGGCACGGGTACCGATGTCCTCGTTGGCGACGGTCAACCGGGTGCCAACGGCGACGACCGTTTCCTGTTCAATGACGGCGAGTTGGATGTCACCGACACAGTCTCGGGTGGGCTCAACGGTGTGGACGGAGACCGGATCGAGATCCTTGCGAACGAACCGGTCAACGCCGCCACCACCACGAACGTGCTTGGTGCAGGTGTAACGGGCGTGGAGGAAGTCCGCGTCACCATCGATCAGAACGCCAGTCCGAATGACATCAACATCACGTTGGATGTTGGTTTTGCGCAGAGCGCCATCACCATTGATGGCAGCCGTCTAACCTCGGGCGCTGAGCAGGTCGTATTCACCGATGAAGACAACACCAACGCAACGGACATCAACTTCATCGGCAGCAACGGCAACGACCAGCTCTTCCTGAACGACACTCTGGATGCCGACGACACCATCGCCACCGGCGACGGCGTCGACAACATCCATGTCGATCCCAACAGCATCACCGATGCGGCCTTCGCGGGCTTCGCTGCTGATCAGGCGGAAATCCTGACCTTCAGCAATGCCGGCACGCTCACTTTGGGAACGAATTTCGAGAACGCGTTCTCAAGTACCGTCAATCTGAACGGCGGGGGGAACGACACACTCGACGCTTCGGCGATCGGTGAGAACATGACCGTTCGTATTGGTGATGTTGACGTCAGCCTCGATGTGAATGCCAATGGCGGGGACGATGCCGATCCGGACTTCCCAGTCGTTGGCAACGGCGGCAACGACACAGTAATCCTCGGCTCAGGCGCTAACCGGGTTGAAACCACTGACGCGGCGCTGACCGCGGGCGATGCCATTGACGGTACGGCCGGGCTGAACGACACCATCGTGATGGATAATCGTCAGGATGCGGTGGTATCTACAGTCAACCTGAACAACGTCGTTGGTGTAGAAAACTACGAGTTCTCGTCCGATGGAGATCGCTCGGTCTTGCCGGATGTCGACGACAACATCCTTACCTTCCAGGGTGGCAACATCGGGACAGCAACCGGTGTCAGCATTGACGCGTCCATGCTCACCGATGCCGATGACAGCTTCTTGGTGGATATCCAGGCAGGCGTTGACAATAACTACGAGTTCAACGTTACTGGCTCGGGAACTGAAGATACCGTCCGTGTTGGTAATGGCCAGGACAACGACATTGTCTTCGCGGGTAATGCTGGGGACGATACCCTCGAGATCAACGCCAACGATCTGAACAGCTCTGAAGTTGAGTTTGACGGGGGTACAGGCGGCAGCGGCCAGACTGTCACTGCCGGCCAGTTCCAGGACAATGGCGGCGACGCGCTTCTGGTCACCGGCGGCAACCTTGTCGATGATGCTTTCGGCACGCTGACCCCGACGCCGACCAATGAAATCACCAATATCGAGGTGGTGACATTTGTTGGAGCTGGTACGGCCACCCTCGGCCAGCTGGCAGGCAATTCTGGTCTCAATACACTGGTGGGCGGCAACGGTGGGGATAACCTCACGTTCGATGCAGCCTTTAATGCCGGTGGCCCGGTCTTCATCAACCTTGAGAACGGCGGTACGGACACGGTCGATGCCAGCGCCAATGGCGGCGCCTTCCATTTCTTCGGTAACAACGACGACTTTGATGGCGATGTACTCGCCGGTGGTCAGGGTGGCAACGACCAGCTCTACATCGGAGATGGCAATGACAACGGGATGGCGGGAGCCACAGCCGATCTAACGAACCTGACCGGGGTCGAGACCATCACACTGCTCGACGACATTTTCGGTGACGACAGCACAACGGTTGTTGTAGATACGCTGAATACCGAGGTGACCGGTGGTATGCAGACCATTGATGGGTCCGCATTGGGTGCTGGTGGAGCTGACGCGCTTACCCTCATGGCCGATGGCGCTACAGCCGACCTGAATGCAACCGGTGGTGCCGGTGACGATGAAATTCGTACCGGCTCCGGTAGCGACCTTATTCAGGGCGGAGCGGGTGCCGATCTGATCTTCGGGAACGGCGGAAACGACGTCATTAATGGCGGCAACGGTGATGACCAAATCATCGGCGGCGCCGGCGTGGATACGCTCGATGGCGCTGCAGGTGATGATGACTTCCTGTACCGGAACGTGTCTGATAGCAGCATTGGCGGGATGGATACGATCAACGGCTTCGTCTCCGGCGAGGACCAGGTCGATATCCGATTCCTGAACGAGTTGCTGGGATCCGGCCGCGTGATCGATTTCCGGGGCAACACCTCGGATCTCGCCATCACGGATCCTGAGCAGGCGCTCACCACCTCGCCGGGAACGGTTGAGGCGGTCTTCGACTCGGCCAACAGCACGCTGTGGTTTGATATTGACAACGACGAGACCCTGAACGCTGACGACATCAGTATCGTGCTCGATGGAGTAACGAGCCTGCAGGGTGTGGATGTCTTCGACGGCTTTACCGCTGGTCAGACAAACGTCGCGGCTGGGGACAACATCATGGGCTCCCCGTTTGACGATGTCTTCACGCTAGTAGGGGGTGGCTTCAACGGGAACCCCGCGACCATCAATGGTCTTCAGGGCAATGACACGGTGGTCATCGACGGCCAGGACATCAGCAACTCGACGCTGAACAGTGTCGAAACGGCGCAGGTGAACACGTCTGCCTCGATGACGGTTGCTCAGCACAACGGCTTTGACGAAATCGACGAAGACGGGGATGCGGCCGGCGAAACGATCAACGTCACCGACGCCGGCATGCTGACCGGAGACGCCGACATCGCGCAGTACAACCTGGATACCGGCGTTGCGGGTGGTAACAGCGACTTCACGCTGGGCGCCAATGGCCAGAGCGTCGACGCCGGTGACGGTAACGACACAATCCGCAGCGGCGACATGCTCGACACGTTGACCGGCACCATCAACGGTGGCGCGGGTAACGACGAACTGGTACTCGACGCAAACGACAACGTCAGCGGCGCCACTGTGCTGGGCATCGAGCAGACCACGATCACCCAGTCCAGTGTCACCATGACGGCGGAGCAGCACGGCGACGTCAACGGCAACGGCACGCTGGGCACGATCGTCGACGCCGGCGACGTCGCCCCGAACTCGACCGACACCATCACGCTGGTCGACTCGACCCTGACCGCAGCCGGGACCTTCCCGGGAATGGGCATCACGGGTGTCGCCGACATCGAGCAGTACAACCTGTCCGCCGGCAACGACCAGTTCACGCTGGGCGCAGTGGGGCAAAGTGTCGACACGGGTAACGGTGTCAACGAGATCGTCACGGGTGGCATCGACGACGTCGATGGCACACTCGGCGGGATCGGCACCGACACGCTGACCACCGACATGGGCGACGACATCAGCGATGCCGACGTCAGCGCGGTGGAGAACGTGGCCATCAACGGCAATGTGACGATGACCGTGGCACAGCACAACGCCTTCGGTGATATCACCACGCCGGCTTTCGGCGAGACGATCACGACCATCGACGGCGGGACGCTCACCGGAGATGCGGATGTCGAAAACTATGTGCTCAACAGCCTTACTGGGCCCACGGCCGTTGATTTCACGCTAGGCGCTCTTGGCCAGAACGTTACACTTGAAGTAGGGGGTGTCACTGCAGATACCGTCAACTTCGGTGTCGGGGCGTACACCAGTGAAATCAACAACGTGTTTAGCATCCTCGCTGACACGTTCACTGTCGTTGACGAGACGGAGCTTCAGGGCATTGACGTTGACAGCGGAGGCGTCGGTGTCTCCCTGGGTGGCGCCATCCTGGACTTCCAGGACCTTGGTCACACGACAGGTGTGACGCTGACCACCGGCCAGAACAACGACGTGTTCATCAACAGTATGGTCGTCAACGCCGCGGGCGCACAGATCATCAACATTGCTGGCAACGGCACCACCAACGGTCTTGACGGGGTCGAGACCTACAACCTGGCCGACGGCGGCGCGAACACCTTCGTGGTGAACGCCAACGAGACCGGGGTGGATGTCAACGGCGGTGACATGATGGATACCATCGACGTCGGTGGGAACATCGTGGACGGCGACTACACCCTGGTCGCAGCGCATGGCGATGTTGTGACGGCCGCTAACGGTGCGGATGTTTCGGGAGTCAACGGTGGTATGGCGCTTGGGGCAGATTCTCTGACCATCAACGGCGCTGGCCCGAATAGCATCACCATGAGTGACAACCAGCACGTGGCTCTTGAAGGTCTCGGAGGGATCAATGCTGGAGCGGTGAACGACACCGTGGTCATCACTGACCCTGGTGCTGACGGCTTCACGGTCTTCGCCGAGGACGCTGTAGAGAATTACGTCCTGGCCGGTGGTAACGGGAACGACATCACGTTCGATGGCGCCGATGGGGTCCGCGCGGACCAGGCGGTCGACTTGAGTGGCTCGGCGGGCGACGACACGGTCACGGTCGAGAATGGTGGTGTGGATGCTGCCTTCGACAGCTCAGTCACGGTCTCCGGTTTCTCTGCCGGCGCAGCGAATGGCGACGTGCTTGAGATCGACGGTGCAGACGCCGATGTCGCAATGCAGTCGATGACCCAGGGTGCGAACGTAAATTCTGATGGCAGTAATGTGATCGAAATCGAAGCGCTTCCGGGGCACAACCTCACTACCACCGATGTTGCAGATGGTGGCGCGGTTGAGTCCTATATTGCGGATGCAATCGGAAACCTCGCGAGTGAGGAATTCCAGGTCATCGTTTACGAAAGCGATGCCGCCGATGCTGATGCTGCGGTTTACAGCGTGAGTTCGACGGCTGCAGGAGGCGATGCGCTCACGGGCAACATTGAGGTCGAGTTTGTCGCTCTGATCGAGAATGTTGGAGTCAACGCTATCGAAGACGGTGACGTCACGGCTATCTAGCGTTAATGGTAGAGATGGGTGCGGGAACCCTCCCGCACCCAGTTGAGCCTGATTGAAATCCCCGCCATTAGGGCGGGGATTTTTTTGGTTGACGTAATCTTTTGGAGCACCTGCTGGCTGCGCATGCGTTAGTTGAAGCGAGGCGCTTGCCCGCACAGAGCCGGGGCAGGTATTCAAGCAAGGGCCCGATGCAGCCGGCAGTAATGGTGGCGGACGGCAACCAGGGTTGTGTACTGCACGTGGGAGCGGTCTACGCTAAGATCGCGCCCCGTGAATCGAGACATCCATTTTTAAGGAAGCAAATGATGGCAGAGGAAGCGAAGAAGGTTACGATTGATGGGAACGAATATGAATGGGAGGCACTCACGGAGGAAGCACGTACGGCGTTCCTGAACATTACGGCGACGGATAACGAGCTACGGCGGCTTCGCACTCAGTTCGGTATTGCCCAGGCTGCACGTCAGGGCTTCTCGCGCGCCCTTCGCGACGCGCTACCAGAGACAACAGCGGACAGCTGAAATTAACCCTTTGCTTGGCGGTATCAACCCCGCGCTGTGGGTTTGCAGGCCCCAAACGCTCTCAGCGCATCCCAATGTGTCTGGAACGGTATGCCGCGTAATTGCGGCCACGTTGCTTTGGTCGGCCGCTTTTTACCATTCCGTATATGCACAAGCAGATGGTGAGTACGGGATAGAACACTCAGCCGCCGACATCCTGGCTGTGCAGGATGATACAAAGGCAGTGGGTCGAGCGTCCAACCGCGCAATAGACCGGCCATCCGCAACCCTCACTGCGCATATTGATGCCAAGGGCGAAGATGTCGGAACTTTGCTCTACGAGGTCTGGACAACCAATCCGCAAGTCACTCGGGCGCTCTCCGAGCTCGACGCGGGAAGTTTTGACGTCAAAGCAGCGCGGACGGGCTACTATCCATTCGCTCAGGTGGACGCGGCGCAGGGCGAGCAGGGACGGTCGGCAGTGACGGCAAGTATCGTGCAGCCACTTTGGGATGGTGGTGTCACTGCCGCCGAGATTCGCGAGGCCAAGGCCAATCAGTCTGGATCACTCTACGAGTTATACCGCACTCGTCTGGAGTTGGGGCTGCAGACCGCCGAAGCCTTCTTTAATGCCCGCTTCGCGGAGGAGCAAGCGGGGCACTGGCAGGCCTACATCGCGCGTTTGGAGTCGCTGCTCGGAGTCATTGAACGCCGAGCGGACAAGGGCGTTTCCCCGTCAGTGGACGTAGAGACTGCCGTGACGCGCCTACGCCAGGCGCAGGCCGGAGCGGAAGCCAATCAATCGGTGCTTGCGTCGGCACGCTCCCGGCTGCGCTCGCTGCTCAATCGCGAGCCTGGAAGGCTGACATGGCCGGCGGGGGATATCATTCTTCCGGAGGGGGCCATCAGTCTGCTCAACGAGCACGGTGTGCCTCCCACTCACCCGGAGCGTCAGCGCGCGCTGGCCGAGGTTGCTGCACAAGAGGCTCGCGCGGATAGGGCGAGAGCGTCCATCTGGCCAGAGATTTCCGTGCAGCATTCACGCCGCTTCCTACAGGAGGAGGGGGATCTCACCCCGGATACGGTCACCCAGCTCGTGCTCCAGTATCAGACGAACAATGGGCTGCAGGCATATCGCGGCGCGCAGGCCGAGCAGCAGCGGCTACTGGCGGCGCAGGACTCACTGGCGGCGACGGAGCGGGAGATCGCCAATCGGATCCGGGAGGCGCGGGTCGCACGTGATTCAGCCCGGCGGCAGTTCGAGGCACAGGCCGAGTCGGCCGAGGCCGCGGATCTCTTGGTAGAAAGTTTCTTCCGGCAATTTAAGGTTGGCCGCAAGGCCTGGGTCGAGGTGTTGAACGCCCAGCGCGAGGCACACGATGCGCGCCTGCAGGTTACGACTGCTAAACGGGACTTTTGGTTCGAGAATGCGCGATTGGCCCTGGAGGGCATGCTGTGGGAGAAGTTGAGTCCGCGCATTTCTCCGCTCTACAACGAACGCGATAGGTTGGAATAGATGGCGGAAAGCGCTGGAAAACCGCTGCTGAGCGCAGAACTTGGCGTGGCGGCTGTTTTAGACATGGCGGAGCGCCGCGGGTTACATGCCTCGCGCTACGAAGTTGAGCAGGCGTGGCAGGAAGTTGCGGTCGAGCGTGAGGAGGACCGGCTAGCCGCGGCCTGGCAGTGGCTCTTCGAGGGACATAGCGCGGCCACGAGTCCGGTCTCTCTGCTGACCAATTCGCAACTTCCCGCATGGATTGTCGGTAAAGGCTGCGTTGGGGTGATGGTCCGCGTGGCGACCTCAGACGAGGCGGCGGTGGTGGAGTGGGTGAGTGGCTCCCCAGAAAAGTCTGCAGAGCAGTTCCAACAGGCACTGGTCCCTGTGCCGCCTTTGTCGCAGAGGACAGAGGCCTTCGTGCCGCCGCCAAAGCGGGGCGCGGCTTCTGAGGCGATCATAGTGGCAATGAAGGCGCACGCGTCGATCTTTGCTCGCGTGGGCGTGGCCAGCATCTTTATCAATGCGGTGGCGGTGGTAGCGGCGCTGTTCGCCATGCAGGTCTACGATCGTGTGGTGCCCAATATGGCTTTTGCCACTCTCTGGTTCCTTGCCAGCGGGGTGCTCGTGGCTTATGTGCTGGATCTGCTTTTTAAGTACGCGCGCATGCGCATGATGGAAGCGTCGGAAAGGCGGCTCGACGAGGCGTTGTCGCAGTATTTCTTTGATCGCGTGCTGGCGCTGAAAATTGACCGCAGGCCATCGCGCCTCGGGTCGCTAGTGGCCCAGATCAAGGATTATGAGGCGATTAAGACCTTCTTTACCTCATCAACGTTGTTCACGCTAGCTGACCTGCCGTTTGTCATTATCTTTATCACGATTATCTTTCTCATTGGCGGTCCCGTTGCGCTCGTTCCTGCGACCTTTGTGGTGCTGAGTCTGCTCGTCGGTTTGGCCGCTTACGGCCCGATTGCGCGCCGGCAGCGCGAAGAGAACGAGGCTGTCACGCAACGGCAGGGGCTTCTATTCGAAGCGGTCGCTGGCTCAGAGGTTATCAAGGCGCAGGGTGGTGAGGCCCGGTTCGGTGATATGTGGTTGCACGCGACACGAGAGACTGCGCAACGGACAGAGTCCCTGCGCTCGGTCACGCAGCTCTCGCAATCGATCACACAGTTTTTTCAGCAGCTGGCGTTTGCAGCGATTCTGATTGTTGGCGTTTACACAATCGCTGAGGGTAACTTGACGATGGGCGGGTTGATCGCCTGCATGATTTTGGGCGGACGCACGCTCAACACAATCTCGGGTATTACCGGTCTGCTGCTGCGCTGGCACCACGCTCGTTACGCCCTCCGCGTGCTGAACGAGCTGTTGGCCTGCCCGAGCGATGATAAGCCCGGGCGTCAGGCCAATACGCGAAGCGCGCCGCTCGCACTCACGATGCATTCGATCACCTACGGTTACGGCGCTTCGCGCATGCCGCAGCTCGTGGTTCCGAACCTTCAAATCCCCCAGGGGGAGCGTATCGCTATCCTTGGTCGTAACGGCAGCGGGAAGTCCACTCTATTGAAGCTGCTGGCGGCAGTCGCCACGCCCTCGGGTGGACAGGTTTGCATCGCTGGATTGGATTATGAGGAGTGCCGACCGAGTTGGCTGCGTGAGGTCATCGGATATCTGCCCCAGGATGTGCGCTTGTTTTCGGGGACGCTGCTGGACAATCTCACACTCGGCATGAGCATGCCGAGCGAAACTGCCATTTACGCAGCGATGGAAAAGACGGGCCTCTTAGCGGTGGTACAGAATCATCCAGAGGGCTTACATCTGCCGATTAGCGAAGGGGGCGCCGGACTGTCCGGCGGGCAGCGGCAGCTCGTAGGTGTAACCCGCATGGTGTTACAGAACCCTCGGATTTGGTTGCTTGACGAGCCGACTGCGAGCCTTGATAGCGATGCTGAAGGTCTGTTGCGAAAGCTGATTCAGGAATTGCCAGAAGATCGGACGGTTATTTATACGACGCATCGGGTGCAATGGCTCGACCTTTCCCACCGAGTTTTCATTATGGAGGGAGGCAAGATCAAGGTCGATGAGCCTCGCGAGAAGGTCAAGGCCATTGCCAGCCAGCAATCAGCAAAGAGTGGCTCGGCGCAGCCGGAGACCTCTCAACAGCCGGGCCCGCCGGTGAATGGTCAGTCGGGGGGAGTGCGCGCATGATCACACGCGAGCGCCTGTTCGCGCGCACTATCCCCTATCGGCCAGGGCACGCGGGCCGTCTGCTCTTGTTACTCATTGTCCTCGTAGTAAGTTTTTGCGCTTGGGCGAGCTGGGCGACCATCGAAGAGCAGGTGCGTTCCCCTGGCAAGGTGGTTGTGTCGAGCAGCTCACAGGTTGTGCAGGCGGTGGATGGCGGTCAGCTCTCCGAGTTGCACGTGGACGAGGGCGATCTGGTCGAGAAGGGAGAACTTCTTGCGCGTATCGATCCCGCGCGCTTCCAGGCACGCGCTGCAGAAACACGGGCGAAGATTCGCGGATTAAAAGCCACTATTGCCCGACTGGAGGCAGAGCTGAACGGCCGCGCCATTCAGTTTCCGTCCGAGGTGCAAGAGGACCAAGCACTCGTGCTGGCGCAGAGAAACTTGTACGAACGCCGACGGCAGCAGCTTCGGGAATCTCAGGAGTCGCTACGTCGCTCCTTGGACCTTGCGCAGTCCGAACTCGAGGCGCTGGAGTCGCTCGCCGAGACAGGAGACGCGGCGCGCTCCGAGATTCTTCGCGCGCGGCGCGAGGTCTCGGAGCTTCGCGGCGAGCTCGCTAACAAGCGCAACGAATATCGCCAGGAGGCGCAGGAGCAGCTCACTAATGCGCGTTCTGAGCTCGACCAGACACTGGAGGTCTTCAAGCAGCGGCAGGAGGCCTTGCTCGCTACCGAATTGCGGGCGCCCATGTCGGGCAAGATCAATAACATCAGCTTCAGCACCATTGGTGCCGTACTGCAGGCTGGCGACGAGGTGTTGGAAATCGTTCCCTCCGATGAGCCATTGATTGTCGAGGCGCGTGTCAGTTCGGCCGATGTTGCCTTCATTCGGTCCGGGCTGCCTGCCAACGTCAAGTTGGACGCCTATGACTTTACAATCTACGGATCTCTAAAAGGCGAGGTGACATACATCAGTGCTGACACCATCGAGGAAGATCTGGAACGGGACGAGGAACCCTACTACCGGGTGCGTATTCGGATCGACGAGATGCCCGACCTTCGGGGGCCGAATGCAGTTGAAGTCATTCCAGGAATGACATGTGTTACAGAGATCGTCACCGGCGAACGCACGGTCGCGCAATACCTGCTGAAACCGTTGTTGAGAGGAAGCGCGTCTGCATTCACCGAGCGCTAGAAGCACCCACTCAAGTGGGCGCACTACATCGTCCGATCTCTAGTACCTTGTTTGGGCTGCGCGCTTCGCAATCTGCTCGCTATCGATGGCTGATGGCAACCAGCCGGAGAGCTGTTGCTCGGCGAGCGCAGCAATGCAGTCCACGTGTGCTCTACTGGCGTTCAGCGCCGGGATGTAGCGCAGAGCCTCTCCACCCGATGCCTGAAAGAGTTCGGCGTACTGCATGTCCATCTCCTCCAGGGTTTCCAGGCAGTCGGCGGCAAAACCCGGGCAAATCGCATCCAGTCGCTTCACTCCGGATTGGGCGAGCTGCACGATGCGCTCATCGGTAGAGGGTTCTAGCCAGGGCTCTCGCCCAAAACGCGACTGAAAGGCCACCGTGTACTGCGTGTCGGGCAGGTTCAAGGCTTCGGTGAGCAGCCGCGCTGTCTTCTGGCAGTGACAGAAGTAGGGATCACCGGCCTCGAAGTAGCGCTTCGGAATGCCATGGAAACTCAGCAAGAGGTGATCGCCCTGTCCATGCGCAGCCCAGTGTGCGCGTACTGCATCCGCGAGGGCTGCAATGTACTGAGGATCATCGTGGTACTGGTGCACGCTGCGCAATTCCGGCATCCAGCGCAGATCGCTGAGGGCAGCAAAGACAGCATCCATGACTGAGGCCGTCGTGCTTGCCGAATACTGCGGATAGAGGGGCAGGGCAACCAGGCGACGAACACCGTCCGCCTGCGCTCTGGCGATGACCTCCGAAACGGATGGGTTGCCATACCGCATGGCGAAGTAGACCGGCACCTTTGCTTCTCCGAGCCGCTGTGCAAGGGCGTGTTCCACTCCGTGCGCGAGATCGCGCGTATGGGTCAGCAAGGGTGCGCCATCTTCTCCCCAGATACTGCCGTAGCTATGCGCCAGTCGGCGTGGCCGGAACGGCAGAATGAAGCCATTGAGAATAGGCCACCACAGGGCGCGCGGCAGGTCCACAACCCGTCCATCGGAAAGGAATTCCCGAAGATAACGACGGATGGCGGGCGCCGTAGGCGCATCCGGGGTGCCAAGATTGACCAGCAGCACCCCAGCCCGCGGCTGCTGCTCGTGACTGCGTTGCCCGGCTTCGATCATGAAAGCGTTCCTTGCGCGTGGCCGTCCTATGGTGACGGTCTTTCCTGCTTGATGTCATCAAAGTAGCTGCGCTGAGCCGCGATCGCCTTGTGCGCCAGCAGCAGCATGAGCGGCAGGTTAATCGCGAGCATGAAGCCGATTGCCACTGTGCTCAGTGTGTCTAGCTCGGCATCGGTGCGCACGATGCCGACAGTGGCGACCACAATGAGGAGACACCATACGAGACGGAAGGCCAGCACCGGACGCTCGCCCGCCAGGTACACCACGCCCTGCTCGGCGTAATAGCTCCAGGTGATCATGGTCGAGAGCGCGAACAGCCAGACCGCGATGGTCACCATCCATTGCCCGAGGCCGTCGGCAGCACTGTCGAAGGCGGCGGCGGTAAGGGCCGCCGCGGGGAGGTCGAGATACAGCCCCAGATCGCGCACGCTGGGGGCATCTGGCGCGGTCAATCTCTGCCAGAGCAGGCGCTTGCCGTCGCCGACCTCGGCGTACAGGCGCTCAAGCGCCTCACCATCCTGTCCGGTTCGCACAACCAGGAAGATCTGTCCGCCTTCATCCACGGCGGCTTGAGCGGGCAGGGTCTCGACGTCCGGTACCCATTGTCCGCTCTCGGTCTGCGTGAAGGCGGGCGGTTGTTCCAGCGTAGCCGCGGGGCCGCGTTCCCAGACACCGCTCGACAGGATGACCAGGGCCGTGATGGTGCAGACCACGATGGTATCGATGAAGGGCTCGAGCCCCGCAACCACACCTTCGCTCGCAGGTTTACGCGTGCGCACGGCGGCATGGGCAATGGGGGCCGAACCCATGCCGGCCTCCGAAGAGAACAGGGCGCGACGCATGCCCAGCAGAAAGGCGGTGCCGACTGCCGCTCCGGTGAATGCGCCCTGCGCCTCCAGCGGGGAGAAGGCCGAGTGCACGATGAGCGCGAACAGGCGAGGCAGTTCCTCCGCATTGGCCATCAATACCCAAACACCGCAGGCGACATAGACGAGGCACATGAAGGGCACAAGGGTTGCCGCTGCCTGCCCGATACGGCGAATGCCGCCGATGATGACCAGTCCCACCAGCAGGGCCAGTGTGACGCCCGAAACCCAGCCGGGGACGCCGAAGTAGCTGCGCGCCAGCTCGGCGGCATTCCAGGCCTGAAACATGTTGCCGCCCGTCAGTCCGAACAGGACCAGCGCGATGGCAAACAGGGCACCCGCTACGGCGCCCACGCCCGCCAGTTTGGGGGAAAGGGCCTTCAGGCCGTCCCGACAGACATACATCGTGCCGCCGTGTGGATTGTCCGGATTCGAGGTATCGCGATAGAGCATCGCCAGGGTGACCTCGATGGTCTTGATGGCCATACCCACGATGCCCACCATCCACATCCAGAACA
>JALEHA010000264.1 GCA_022763315.1 Algiphilus sp.
CCGGTCAGCGTGACATCCAGCACCCGCTGCCAGTCCTCATCCTTCATGTCGACCACACGGCAGCTGCCGCCCAGGCCGGCGTTATTGACCAGCAGGTCGACGCCGTCGCAGTGGGCTTCGGCGGCTTCAACCAGCGCCTGCACCTGCGCCTCGTCGGTGACATTGGCCAGTTGGCCCGCCACCTTGACGTCGGGGAAGGCGCTTTGCAGCCGCTCGACGGCTTCGTTCAAGCGCCGCTCGTGGATGTCCGCAATCATCAGCGCCTGCACGCCTTCTTCCAGCACACGCTGGGCGGTGGCAAAACCGATACCGCCACCAGCGGCGGCGGTAATCAACGCGGAACGACCCTGCAGCAAACCGTGCGCGGGCACATAGTCGGGGGGCGCATTCATCGTGCGCGAACTCCTTGCATCGCGTGACACCGAGCCATGACGGGCCCTAACCGCGCGGCTCGCGCGGCAGACCCAGACCGCGCTCGGCGATCAGGTTGAGTTGGATCTCGTTGCTACCGGCGTAGATCGTGTCGGCGCGCGAGAAGAAGAAGACCTGCTGCAGGCGTCGCACGGCGGGGTCTTCCGACGGTGTATCCGCTTCCGGGCCCAGCGCGTCCATGGCCAGCTTGCCAAGATCGCGATGCCAGTTGGACCAGTGGTATTTGTAGATCAGGGCCTCGCGGCCGAGCTTGAGATCGTCGCCACCGGAGAGCATGCGTAGCGCGTTGTAGCGCATCACGCGCAGCCCGCCCCAGGCGCGTGCCAGGCGCGCGCGGAAGGCCGGATCACGGTCGGCGCCATTGCGTCGGGCGACCTCAACGACCAGACCCAGCTCGTGGGCAAAGTGCATCTGCTGGCCGAGGGTGGATACGCCGCGCTCGATCTCGAGCAGACCCATGGCCACTTCCCATCCCTTGCCGGGCTCGCCGACCAGGCCGTCGGCCTCGGCCACGGCTTCGTCGAAGAAGACTTCATTGAATTCGGCCTCGCCACTGATCTGACGAATGGGCCGGATGGTGACACCCGGCTGATCCAGCGGCAGCAACAGGAAGCTGAGGCCGTGCCGCCCCTTGGAACCGGGCTCGCTGCGGGCGAGCACAAAGATCCAGTCCGACTCATGCGCCAGCGAGGTCCAGATCTTCTGGCCGCTGAGGCGCCAGCTGCCGTCATCGCACTGCCAGCAGCGCGTCTGCACATTGGCCAGATCGGAACCGGCATTGGGCTCGGAATAGCCCTGTGCCCAGAACGTGCGCCCTTCAACGATGCCGGGCAGGAAGCGCGCTTTCTGCGCGTCGCTGCCGTAGCGGATCAGCGTCGGGCCGATCAATCCTTCGCCGATGTGGCCCATGCGGCCGGGACCGCCGGCACGTGCATATTCCTCGTGGAAGGCGACCTGGGCGTCGATGCTGAGCCCGCGCCCGCCGTAGGCTTCGGGCCAGCCGACACAGGTCCAACCGCCGGCCGCCATCTCCCGTTCCCAGCGCTTGCGCAGCGCCGGGTCGGCGCCCTCGTCACCGGGGCCGCCACGATGCCGTAGCGCGGCGAATTCGCCGGTGAGATGCTCCGCCATCCATTGCGCGATAGCGCGGCGGATCTGGTCCACCGGGTTCTGCGCCAAGGCTGTTTCGGGTGCACCCATCAGGCCGCCACCTCATTCAGAACGTAGTCCGCTGTTTCCTCAGCGAGCGCCTCGGGGGCGCCCAGCCAATGGCGTGCCGCCTGCGCCCGTTTGAAGTACAGATGCGGATCGTATTCCCAGGTGAATCCCACGCCGCCGTGCAGCTGGATCGCCTCCTGGGCACAGAAGAAGAAAGCCTCGTCGGCCTGCAGCCGCACGGCGGCACACTCCGCCGCCAGATGCTCGATGGCCGCGCCCTGTTCGGACAGACGCGCCACGCCGTAGACACCGGAACGCAAGGCTTCCACGGCCACCATCATCTGCGCGCAACGATGCTTGACGGCCTGGAAGGAACCCACGGCGCGGCCAAACTGCTTGCGTTCCATGACATAGGCGGTG
Source organism: Algiphilus sp. (assembly GCA_022763315.1). Taxonomy (GTDB): domain Bacteria; phylum Pseudomonadota; class Gammaproteobacteria; order Nevskiales; family Nevskiaceae; genus Algiphilus. The sequence continues at coordinate 2,011 of JALEHA010000264.1, forward strand.
GTCAGTTCCAGGCAGCGTTGCGCGCCGCCCAGCGCCTCCGCAGCCAGGTACAGACGCGCGTAGGCGGTGGCCTGGGACAAGCCTTGCAACGTCAACCCTTCATCCAGGCGCTCTGCGGCCACATCATCCAGCCGAAGACTGCCGAAGCAACGCGTCGCATCCCAACCGGGATGCATCGTCACCGTGGCGCCGGCAGCCTTGGCATCCACCCGGAACAAGCCGATGTCCCCCTGCGCGTCGCAGCGGGCGAAGACCAGCCAAGCGTCGACATAGGCTGCATCCGGTACCCGGTCGACCTGCCCGTCCAAGCGCCAGTCATCGCCTGCGCTTCGGGCCTCTACCTGCTCCGCGGCGGTGCGCCAGTCCGGCGTGCTGGGCAGCGGTGCACTCAAGCTGAGCCCGCCATCGGCTACCGCGGGCAGCATCGCCTGCCGCGAGGACTCAGAGCCACAGTGCGTCAGCAGATTGGCGCCAAGGGCCACCGTGGAGAAGAAGGGCGCGCAAAGCAGGTGCGCACCGGTCTGCTCAAACAGCAGCGCCTGCGCCATCGCACCCATGCCCATGCCGTCGGCGGCTTCATCGATGCCGACGGCACACCAGCCCAACTCGCTGGCGATCTGTTGCCAGAGCGCCGTGTCGCTGCCGTGCTCCCCCTCAATGCAGTTACGCACCGCGGCGCTGTCGCTACGCTGACCGAGAAGGTCGGCCGCAGCGTCCGCGATCATGCGCTCGTCTTCGCTCAGTCCCAGATTCATGTCGGATCGGTCAGAAATGCTGGGGGCATTATTCCGGGGGCACCAGGCGCCATCATCATCCTTAGGGAGTAGTGCACGAAGACAAGGTTTCGCCGTCTCAGCTGCCGTAGACCTTCTGCGGCGGTGTGGCTTCCGCCAGAATCTGCTCCACAGCCGCGCCGACCTCGTCGGGTGCCCAGCGCGCCCCCTTGTCTCGTGCCGGCCCGGTGCGCCAGCCGTCGGCCACGCTGATGCGGCCACCATCGGCTTCGAAGACCCGGCCGCTGACGCCGGCCGACTGCGCACTGCACAGCCAGACCACCAGGGGCGAGACATTCTCCGGGGCAAAATGATCGAAGCCGTCATCCGGCCTCTTCATGACATCCGCGAAGACAGTTTCGGTCATCGCCGTGCGCGCCGCCGGAGCCAGCGCGTTGGCGGTGATGCCATAGCGGCCCAGTTCGGCGGCCTGGACCAGCGTCAGAGTGGCGATGCCGCCCTTGGCGGCGGCGTAGTTGCTTTGCCCGATGGAGCCCTGAAGCCCAGCGCCGGAGGTGGTGTTGATGATGCGGGCGTCGACCTTCTGCCCGTTCTCCTTCACCTGTGCGCGCCAGCGCTGCACCAGCGTGCTGGTGATGCAGAAATGCCCCTTGAGGTGCACCTTGATCACCAGATCCCAGTCCTCTTCGGACAGGCTGGCGAACATGCGATCGCGCAGCACACCGGCGTTGTTGACCACCGCGTGCACATCGCCAAAAGACGTGGCCGCGGCCTCGACGATGGCGTGCGCCCCGGTCATCGAGGTGATGTCATCGCTGTTAGCGATGGCGCGGCCACCGGCGGCGTCGATCTCCGCGACCACGGCTGCGGCCGCATCGCGGTTGATGTCGTTGACCAGTACCGAGGCCCCTTCGGCGGCCAAAGCCAAGGCGTGGGCGCGACCCAGACCGCCGCCGGCGCCGGTGATGATGACACTACGATCCGTGCAGATCCCCATGGAATCCTCCTCTTGCTGCATAGGTTGGCGGGGCGCGCCACGGACGCGCCCCGCGTCGAGCGGTGCGGCTGCTAGCCCAGGCGCTCCAGGATGGTCACGTTGGCGACACCGCCGCCTTCGCACATGGTCTGCAGGCCGTAGCGCCCCTTGCGCCGTTCCAGCTCGTGCAGCAGCGTCGTCATCAGCTTGGTGCCGGTAGCCCCCAGCGGATGGCCCAGCGCGATCGCGCCGCCATTGACATTGACGTTTTCGTGATCGAAGCCGGTGTCCTTCATCCAGGCCATCGGCACCGAGGCGAAGGCCTCGTTGCATTCCGCGATGGTGAAGTCACTGGGCTTCATGCCGGTCTTCTTCAATGCGCGCAGCGTGGCCGGGATGGGCGCCGTCAACATGGCGATGGGGTCGTCGCCCATGACCTCCATGTGATGGATGCGGGCGCGCGGGGTGAGGTTGTAGCGCTTCAGCGCCGCCTCGGACACAACCAGCACGGCGGAAGCGCCATCGCAGGTCTGGCTTGCCACGGCGGCGGTCAGGCTGCCCCCTTCGGCCAGCACGTCGAGCTCTGCCATTTTCTCAAGCGAGGTCTCGCGCGTGGTCTCGTCGTGGTCGAGACCGTTGAGCGGCAGGATCTCGCGCTTGAAATGTCCGGCCGCCATCGCGGCGCGGGCGCGCTCGTGACTGGTCAGCGCGAAGCGTTCCATCGTCGGGCGATCCAGCCCCCAGCGGTCCGCGATCAGCTGCGCGCCGTGGAACTGGGTGACGGGCTCGCTGCCGAAGCGCGCGGTCCAGCCTTCACTGCCGGAAAAGGGATCAGGGAAGCCGAGCGGCTGGGCGGCAGTCATCGCTGAGCCGATGGGAACCCGGCTCATGGTTTGCACGCCACCGGCAATGACGACGTCCTGCGTGCCGCTCATGACGGCTTGCGCGGCGAAGTGCACCGCCTGCTGCGACGAGCCGCATTGGCGGTCGATGGTGACACCGGGCACGCTCAGCGGCAGACCTGCGGCCAGCCAGCAGCTGCGCGCAATATTGCCCGCCATCGGTCCCACGGCGTCCACACACCCGAAGATGACATCGTCGATCTCCTCAGCGGGGACGGCGTTGCGCTCGACAATGGCCTTCAGTACGTGCGCGCCGAGGTCGGCGGCATGGACGTCGGCCAGGCTTCCCCGGCGCTTTCCGGTGGGACTTCTGACTGCATCTACGAGATAGGCTTCTGGCACGTGTGGATCTCCTGTCAGCGGCTGACCGCGCTCACACGCGGTGCTGGCGCTTCGCCGTAGTGTGTGGAAAAGGTGTTGGACGGCCCGAGCGCCGCTTGATCATCAAAGATGTCTTCGGCGATCCGCGCCTTGTGGTGGGCCAAGTCCCCCCAGCCGGCGTCAAGCACCCAGGCCCGCTTCATGAACATCTGTAGATCGGCCTCCCAGGTGTAGCCCATGGCGCCATGCGCCTGAATGCTGGCGCGCGCCGCCTTGTGTGCGGCCTCGCTGGCCTGCATGCGCGCCTGCGCCACCGCGTGCCCCGCGCGCGCATGACCGCGGCCGATGCAGTAGGCGGCGCGATGCACCACCGGTTCGGCGAACTCGATGGCGACCGCCACATCGGCCAGGGGATGCTTCACACCCTGGAAGGTGCCGATGATCTTGCCGAACTGCTTGCGCTGCGCGGCGTAGTCCACGCCCAGATCCAGCATGCGCTGCGCCAGTCCGACTTGCTGCGCCGCGGTAGCGAGGCCACCGCGCAGCAGCAGCCGCTGCCACAGCGGGGCGCCAATGCGGGCATCGGCGATGCGCGTGCTGGCTTCCGGTTTCCATTCGACCTGACTCAGCCGTCGCGAATTGTCGATGCTCGGTTGCGCCGTCAGCTTGACCGCGTCCGGGCGCACCGCGTGAACAGCATCGTTGTGCCACATCAACAGCAAGTTGGCGGTGCCGGCATCGGCCACAAAGGGATTGCTCGGATGCCCGATGGCCACGCGCGCCTCGCCGCTGGCGATCCGCGGCAACCATTCGCGCTTGATCTCGATGTCGCCGGACAGCTCGCTGAGAAGACCGGCCGCCAGATAGGCGGTATCCACCAGCGATTCGGGGATGGCGTAGTAGCCGAGTTCCTGCAGCACCAAGACCCAATCCAGATCACCGAGCCCGATGCCGCCGAAATCCTCCGGCACAGACAGCGCGGTCAGGCCCTGGTCCGCCAGCCTGGCGCGCAGGTCGGCCGAGCGGCCGCTGGTGGTCTCCCAGATTTCACGCAGCATCTCCGGTGCGGCCTCGACCATGAGAAATTTGCGAATGGCGTCGCGGAAGGCGATCTGATGACTTTCAAAAGTGAAGTCCATAGGGCACTCCTTCAGGCGCGTGGCATGCCGAGCACGCGCTCGGCAATGATGTTGCGCTGAATCTCGTTGGTACCAGCGTAGATGGGACCGGCCTGGGCGAACAGGAAGCCGTCCAGCCAGTGGCTGATGCCGGCCGCCTCCGGGGCATGCGGCAGAAGCTGGGCGCGTGCGCCGAGAATCTTCATCGCCGTTTCGTGCAGCAGCAGATCAAGTTCCGACCAGAAGATCTTGTTGGTACTCGACTCGGCGCCGATCTTGCCGCCCTTGGCAAGGCGCGATGCGGTGCGGTAGGTCGCCAATGCATAGGCTTCCGCCGCCACATAACCGCGGGTGATGGCGTCACGGATGCCCGGATCGCGATCCGCCTGCGTCTGGTTGTCCTTGTACAGATCCACCAGCGCCTTGGCGGTCTGCTGGAAACGGCCGGGAGAGCGCAGCATGAGTCCGCGCTCGAAGCCGGCGGTGGCCATGGCGATGCGCCAGCCGGAGCCTTCTTCGCCGATCAGGTTCTCGGCCGGCACGCGCACGTCATCGAAGAAGATCTCGGCGAAGCCGGGCTGACCATTCAACTGCTTGATCGGCCGGATGCTGATGCCCGGCAGATTCAGCGGCAGCAGGATGAAGCTCAGGCCATGGTGGCGCTGCGACGCGGGATCGGTACGGAACAGGCCGAAAAGCCAGTCGGCATAGACCGCCCGCGTCGACCAGGTCTTCTGGCCGTTGATGACGTAGTGATCGCCATCGCGGATGGCGCTGCAGCGCAGCGAGGCCATGTCGGAACCGGCGCCCGGCTCGGACCAGCCCTGCGCCCAGATTTCCTCACCCGAGGCCATCGGTGGCAGGAAGCGCTGCTTCTGCGCCTCGGTGCCGTATTCCATGAGCGTCGGCGCGAGCAGGAAGATGCCGTTCTGGTTGACGCGCAGCGGCGCGCCGGCGCCCCAATATTCTTCCTCGAAGATCAGCCAGTCGATCAGGCCGCAGCCGCGCCCGCCATATTCCTTCGGCCAGGTGACGGCCGACCAACCGCCGTCGAAGAGAGTCCTTTCCCAGGCGCGATGCGCTTCGAAGCCTTCGGCGGTGTCGAGACATTCCAGGGGCTTTTCAGGCAGATGTTCGGACAGCCATTGGCGGACTTCCTCGCGGAAGGCGCGCTGTCTTTCGGTGTATTCCAGTCTCATGATGCGTTGCTGTTCGGGGGTTTGGCGGGATCGGCCTCAAACTGCGCGTCCCGTTTCTGTACGAAGGCCTGCCGGGTTTCGGCGGAATCCGGGCTCATGTAGGCCTGTAGCGTGAATCCCTGCTCCCAGCGGTACTTGCTTTCGAGATTGCCGTCCTCGACGCCGTTGAGGGATTCCTTGGCCAGCCTGAGCATGGTTCCGCTCTTTTTGGCAATGGTTCCAGCCATGTCCAGCGCCTCGGCGCGCAGCGCATCGGCGCTGACCACGCGTTCCAAGGCACCGAGCCGGTACGCTTCCTGCGCGTCGATGGGCGCGCC
>JALEHA010000049.1 GCA_022763315.1 Algiphilus sp.
ACCACGATCTGGCGCTTGCCGGACTGCTGCTGCATCCGTACGTCGGTAGCGCCGGGCACCTCCCGAGCCAGTGCCTCGACCTTGCGACCGACGGAAGCCAGCTCGTCCAGATCCTCGCCGAAGATACTGGCCACGAGTTGCGCCTGCACGCCGGAGAGCAGCTCATCGGTACGCAGCTGAATGGGCTGCGAGAAGTTGTTGGCGAGCCCCGGGATGCGTTCCGAGACGCGCTCGGCCATGGCCGACTGCAACTGCTCGTAGTTGCGGCCGCTTTTCCATACGCCCAGTGGCTTGAGCGTAATCACCGTGGCCACGACATTGACTGGCTCGGGATCGCCGCCCACCTCGGCACGCCCGACGCGCGAGTAGGTGCCGGTGACTTCCGGAAACTCGCGCAGCACCGATTGGATGCGCTTGCCGTACTGTATGGCCGAATCGAGGCTCGCGCCCGGCGGCAGGGTCGAGCGCACCTGGAAGGTGCCCTCGCGCAGCGTCGGCACGAACTCCGAGCCCAGCAGCGGGAACAGCAGCAGGCTGCCCGCGAAGAGCAATACCGCCCCGCCAAGCACAGCCGCCGGCCAACGCATCGCGCCATCCCGCAACGGTCGATAGCCGGCCTTCAGCCAGTGCACCAGCCCGGGTTCGGCCTGGGCGGCGCCCTTGCGGAACAGCAGTGTGACCATCACCGGGACCAGCGTCAGCGCCAGGAGCAAGGCGCCCAGCAGCCCGAAACTGATGGTGTAGGCCATGGGCGTGAACAGCTTGCCCTCGACGCCCTGCAGGGTGAACAGCGGCAGGAAGACAATGATGATGATGCCGGTGGCGAAAACGATCGGCCTCGCGACCTCCCGCCCGGCTTCGCCGACGATGCGCAGCAACGGAACGTCCTTGCCCCCCTGTCGCGCCTCCAGATTGCGCAGCACGTTCTCCAGCATGACGACCGAGCCGTCCACCATCATGCCGATGGCAATCGCCAGCCCGCCCAGGCTCATCAGGTTCGCGGAAAGCCCCACGAAGTACATGGCGATGAAGGCCGCCAGCACGGACAGCGGCACGCTGGCCACGACGATCAGGGTAGAGCGGAAGTTGCCGAGAAAGAGGTAGAGGAAGAACAGCACCAGCACCGCCCCCAGCAGCAGCGCCGACTGCACCGTGCCGATTGCCTTGCTGGTGAGCTCGGCCTGCGAGTAGAAGGGCTTGATGCGCAGCCCGTCCGGCAGGGACTGGTTGATGTCGGCGATCTTCTTCTCGACGTCTACCAGCACCTGCTGGGTATTGGTGCCGATCAGCTTGAAGACATAGCCGCCGGCCGACTCCTCGCCATTGGCGATCTGCGCACCACGGCGGATGGCTGCGCCATGGGCGACCTCTGCCACATCGCTGACCGTGACGGGGTTGCCACCCTGCTCGGCAACGATGATGTCGCGGATGTCGTCGAGCCCAGCCTCGCCGGAATCCACCCAGCCGTAACCCCGGATGATGTATTCCTCGCCGCCACGATTGATGAAGGAGGCGCCCACATTGCGGTTGTTGGCGGCGAGCGCGCGGCGCACATCGGCGACGGTCAGGTCACGCGCCAGTAGTGCATTCTGATCGAGCCGGACCTGGTACTGCTTCTCGAAACCGCCGATGGAGAGCACGCCGGTGACACCCGGCACGGTGCGCAGCTGCGGCTTGACGATCCAGTCCTGGAAGGTGCGCTTCTCCATCAAGGAGAAGCCCTCGCCTTCCATCGTGTACATCAGGATGCGACCGAGCCCGGTGGTAATCGGACCGAGCTGCGGCTCACCCAAGCCCGGCGGAATCTCGCGCCGAGCCTCGGCCAGCCGCTCGTTGACCAGGCGTCGGGCGAAATAGATGTCGGTGCCGTCCTCGAAGTAGACGTCGACGCGCGACAGCCCGAAGATCGAGGTCGATTGCACCTTCGCCAGGTTCGGCAGCCCGTACATGCTGATCTCGATGGGATAGGAGATCAGCGTCTCCACATCCTCGGGGGACAGGCCCTCGCTGGATGTGAATATCTGCACCATCGTCGGCGTGGCATCCGGGAAGGCATCCACCGCCAGCCGCTGGAAGGAAAAATAGCCGCCGATCGCCAGCCCGATGACCGCGACGACGACCAGCACCCGATTTTCGAGTGCGAGTCGCAGGATTGCGTTGATCATGATGCCCGCCTCGCGTTAGTGGCTGTGCGCGGCGCTGCGACCGCTGGCAGTGAGCGCGGACTTGAGGTCGAAGGCGCCAATCGTCACGACGCGATCGCCGGGGGACAGCCCCTCGCGAATCTCGATACGGCCGTTGCCTTCAGAGCCGGTGGCTACCGACACGGCGCGAAACGCACCTTCCTGGTCCCCGGGCACGAAGACGACCTGCTCGCCGTCGATCGTCTGTACGGCATCCACGGGTACCAGCGCGTAGCGCGCGCTGTCGCCGGTGGCAATGCGGGCGGTGCCGAACATGCCAGCGCGCAATGCGCCGTCCGGATTGGTCACCTCGGCGCGCACTCGCACCGTGCGCGCAGCCTCGTCCAGCTCCCGCGACACCCAGTCCGTGACGCCCTCGAAGGGGCGTCCCGGCAGGGCGCGCAGCGACAGCGTCACGGGCTGGCCCGGTGCCAGACGAGGCAAGTCCTGCTCGTCGGCCTCGATCATCACCCACATGCGCTCGGTATTGACGATGTGGATGGGCGTGTCCTGCGCGGACAGGGTCTGCCCCGGGACCAGATCGCGCTGCTGGATTGTGCCGGCGATGGGCGCGGTCAGTGGGTAACGCGACAGCGGCGCGTCACCGCCGGCGGCAATGCCCGCGATGGCGTCCTCGCTGAGGCCGTAGAGGCGCAGCTCGGCGCGCGCGGCGTCGCGCTCGGCCTGCGCCTGCAGGTAGGTCGCACGCGAGCTCAGTAGCTTCTCCTGACTGATGATCTGCTGCTCGGCCAGCTTCTCGTGGCGCTGATAGTTCGCGCGCTCGGCCGAGAGCTTCGCGCGGGCAGTCAGATAGGCCGCCTTGGCGCGCCCCAGCGCGACACTGTCCAGAATGGCAACCGTCTCGCCGGCAGCGATACGTTCTCCCAGGTCCCGGCTCACCGTCAGCACCTTGGCCTCCAGCCGGGGCCCGACGCGGGCGATGCGATCTGCGTCGAAGGCCACTGTCGCGGGCGCCTGCACACTGTCGGTCGCCGTGCCGGCCTCGGCTGGCGCAATGCTCAGCGACAACTGATCGCGCTGGGCCGGCTCCAGATGTAGTGCGCGCTCTTCCTGGGCGTGTCCCGCAGGGCCTTGCTCTCCACCTTCGTCATGTCCGGCTTCGCCGTGCTCGGCTTCTCCGTGTTGGGACGCTTGCGGGCGCCCCGCCTCGCTGCCTCCGGCTTCGTGTCCCCCACTCTGGTGCCGACCCCCTTCGCCATGCGCCTTGTCCTCGTGACCGGCGTGTGCGTCGTCGCCGGCAGGGGGGGGCTCGGCGCGATCGGTACTGCCGCCACAGGAAGCGGTAGCCATCAATGTGCCGGCCACCAGCAGCAGCGCGGCGTTATGTCGTGTACGCATTCGGTATTCCTCTATTCGTTGGCTGGCGCGTTACCGAGGGCGATCAGGCCCCCGGTTGCGCGCTCCAGTTCGGTGCCGGTAGCAACCAGCTCGCGCAGGGCGTCGAGATGGTCGCGCCGCGTATTGATCAGGGTGTCCTGCGCTGTGGTCAGCGCCGGCGCGCCCAGCTCTCCGGCCTGGAAGGCGCGCTGAGTCAAGGCGAAGTTCTCGCGCGCAGCGGCCACCACCTC
>JALEHA010000265.1 GCA_022763315.1 Algiphilus sp.
ACGCTGGCGCAGTTTGATGTGCCGGGCTTGTATGTGGTGGGTGGCATTGCCGGCTTTGTCACCGGGCTTCATGGACTGCGTCTGGTTCTGAGTCGGAGGGATGACCCCACCTATCGCATCGTGCGCTCCAAGATCGCGGTCGACGGCGCTTCGCTGCTGACTTTCGTGTCCGTGTTCCTGTTCTTCCCGATGAATGCCTTGGGACTGCCCCGGAATGCGCTCCTGGAGCAGGTGGCCTGGTCATTGGTCTTTATCGGGCCTGCGATCTGGCTGCTGCTGGATGCGGTGATCTCTCGCACACCACGCAGCGGGACCGCTACACCGCGCGCTGAAGCCTTGGGCTGATGCTGCGGGACAGGGGTGGGGTGTCCGTTGGGCGATCAAGGTTCTGATTGGGCGGCACCGCGCGTGAAGCGTCAAAGCGCAATGGGGAACTCGGTACAGTTTTAGGGGAGCGTTGCCGGTACCGGCATAGGCGCGTGTGAAGGGTATGATTTCCGCCCGTTACAGCCTGCCTCCACCATGATTCAGCTCGGCGCCGATTCCACCAGTCTTGCGCACGCCGCTCGCCTGCTGCGGGACGGCCAGTTGGTGGCTTTCCCCACCGAGACTGTCTATGGGCTGGGTGGGGATGCCGCCAATCCCGAGGCCGTGGCGTCCATCTTCCGCGCGAAGGGGCGGCCGGCGGACCATCCGGTGATCGTGCACATGGCGTCGGCCGACGCCCTGCCTCGGTGGACCAGCCACGTGCCGGAATCAGCCCAGCGCCTGGCCGAGGCCTTCTGGCCCGGTCCGCTGACGCTGGTGCTACATCGCACCAATGGCGTCTCCGATGCCGTGACCGGCGGTCAGGACACGGTGGGGCTGCGGGTGCCCGGCAACCCGGTGGCACTCGACTTGCTGCGTGCCTTCGGTGGCGCACTGGCGGCACCTTCCGCCAATCGTTTCGGCCATGTCAGCCCCACCACGGCTGCGCATGTGCTTACGGAGTTCGGTGATTCGGAAGTGGCTGCCGTGGTGGACGGCGGGCCGTGCAGGGTGGGGGTGGAGTCCACCATCATCGATCTGAGCGGTGCCCGACCCGCACTGCTGCGGCACGGCATGATCGCTATCGAGGCCATCGAGGCGGTCCTGGGTGCACCGCTGCTGCGGCCGGGAGACCAACAAGGCCCGCGCGCGTCGGGCCGTTTGGCATCGCATTACGCCCCGCGTGCCGTTGTCGAACTGGTGACCGTGGATGCGCTTGCGGAGCGGATCGAGACCTGCCTCGCGGCCGGTGAATCCATCGCGGTTCTGGCGCGGCGAGGGCCGCAATGCACGACGTCGCGTGCAGCCTGGATCGAGATGCCGGATCAGCCAGCGCCTTTTGCACAGGCACTGTATTCAGCGCTGCGGCAAGCGGATGCGGCCGGGCCGGATCGCATTCTGGTGGAACGCCCACCGGACACGCCTAGCTGGGAGGCGATTGCCGACCGGTTACAGAAGGCGGCCGCACCGAGGTAGGCGGCCATCGTCACGGGTGCTTGAGACCCACTTTACGGATTGTGGCAGTCGACGGCAGGGTGATCTGGGGCCGACTGGGTCGTCCTGTTTGCGCCCGGAGGGCCAAATCAGGAAAGCGACCATTTCCAATTTGGGCGTGACAGGGCAAAATAGCGCGGAATGGGCCGCAACCTACGGGATGTTCACATCCAGCGGCCTCCCTATTTCTCCTTACGAGCACACACATGCCCGCCTATAAAGCACCGCTTAACGATATGCGCTTCCTGCTGGATGAGGTCTTCGACTATCCGGCGCACTACGCTTCGCTCTCCAACGGCGGCGACGCCGACCCGGATACGGTGTCGGCCATCCTCGAAGAATGCGGCCGCTTCTGCGAGGAAGTGCTGTCACCGCTCTACCGCAGTGGCGACGAAGAGGGCTGCACCTACGACAACGGCGAAGTGCGCACGCCCAAGGGCTACAAGGAGGCGTATCAGCAGTTTGTAGAAGGCGGCTGGCAGGGGCTTTCGTACCCTGAAGAGTTCGGCGGGCAGGGGCTGCCGATGAGCCTCGGGCTTCTGAAGTCCGAGATGATGGCCACGGCCAACTGGCCCTTCCTGATGTATCCGGGCCTGTCGATGGGTGCGATGAACACCATCATGCAGTACGGCAGCGAGGAGCAGGTGGCGCTGTACATGCCGCCGATGACCGAAGGCCGCTGGGCCGGCACGATGTGCCTCACCGAACCGCAGTGCGGCACGGACCTGGGCCAGATCAAGACCCGCGCCGAGGACAACGGCGACGGCACCTACGCGCTGCACGGCAGCAAGATCTTCATTTCCTCCGGTGAGCACGACCTCACCGAGAACATCATCCACATCGTGCTCGCGCGCCTGCCGGATGCGCCGCAGGGAACGCGCGGCATCTCGCTGTTCATCGTGCCGAAGATTCTGCCCAACGACGACGGCAGCCTGGGCGAGCGCAACGGCGTGACCTGCCCGAGCATCGAGCACAAGATGGGCATCAACGCCTCGGCCACCTGTGTGCTGAACTTCGACGGCGCCAAGGCCTGGCTGATCGGCGAGCCGCACAAGGGCCTGGAGGCGATGTTCACCTTCATGAATACCGCGCGCATCGGCACCGCGGTGCAGGGCCTGGCGCACGCCGAGCTGTCCTTCCAGGGAGCGCTGCCGTATGCCAAGGAACGCCGCTCCATGCGCGCGCTGTCCGGCAAGAAGGACCCGGACAAGGTGGCGGACACGCTGATGGAACACGCCGATGTGCGCCGCATGCTGTTCAACCAGAAGGCCGTGGCCGAAGGTGGCCGGGCGATGATTTATTTCGCCGCGCAGTACGCCGACCACATGGTCAACGGCATCATGGAGAAGGACGACGCCAAGTACGAGAAGTACGACGACAAGCTCGGCTTCTTCACGCCCATCCTGAAGGGCTTTCTCACCGAGATGGGCCTGGAGGCCGCCAACCACGGCATGCAGGTCTTCGGTGGCCATGGCTACATCCGCGAGCACGGCATGGAGCAGATCGTGCGCGATGCGCGCATCGCCACGCTGTACGAAGGCACCACCGGCATTCAGGCGCTGGACCTGCTCGGCCGCAAGGTGCTGCTGATGACGCGCGGTGGCTGTGTGCGCGAATTCACCGGCCAGATCGCCCGCTTTGCCGCGGAACACCTGCGTAGCAAGCACCTGCGTGGATTCGCCCTCACGCTGGGCCGCTACGCCACGCAGTGGAATGTGCTTACCGTGCGCCTGATGCTGATGGCGCGCAAGGACCGCGATGTGGTCTCCGCCGCCAGCCATCACTTCCTGATGTACAGCGGCTTTGTGATGATGGGCTACTTCTGGGCGCTGCAGGCCGCCGTGGCCCAGCAGAAGCTGGATGACGGCACCGGCGCGCAGACCGAAGACTTCTACCGCGCCAAGCTGGCCACGGCAGAGTTCTACTTCGACCACATGCTGCCGCGCGCCAAGAGCCACGCCGCCTCGATGACCAAGCCGAGTGCGTCGCTGCTGTCGCTGGACAGCGAGCACTTCAGCTTCTGATCAAGTCGGCGTCCGGGCCGGGTGGAGCCGCGCAAGCGCGCGGCTTCCGCCCGCGCTCTCGCGTTTTTTTTTGGGCGCGGCGATGCGCTCCGGGTGGTTCTCCGCTGAGGATCGTGCTGTGATGGAGCGATCTGTGAGATCAGGGAGCAGGGGATGAAGCCGTTCTACGGAGTGATGTGTGTGCTGGGCGTGGTGCTGCCATGGGGCGCCTTCGCGCCGTGGTTGGTACAGCACGGCATCGATCTCGGCCTGCTGTGGCAAACGATGCGGGATTCGCCGGTAGCGGCTTTCGCGTGGCTGGATGTGATCGTCTCGGCGCTCGTACTCATCGCTTTCATCGTGGTCGAAGGCAGACGCCGGCAGATACGGCGTCTGTACCTGCCAGTTCTGGCCACCTGCGGCGTCGGTGTCTCGCTGGGCCTTCCTTTGTTCCTCTGGATGCGCGAATGCCAAAAGCCGCATGGCAATGCCCAGCCTGACGTTGCACGCTGAGGCCCCCTCAGGCGTTCTGGCGCGTGTGGCAAAGGCCTTGTCTTGGTAGCTCGCGTACTCAACGTGCTTCGCTTCCCGCCGCGCGATCCGGCCGAGGCGCACCGTGGCGTGACGCCGCTGGAACTCCTCTTCGATCTGGCTGCGGTGGTCGCCATCGGCGCGGCCGCGCACGGCTTGGCGGATTTCATCGTGGATGGCCGCCCGATGGCCGGGCTCGCGGCTTTCGTGCCCAGCTTCTTCATGGTGTGGTGGTCGTGGATGAACTTCACCTGGTTCGCCTCGGCCTACGACGATGGTTCGAACGCCTTCCGTGCACTGAGCATGACGGTGATGTTCGGCGCGTTGATGCTTGCCGCAGGCGTTGGAGCCGCTTTCGCCGGCAAACCCATCTGGATGGCGTTGCTGGGCTTTGTCGTCATGCGGCTAGGCATGGCGCTGCTCTGGATTGGCGCTTGGCGCGGCGACCCGCAGCGACGCCCCACGGCTCAACGCTATGCGCTGGGCATCACCGCCATGCAGTGGTACTGGATCGGCCTCGTGGCACTGGTGTCGCCGGCCGCTGCCTGGTATCTGCCACTGTTCGCCTTGGGCGCAGCGGGCGAGCTTGCCGTGCCCGCGATAGCGGAGCGCCGAGCGGTCACGCCATGGCATCGCCACCACATCATCGCGCGTTACGGGCGCCTGAACCTGATCGTGCTGGGACAAGCCTTCCTGGCGGTGGTGACCGCTTTCAAGCTGGAACCCGGCTCGATCTTTCCCCAGGCGGAAGGCGTTGGGCTGGCTTTGGTCTTTGCGATGATCGCCTTTTCAATGTGGAGCCTGTATTTCACCAAAGAACCCCATCTGGTCAGCGGCGCACTGCGGCATTCCTTGCTTTGGGGGTACGGCCATATGGTGGTCTTCGCCACGGGCGCGGCGGCCGGCGCCGGCATGCAGGCCGTGCTGCACTCGCAGGGCGATGGCATCAACGGCGCGCACTGGTCGGTGGCTGCGCCGGTCGCCTTGTACTGCGCCACGCTCTGGTGGATTCGCGACCGCTATGCATTGACCGGCCACAGACGATGGAGCCTATTGGTGGCGGCCGTGCTGGTGGTCACGATGGAGGCGATCCCGGGCATGGAGCTGTTCTCGACCGCATGCATACTGGCGGCCGCAGCGCTGGTACGGCGGGTGCCGCCACGGTCAGCACGATAGCGCAGCGCATAGTCTGGAAGACCGTCAGGGCTTTTAGTGCAGGGGCTGGATTCGGCGGATCAGTTGTCCGGGGCGTGCACCCGCGGGCACGGCAATAAGGGGTATCAGGCATGGCGATGGACGACTTTCCGATCTGGCGGCGGCCACGCCATTACATGGACGTGCCGGACGCCCACGACCATGTGCACTGGGTGGAACTGTTCTTCGACCTGATCCACGTGGTGACGATCTTCGTCCTCGGCAACTATCTCTCGCATCACCTGGATTGGTCCGGCTTTCTGGTGTTCACCGGCCTGTACCTGGCGATTTTCTACGCCTGGGCCGACAACTCGGTCTACAACTCGCTGTACATCTCCACCGACATGGCGCACCGCGCCACCATGGCGGTGCAGATCGTGACCATGGTAATCATCGCGGCCGCGATTCCGGATGTCACCGGCAAGGGTTGGGTCTACTTTGCACTGGGCTACGCACTCAACCGCGCGCTGACCGCGCACATGTACTGGCGTGCGCGTGCGGTCAGCGGGGAAGCCTGCCCGATGGCGCGCGAACAGGGGCGCAACTTCTTCCTGCTGGCGGCGCTGTTTGCCATCTCTGCCTTCCTGCCCAAGCCCTTGGCGCTCTGGGTGTTCGGCGCCGGCGTGGTGATGATCCAGCTGCAGTACATGCTGCCGCGCGTGGGCACGCTGCGCTACGCACGCTTCGTACCGCGCCTGGGCCACATCTCCGAACGCTTTGGCCTGCTCATGCTGATCATGCTGGGCGAGGGCTTTTTCAAGCTGGTGGTGACGCTGGCGGACAAGGGGATCTACAAGGTCGAGGCCGGCACGCTGGTCAATGTCGTGATGGGCGGTCTGTCGCTGTTTGCGTTGGCATGGATCTATTTCGACAGCGCCGGCAATGCCAAGCCCAAGAGCCGCGACAACGGCGTGCTGGTGGCCTACTGGCTGGCGCATATCGCGATTCTATGGAGTGCGGTGGTGGTGGGAGTGGCGCTCGCAGGCGAGGTCTACGTGGGCTTCTGGGAGCCGTACCCGACGGGCTATGGCGCATTGGGCACCGTGGGGCTGGCTGTTTTTCTGGCCTCGCTATGGATCTTGCAGCGCCTGGTGGCGGACCGGGACCGCACCTGTCACTACCACAGCGGCGGCGTTCTGCTTTTTGGCATCGCGCTGGCGCTGCTGGTGCTGGTCATCCACCCCTTCGTCCCGGCCATTGTGGGCAACGCCCTGTGGGGGCTGGCGCTGTTCTCACAGATTGGCGTGCCGGTCTACCGCGGCCTGCGTGATCTCCGCCGCGGCCCGATTTCAGATGCCGTGCCTTGAAGGCGCGGGCGGTGACCTCCGCAGTGCGCGGGTGGCGGCCCAACCCAGCAAGCCAACGGCGATGAGGGTGAAGGGAATGGTGCTGCCGCCCACCAGATAGCCGATGGCGCCCAGCAGATCCGGCTCGCCGAGGTGGGTGGCGCCGGCGGAAAGGCCGCGGTTGCTGGAGAGGTTGGCGCAGTGAAAGAAGATCGTATTGCCCCAGCCGGTATAGACCATGCCCCAGACGATCCACGCCTGCGCGCGCAGCGAAGGGAGAACCGTGGTCAGGGCGAGGCCGATGAGCAGCATCAGCATGCCGTTCATGACGCCGGCGACGTGCGCCACGCGCCAGCCGCGTTCGCTGCCGGGGATGGCGCCGTCGTAGGGAATGGTCACCGGCCAGACATGGATGGCGTCCAGGATGGCGAAGACCATCCCGAAGCCGGATAGCAGGCCGATCACGGCGATGGCCGCGCCATGCTGGATGAGCCGAAGGCGGCCCCGTTTTGCGGCCGCGGACAGCGCGTCATTGCGGTCCATGGCGCTTATTCGCCTGGGCCGTCGTCGTGCTTGCCGAGCAGCGCCTTGTAGGCGATGGCCGCCATCAACACCATCACCGCCACCACACCGATATAGAACAGCCCGAAGGCGATGTTGTTGGTGAGGGA
>JALEHA010000050.1 GCA_022763315.1 Algiphilus sp.
AAGCCCATGTAGACGGAGAAGAAGCCCCACACGGCCTGTACCACCCGATCCGGTACCTTGCGGTGACCGATCTTGATCGGCAGTTCGGCGTTGGGGTGGATCATGCGCACCACCTCGCGAATGCCTTGCTTGAACAGCAGCGCAATGCGCACCACCTTGATGCCGCCTGTGGTGGAAGCGGCACAGCCGCCGGCAAAGCTGCCGAACAGCAGCAAGGGCGCCAGCAGCGAGGGCCAGGCGTTGTAGTCGGCGGTGGTGAAGCCGGCGGTGGTTCCGATCGAAACCACCTGAAACAGCGCTTGTCGCAGCGCCTGCAGGCCGCTGCCATAGGTGCCGAACATCCAGAGCACCACTGTGATCAGCGCCACACCCGCGCCCAGGATGGCGATGAAGGTGCGGAACTCGGCGTCGCGCCAGTAGGCCAGCGGGTGCTTCTGGCGCAGCATGGCGAAGTGCAGGCCGAAGTTGATGCTGCTGGCGATCATGAAGGCGACGCAGATCAGTTCGATCATCTGGCTTTCATAGAAGCCGATGCTGCGGTCGTGCGTGGAGAAACCGCCGGTCGCCACGGTGGAGAAGGCGTGCCCCACCGCATCGAAGGGGGTCATCCCGGCCAGGTAATAGGCCA
Organism: Algiphilus sp.; assembly: GCA_022763315.1. GTDB lineage: Bacteria > Pseudomonadota > Gammaproteobacteria > Nevskiales > Nevskiaceae > Algiphilus. The sequence continues at coordinate 629 of JALEHA010000050.1, forward strand.
CACCGCAGGCGATGGTCAGCGTCAGATAGATCTGCCACAACACGCGCGCCGTTTCCTTGATGCGGGGCGTCAGCTTGTTGTCCTTGATGGGTCCGGGCACCTCGGCGCGGTAAATCTGCATGCCGCCCACACCGAGCAGCGGCAGGATGGCCACCGCCAGGACGATGATGCCCATGCCGCCCAACCACTGCATCTGCTGCCGGTAATACAGAACGGCGTGCGGCAGGCTATCCAGGCCGGTGATCACCGTCGCCCCGGTGGTGGTCAGCCCGGAGACGGCTTCGAACACGGCCTGCGCAACATTCAGTCGCGGCGTCAGCGCGATGTACAGCGGGATGGCGGCAAACAGACTGAGTACGGTCCAGAACAGGACGACCACCAGGAAGCCTTCGCGGATCTTCAGTTCTCGCCGGTGACGGTGCACTGGAAACCACAGCAGCGCGCCGAAGGCCAGCGTGATCAGAAAGCCCCACACGAAGGCCAGCGCCACGCCCTCACGGTAGAGCCCGTCGACCACGATGGGTGGCAGCATGGTGCTCGAGAAAGCCATCAGCAACAGGCCGACCACACGCTGGACGGTGGTGTAGCGATGCTGCAGCTGCGGCAGGCGCATCAGAGGAAGGTGGGCGGCACGTTGAACAGCTCTTCCACCGCGCGCGTGTGTTTGCGGTCCACGATAAAGAGCACGACGTGGTCTCCGCCCTCGATCATCACGTCGCGGTGGGCGATGATCACCTCATTGCCGCGCACCACGGCACCGATGGTGGTGCCCGGCGGCAGATCGATCTCGTCGAGGCGGCGTCCGACCACGCGCGAGTTCTCACGGTCTCCGTGCGCCACCGCCTCGATGGCTTCGGCCGCACCGCGGCGCAGACTATGCACGCGCGCCACGTCGCCGCGGCGGACGTGGGCAAGCACGGCCGAGACCGTGGCCTGCTGCGGTGAAATCGCGATATCGATAATGCCGCCCTCGACCAGATCGATGTAGGACAGTCGATTGATCAGCGACAGCGCCTTGTGCGCACCGAGTCGCTTGGCCAGCATCGCGGACAGGATGTTGGCTTCGTCGTCGTTGGTGATCGCGCAGAAGACATCCATATCCTCGATGTTCTCTTCGGTCAGCATGTCCTCATCGGCCGCATCACCACACAGCACGATGGCGCGATCGAGCCGTTCCGAGAGCATGCGCGCGCGGGCGCGGTCGCGCTCGATGATCTTGACCTGGGCATGGCCTTCCATCGCCTGCGCCAGCTTGAGACCGATATTGCCGCCACCGGCCAGCATGATGCGTCGCACGGGCCGGTCCACCCGGCGCAGCTCGGCCATGATCTTGGGTGCGACGGTCACATCCGAGATGAAGAACACCTCGTCCTCGGCTTCGATAATGGTGTCGCCTTCCGGCAGCAGCGGCCGTCCGCGGCGGTAGATGGCGGCTACGCGCGCATCAATGCCAGGCAGATGTTCCGGCAACTGCTTCAGCTGCCGACCCACCAGTGGCCCGCCGTAATAGGCGCGCAGACCGATCAGACGCACCCGCCCTTCGGCGAAGTCGACCACCTGCAGCGCGCCCGGATATTCAATCAACCGCCGGATGGAATCGGTGACGAGCTGCGCCGGGGAGATGTGCATCTCCATCGGAAAGCCGCCGTGGCTGAACAAATCATCGCCCTTGCGCAGATACTCATCGGCACGCACGCGGGCGATCTTGGTCGGCGTGTTGAACAGATTGGCAGCGATTCGGCAGGCCACCATATTCACTTCGTCCGACTCGGTCACGGCAATCAGCATGTCCGCATCGTTGCCGCCGGCATCGCGCAGCACCTGCGGGAAAGAGGCGTGACCGTGCACGATGCGCAGGTCCAGGCGATCGCGCAGCTCGTTGAGCAGCGCGTCGTCGGTATCGACGACGGTGACGTCGTTTTGCTCGCCTGCCAGATTGTCAGCCAGGGATGCCCCGACCTGGCCTGCACCGAGAATGATGATTTTCAATGCGATGAAGGATCGCTGTGCACCCGCGCATGATACGCCGCGCGATCAGCTTCGGCAGCCACGCTGCAGCGCACCAAAGGCCCTGCGGCGCGATGCCCCGCTCTGCCGGGCGGATACAGCAGCGCTACGATGCCGAGATGCGCATGCTCGACCGTCCCGCCAGCGGTGATCTGCAGCCCTATCTGGGGCAGTGGCTGGACATGGCCCCAGTCGATTTCAGCCCGCTTTTGCCCTATTTCCGGCGCTGCCAGTTCAACGCAGGGGACCACCTCTTCCAGCTCGGCGACGCCACGGACGATCTGGTGCTGCTGACTGAGGGCCTTATCCGCTGCTACTACGTACACGGCAGCCGGGAGATCAATCTTCGACTGCTGAGTGCCCCCGCCGCTGCGCTGCCTTACCGGAGCTTTCTTGACCAGCGCCCGGCGGACGAAGCCCTCCAGGCCCTCTCCGACGGCGCCGGCTTCTGGGTGCGTTTTCGTGCTTTCTGCCGCGACCACCCTGGTCTGCTCGCAGAGTGCATGCGGCGCGAGCTGGCAGAGCGCCACTTCCGTGCGCTGCAGCGGCGCCTGCATATGCTGCAATCCCGCAACGCCACGGAGCGTTATGCCTTTTATCGCACCCACATGGAGCCGGAGATCGTCGCCGGCACACCGGCCTACCACGTCGCTTCCTATCTCGGTATCGCGCCGGAGTCTCTCAGCCGCATCAAGGCCACGCTTGAGAAATGTTAAGGCCGGCGCGTGTGCATTGGGTCAGGCTGGCAACTGTCCACCGTCCGACGGAGCAACCCGATGTTCTCCCCCTCCCTGATCGTCAGCGGCCTGCTGGTGGCCATCGGCGTCATTCACCTGATCCCCGCCCTCGGCGCATGGTCCCCCACGCGACTGCAGCAGCTCTATGGCGTCGCCCCGGAGACCCCCACGCTGTTGCTGCTGCTTCGGCACCGCGCACTGCTGTTTGCGCTGCTGGGGTCATTCCTGGTGCTTTCCGCCTTTCGGCCCAACCTGCAACCGCTGGCGTGTATCGCCGCACTGATCTCGATGGCGGGATTTTTGTGGATGGCGGGCGCCGGGCCCCACGACGCCGCCGTGCAACGTATCGTCCGCGCCGACATCGTCGGCCTGGTGCTCCTTGCGCTTGCCGTGCTAGTGCGCGCGCTGTTGATTCCCACCCACCGCTAGAGGGACGGTATCCGCCATGCTCAAAATGAAAGCGCAATGCCAGCAGTGCAACCATGCCCTCGGCTGGGAAGATTCCGCCTACATTTGTTCCTTCGAGTGCACCTTCTGCCCGGGATGCGCAAGGGTACTGGCCCATCAATGTCCGAATTGCGCGGGTGCGCTCATGGCACGCCCGCAGCGGACGCGCACGCCTGCGGCGGTGGCAGCCGCCATGCTGCGTCATCGTCTGCGCCGGATTCTCCCCAGGGGTGACCGCGGCGCACTGACAACAGGGCCACGTCATGACTGATTCCCCCCACACGGCGGCCAAGCCCGAAGGCGTCATCGTCCGGCATCGGCCGGGGCCACCGCCCGCCCTGGGCCGTCTGCTGCTCCTGCCCGCTCTGGGCGTGCCCGCCGGCTACTACGACCCACTCGCGGAACAATTGACCAAGGCCGGTCTTGAGACACACACCCTGGAACTCCGCGGCAGCGGCGACAGCCCGCTGCGTGCCGGCCGCGGATGCGATTTCGGCTTTCGCGAGCTGCTCGACGAAGACATCCCCTCCGCGCTGCGTCCGCTGCATGCGGCGAAGGACGGACTGCCCGTGTGGCTCGCCGGACACAGCCTCGGCGGTCACCTCGCCGCCATGAGCGCCGGTCGTCTGGGTTTCGCCATCGACGGACTCGTGCTGCTCGCCTGTGGGCTGCCGTGGCGTGGTGCCTTCGACGCCCGCGCGCGCCTGCGCATCGACGTGCTGCGTCTGCTCATCCCGGTGTGCAATACGGTGCTGGGCTACTTCCCTGGCGACCGCCTCGGATTTGGCGGACGCCAGCCGCGCCGGCTGATGCGGGAATGGAGCCGGCTCGCCTACTGCGGTCGCTATGCGGCCGAAGGCATCGACGAGGACCTGGAAGCCGGCGTCGCGCAATACGCGGGTCCGGTGCTGACCCTGCGCATGACCGATGATCCTTTCGCGCCCCTCGCCGCTTGCCGTGCCGTCACCGAGAAAATGGCGCATGCCCGACACAGCGAGACTGCACTCGACGCCGCGACGCTTGGGACCCGAGCGGACCACTACCGCTGGGCCCGAAAGCCCGATGCGGTCACCCCCCATCTGACCGACTGGTGCCGGGCGCAGCGGCCCTAGCGGAGAAGCAAGGTCGCCCGGCTAGCCCGCCTGCTGACCCATCACCAGCCGCGGTACTGCGCCAGGCGTTGCGGCGGGCGAGGTTTCCGGTGGTTCCTGGGTCGGCGTTGTGGCCACCACCACGCAATTGCGGCCACTACGCTTTGCGGCATACAAAGCCCCGTCCGCGGCCGCGAGCAACTCGGACTGGGTGGTTCCATGGGTGGGAAATGCTGCCATACCGATGGAGATCGTGATGCCCGGCTCGCCCTCGTAGGGCGCTGGCAACCGGATGGTCTGGATGGCGGCACGCAGGGCCTCGGCGCGCTCGACGGCATCCTCGGCCGTGGTTTCGAACAGCGCAATCACGAATTCCTCCCCGCCATAGCGACAGGTCACATCGCCTCCGCGGCGCTGCTCGCGCAGCATATCCGCCACCCGCTTGATCACCCAATCGCCCAGCGCATGGCCGTGCTGGTCGTTGAAGGACTTGAAGTGATCGATATCGACCATGAGCAGGGCGAAACTGGTGCCGTCGCGTTCGGCACGCGCCATTTCGCGGGTTAGGGTCTCCTCAAGATAGCGGCGATTGAATAAGCCACTCAAAGGATCGCGCACCGACTGCCGGCTCAACGTCTCACGCAGGCGGATATTGGCCAGATTGACGCTGACGCGGTCGGCGAATTCATTGAGCAGCGCTTCTGCCGCCTCCCCGCTCGGGCAGGCGTCGTCCCGATGGAGGGCATCCGGGACGTACAGCGTCATGAATCCGAGCAATTCGCCCTGCGCGCTCATCGGAATGCACCACGACTGCCCGGTGTGCATTTCCGGATCGATGTGGCGGCAGCGAATGGCATTCTCGTTGTCCAGGTGCAACACGGCGCGGCGCCCCTGACGCAGCGCCCAGCAATCCTCCATGCCGATAACGCCTCCGCCCATGCTGGCGGTCCCCCAGTCGCTGACGCGCTCCAGATAATTGCGCGACGCATTGATCAGATACAGAGCGCCGGACGCCGACGGAAACAGACATTGCGCCGTACTGCGCACCGGCAGCCGGGTTTCCCCCAGCGTCAAGCACGACTGCATGACGACCTCCAGTCGGCTGAGTTCCTCGCTCTCGCGTCGACGCCGATCCAGCGCCACGTTGCGTTCGGCCACTTCGTTCAACGCCTGCTGCAAGCGCAGATTGGCCTCGCGCATTTGTTCCCGCATGGCCTCTTGCTCGCTGAGAAATTGAGACGCCCTGGGCAGCAGGGGCCATAGCATCAAGGCGGTGGCGATGGAGACGGCTGCCGTTATCACCATGAGGGCAACTTCCACGCGATACAGCGGCACCCAGATATTGACGATGCCAATCACATGCGTCAGCGCGCAGAAAAAGATAAAGGCGCTGAACAGCAGGAAAACACCGCGATAGCGGATGGTGGGCTGCCGCCGCAGGAAGAAGAGCAGCGCGATCGGAATCGAAAAATAAGCCAGCGCGACCAGCCCCTCGGACACCACCATCGACCACAGCAAGCCGGGCT
>JALEHA010000266.1 GCA_022763315.1 Algiphilus sp.
CTCCGGGTCTGAGCCGGGCTAGCTGCTCCCGAAGCGCTGCTCGCGCGTATCGGAGAAAGTGATCTCGGGGTTGCGCTCCTCCGCCATCTGAAGATTCACGCGGCTGGAGGCCAGATAGACCAGATAACCACCATGGTCGAAGGCCAGGCGCTGCTCATTCTTGTTGCGGAAGCTGTCCAGGGTCTTCTTGTCGGGTGCGTGCACCCAGCGCGCGGTATGCACGCTGATGCCCTCGAAGCTGCATTCCACGCCGTACTCGTCCCGTAGCCGCTGCTGGGCCACATCGAACTGCAGCACACCCACCGCGCCGAGGATGATGTCGTTGTTGGTCAATGGCCGATACACCTGCGTCGCGCCTTCTTCGCAGAGCTGGTCGAGCCCCTTGTTGAGCTGCTTGGCCTTGAGCGGGTCGCGCAGCACCACGCGGCGGAACAACTCCGGCGCAAAGACCGGAATCCCGGTGAAGGTCACCGGGTCACCGCTGGAGAAGGAATCCCCGATGGCGATCGTGCCGTGGTTGTGCAGACCGATGATGTCGCCGGGATAGGCGCGGTCCACCTGCTCGCGGTCGGAGGCCATGAAGATGAGCGCACTGGACACCCGCACCGGCGCGCCGATGCGCACGCTGTGCAGGGTCATGCCACGCTCGTAGACGCCGGAGCAGACGCGCATGAAGGCCACGCGGTCGCGGTGCTTGGGATCCATGTTCGCCTGGATCTTGAACACGAAGCCGGAGAAGTAGCCCGCGTCGGCCGGCACCGGTGCCGGTTCTGCCTCGCGCGGCTGCGGTGGGGGCGCCCATTCCGCAAAGCCGTCGAGCAGCTCGGATACGCCGAAATTATTGATGGCACTGCCGAAGAACACCGGGGTCAGCTTGGCCACGCGGTAGTCGTCCAGATTGAATTCGGTGCCCGCCATCTGCAGCAGTTCGATCTCTTCGAGCAGCTGCTCATAAGGACGTCCCAGTCGCTCGCGGATGCCTTCAGCGTGCAGACCCTGGATGGTCTCGATGTCGGACACGCGGTCATTGGTGCCGCTGTAGAGGTAGAAGCAATCCTCCAGCAGGTGGTAGACGCCCTTGAATTCGCGCCCCATGCCCACTGGCCAGGTGATGGGCGCGCAGGCGAGGCCGAGCACCTTCTCGATTTCGTCGAGCAGTTCCAGCGGAGAGCGGCCCTCGCGATCGAGCTTGTTGACGAAGGTGATGATGGGCGTATCGCGCAGACGGCAGACTTCCATCAGCTTGATCGTGCGCGGCTCCACACCCTTGGCCGCGTCGATGACCATCAAGGCCGAGTCCACCGCCGTCAGCGTGCGGTAGGTATCCTCCGAGAAGTCCTCGTGCCCCGGCGTATCGAGCAGATTCATGATCTTGTCGCGATACGGAAACTGCATGACCGAGGTGGTCACCGAAATGCCGCGCTGCTGCTCAAGCTTCATCCAGTCCGAGGTGGCGTGGCGATCGGACTTGCGCCCCTTCACCGTGCCCGCCATCTGAATGGCGCCACCGAAGAGCAGGATTTTTTCGGTCAGCGTGGTCTTACCCGCGTCCGGATGCGAGATGATCGCAAAGGTCCGGCGGCGGGCGACCTCTTGGGCTACGGAGGCCATGAGGCGGGTCGTCTTTAGGGAATCGGAGGCGCGGGATTGTAAAGGATGGGGCAAGCGTGTCGATGCAACGCCCTCACGGAACCTTCTTGCAGACACGTGCGCGACTTAGCCATTGGTGATCTCGGTTGGATTACTCGGCGATAACGCCAGTCGTTCTGGAAAATGCAGCTCAGCATGGCAGTTGGCACAAAGCACCACGCACTTCTTTGCTTCGCGCTCTACTTCCGACCACGAACGGTTGGATAGGGAACGGATATCGAGAGAAAAGGCCTTGTCGCCGGGGTTGACATGATGAAACGCCAGTGCCGCAAGACTGCGCGAGTAGCCGCATTGGGAACACGCTCCCCCAAGGGCATTGATTAGCCACCGTTTCCTTAGGATGCCGCGTGCATTTTGGGCGGCATAGCTTTGATGACGCTTGTTCGTATCCCGGTTCTTGCAGGCACGAGAGCAAAACTGCCTTTGACGACCACTCAGCTCCGTCCCACAGATGACGCAGCACATCTTGGCTTTCATAACAAGAGCATAATCTTTTCGAGATGCAACAAGGAAGGTTGGCTGCTACTCTTCGCCGCTCAGGGCCTATAGCTCAACGGTTAGAGCAGAGGACTCATCACAATGGTGTCGCCACCTGGTGACAGGTGGATGAGAACGGGATGAATTCAGGGGAACCGCACCGCATCTGCGACGGCCATCCTGAGCCAAGCCGGTGGTACACCACCGGAAGGTGCAGAGACTACCTGAGGGCTCCAGTGTCCTTAATGACAGGCTAGAGCGTCCCGCACCCCACCGGGTGATGCCGAGGGTGAAGAGATAGTCCACGCCGCGGGAAACCGCTGGATCGCGTGAATCCTTTGGTTCCAGGTTCGAATCCTGGTGGGCCCACCAAACCGCCTTCGCCGCAACCGCCTGTGTGCAGTAAATGATAAGGCCGTCGAAATAGCGCGCAATCGCTGTACCTGGCGCATGTCCCACAATCGGTTTCCCGAGAAGGCCAGAAATTTTTGCTGAAGGCTCAGCGCTTGCGGCTAGATCCGCATAGAGCACCACGAAAACAATTCCTATATGCAGTCCTTCGCGCCGTTAGACGACTGAGACGCGTCCGCGCCCCGGCCCGTCGATGGCTGGGGAGTAACGCGTGTCGCAGCTAACGAGCAGGGCTGGCGGAAGCGCTGCTACAATGTAGAAATGCGCAATTCTTTTCTGCCCACCATGGCGATGCTCGTCGCGCTCAGCGTATTGCTGAGCGGGGTGGCGTGGTCTGCGCATCTCGATCTGCCGGTTGAGCACGACAGCACGGTTGCCGAGGCGCACGCGCACGCAGAGGGCGGAAAACTCGTCTCGGGCTGTGATCATTGCTGTCACGCCTCGGCCCATCTAGTGGCACTGACGAGCAATATCCCGCTCTTCGTTTCCGTGCCCGCCGGGGACTATCACGCAACAGTCCCCGCCGGGATACGGCCGCCGGCGCTCGAACCGCCCTTCACACCGCCCATCGCCTGAGCCTTATTCGCCCGTAACGCGTCGCGCCAAGCGCGGCGCGACCGCTTTTCGCGATGAGGACACACGATGGCATTCCGATTGATGCGCCTTGCCGGCCTGTTGCTGGCCGGCGCGCCCTGCTGGGCGGCTGCAGCACAGCCGCCGTCACCACTTGATTTGAACCAGGCCCTGGACTGGGCCGAGCGCAACAACCCCACACTGATTTCCGCCCGCATCGGGCTGCGCCAGCGCGAGGGTGCGCTGGTCCATGCCGAGCGTGCGGTGCCCGCCAACCCCCAACTCGGGCTCGAGGCTGCCGATCGCGATCCACGGGACGGATCGGCCAGCACCGATATCGGCATCCGCCTGAGCCAGGAATTCTGGATCGCCGGGCAGGGCGGGCTGCGCCAGCGCGCCGCGCAGGCGCGACTGAGCGGCGATGAAGCCGACTTGCGGTTTCTGCAGGTTGCCATGCGTTCGCGCGTGCGCGCCGCCTTTCTCGATGCGGTCGTGGCGGAGCGCGCCGTGGCCACCGCGCGAGAGGTGGTGGCCGTCAACCGCGACCTTGCCGACTACGCGCAGCGCCGTCTCGATGCGGGTCAGGGCACGCGCATGGAGGCCAATGTCGCCCGCATTGGTGCGGGGCGCGCCAGGGCGCTGCTTGCGCGCGCGCAGTCGGAACGGGCGCAGGCCCGTATCCGGCTGCGCGAGCTGCTAGCGCTGGCACCGGATGCACCGCTGCAGCTCGAAGGCCGGCTGAGGCCCACGGCGCCGGAAATGCCGGACAAGCAGGTCCTGATCGAGCGCGCGGTCGCCCAGCGCGACGACCTCGCGGCTGCCGCATCGCGCGTGGCGGCGGCGCGCGAGGAGCTTCAGCTCGCTCGCCGCCAGGTCATCCCCAATCTCACGGTCTTCGGCTTCTACCAAGAAGAGGAAGGGGCGCGCATTGCCGGTGGCGGCGTCTCCCTGCCCCTTCCGGTGCTTCACCGCTACGGCGGGGAGCGCCAGCAAGCCATCGCCGGCCTGGATGCGGCGCGCCTCGACCGCGAAACCCTGGAGCGCCAGGTCCGGCTGCAGGTGTTGTCCGCGCTCAGTGGTATGCAGGCCGCAAGACAGCGGGTGCAGGCCATGAGCGACGAGGTGGTGGCCGCTGCGCGCGAGAACTTCGCCTTGACTCAGCGCGCCTTCCAGGCCGGAGAGCTGGGCGCGCCGGCGCTGACCACAGCGCAGGACA